>JASLAP010000657.1 GCA_030147065.1 Pseudonocardia sp. | reverse complement strand
GCGGGTGCTCGGGCTGCCCGCGCGCAACGCGACGCTGGCCATCGCGATCTGCTACACCGGCCTGATCCTGGTGGTGCTCGCCTGGCTGTGGGTGGGCAAGATGCTGCGCGCCCGGGGCGCGGTGGCGCCGGCGCCGAACCCGTCCCAGCTGGCCCGGACCGCGGCGCTGTGGGCGATCCCGCTGGCCGTCGCCCCGCCGATGTTCTCCCGCGACGTCTACAGCTACCTGGCCCAGAGCGCGATCCTGCACCGCGGGCTGGACCCGTACGTGCTGGGACCGGCCGAGGCGCTCGGGGTCGAGGACCCGCTGACCCGGTCCATCCCGACCATCTGGCGCGACACCCCGGCCCCCTACGGCCCGCTGTTCCTGCTGCTGGGCCGCGGGGTCACCGTGCTGGCCGGCAACGACGTGGTGTTCGGCGTGCTGGCCCACCGGGTACTGGCGCTGGCCGGCCTGGCCATGATCATCTGGGCGCTCCCCCGGCTGGCCGCCCGCTGCGGGCTCGACCGCGGGCTGGCGCTGTGGCTCGGGGCGGCCAACCCGCTGGTGCTGTTCCACCTGGTGAGCGGCATCCACAACGAGGCCCTGATGGTCGGGCTGATGCTGGCCGGCATGGAGCTCGGGCTGCGCGCGGGCGACCGGCTGCTCGACGTCCGGCTGCTGCTCGGCGGGGCGCTGATCGTGGCCTCGTCCGCGGTCAAGCTGCCGGCCCTGCTGGCGCTGGGCTTCCTGGGCATGGAGGTGGCCCGCCGGCGCGGGGCCCGGGTGCGCGACGTGGCCGCGGTGGCCGGCGTGCTGACCGTGCTGACCGTGCTGCTCTACGCGGTGATGTCCGCCGCCACCGGCGTCGGGCTGGGCTGGATCTCCACCCTGGACACCCCGACGCTGATCCGCAGCTGGATGTCGCTGTCGACCGACGTCGGGCTGCTCGGCGGCCAGATCGGCATCCTCGGCGGGCTGGGCGACCACACCGACACCGTGCTCGCGGTGGCCCGCGGGATCGGCCTGGTCGGCGCCGCGGTCGCCTGCGGCTGGCTGCTGCTGGCGGTGCTGCGCGGGCGGCTCGACGCGATCTCGGCGATGGCCGCCGGGCTGGGCGCGGTGCTGCTGCTCGGCCCGATCGTGCACCCCTGGTACCTGCTGTGGGCGGTGATCCCGCTGGCCGCCACCATGGGGCTGCCGATCTACCGGCGGACCATCCTGGCCGCCTCGGCGGTGCTGGCCCTGCTGGTGCCGCCGACCGGGGCCGACTTCAACTTCCGGGTGTTCCAGCTGCCGCTGGCCATCGTGGCCGGGCTGCTGATGCTGGTGCTGGTGCTGGCCTTCCAGCGCTGGCAGCTGACCGGCCAGCGCGGCGCCGACATCGACGCCCTGCCCGGCCGGGGTCCGACGGCCCGGGTCGGCGCGCCCTAGACTCCGCACGTG
The DNA here is from genome assembly GCA_030147065.1 of Pseudonocardia sp. Lineage (GTDB taxonomy): Bacteria > Actinomycetota > Actinomycetes > Mycobacteriales > Pseudonocardiaceae > Pseudonocardia. The sequence goes on along the minus strand of JASLAP010000657.1, from coordinate 8,439 downwards.
AGCTCGTCCGCACCCGCCGTCACCGTCCGGGGCCTGGTCAAACGGTACGGTCGGACCACCGCGGTGGACGGGCTCGACCTGGAGCTGCCGGCCGGCGCGGTGCTGGCCCTGCTCGGTCCCAACGGCGCCGGCAAGACCACCACCGTCGAGGTCTGCGAGGGGTTCGTCCGCGCGGACGCCGGCGAGGTCCGGGTGCTGGGCACCGACCCGGCCGGGGCGCCCGACGCCCTGCGCGCCCGGATCGGGGTGATGCCCCAGGGCGGTGGCGCCTACCCGGGGGTGCGCGCGGCGGAGATGCTCGCCCTGGTCGCCGCCTGCTCGGCGCACCCGCTCGACGTCGGTTGGCTCAGCTCGGTGCTCGGCCTGGACGGCTGCGCCCGCACCCCCTACAAGCGGCTCTCCGGCGGCCAGCAGCAGCGCCTGGCGCTGGCCTGCGCCGTGGTGGGCCGCCCCGAGCTGGTGTTCCTCGACGAGCCCACCGCCGGGATGGACCCGCAGGGCAGGCGGCTGGTGTGGGACCTGATCCGGGCGCTGCGCCGGGACGGGGTGGCGGTGCTGCTCACCACGCACCTGATGGAGGAGGCCGAGGAGCTGGCCGACCAGGTGGTGATCGTCGACCACGGCCGGGTGGTCGCCCAGGGCAGCCCGGTCGCCCTGACCGCCACCACCGACCAGCGCGAGCTGCGGTTCCGGGCCCGGCCCGGGATGGACGTGGCCGGGCTCACCGCGGCGCTGCCCGCCGGCTACGGCGCCGACGAGCCGATCTCGGGCCGCTACGTCGTGCGCGGGCGGATCGACCCGTCGGTGCTGTCCACCATCACCGGCTGGTGCGCCGCCCAGGGCGCGCTCGCCGACGACGTCCAGGTGGCCCGGCGCAGCCTGGAGGACGTCTTCCTGGAGCTGACCGGACGGGAGCTGAGGTCGTGACCGGCGACACCGACGGTGCCGCCCGGCCCGAGACCTTCCCGGCCGGGACGTTCCGGCCGCGGCCGGGCGCCGGCTCACCGGGCCGGATGCTGGCCGTGCAGGCCACCACCGAGCTGAAGCTGGCCCTGCGCAACGGCGAGCAGGTGCTGCTCACCCTGCTCATCCCGGTCGTGCTGCTGGTCGGGCTGGCCACCCTGGACGTGGTGCCGCTGCCCGAGCCGCGGATCGCCGCGGTGGCGCCGAGCATCCTGGCGCTGGCGGTGATGTCCACGGCGTTCACCGGCCAGGCCATCGCGCTCGGCTTCGACCGCCGCTACGGCGTGGTGCGCCGGCTGGCGGCCACCGCGCTGCCGCGCTGGCTGCTGGTGGCGGGCCGGCTGGCCGCGGTGCTCGGCGTGGTCGCGATCCAGGTGGTGCTGCTGGGGGCGCTCGCGGTCGGGCTGGGCTGGCGGCCGGAGCCGGCCGGGCTGGGCTGGGCGGTGCTGCTGCTCGTGCTGGGCTGCGCGGCGTTCGGCGCGCTGGGCATCCTGCTCGGGGGGTCGCTGCGCGCGGAGATCGTGCTCGCGGTGGCCAACCTGGTCTGGTTCGTGCTGCTGGTGGCCGGCGGGATCGCGATCCCGCTGGACCGGCTGCCCGGACCGGTGGCCGCGGTCGGCGCCTGGCTGCCGTCCGGGGCGCTGGCCGAGGGCCTGCGGACCGCGCTGGCCACGGGGCAGGCGCCCGGGTCGGGTCCGGTGCTGGTGCTGCTGGCGTGGACCGCGCTCGCCGCGGCGGTCGCCGTCCGGACCGTGCGGCTGCGCTGAGGGTTCCGCGCGACCCCGCCGGCTGAGGGCCCGGTCACGGCGGCCCCGACCGGCAGGCCGGGCGGGGCGGGCCCCACCTACGATCGGACCGTGGCCCGATCGTCTGTGCTGACCCGCATCCCGCCCACGCCCCCGCGCCTGCTGCGCGCGCTGGCCGTCGCCACGGTGGTCGGGCAGGCCGGGATCGCGGTCACCGGGGCGGTGGTCCGGGTGACCGGGTCCGGGCTGGGCTGCCCGACCTGGCCGGAGTGCTTCCCCGGCAGCCTGGTGCCCACCCCGCACCCCGAGGTGGCCGCGCTCAACCAGTGGATCGAGTTCGGCAACCGGCTGCTCACCTTCGTGCTGGTGCTGGCCGCGGGCGCGGCGCTGCTGGCCGCGCTGAACAGCCGTCCGCGGACGCGCCGGCTGGTCTGGCTGGCCGTGGCGCAGCCGCTGGGCATCGTCGCCCAGGCGCTGATCGGCGGGTTCGTCGTGCTCAGCGGCCTGGTCTGGTGGAGCGTCGCGGTGCACTTCCTGACCTCGATGGTGTTCACCTGGCTGGCCGTGCTGCTCGTCGCGGCGGTGTCGGACGGCGACGGGCCGGCCCGGCCGCTGGTCCCCCGCCCGATCCGGGCGCTGATCGCCACCAGCGCCGCGGTGCTGGCCGCGCTGCTGGTCGCCGGCACGTTCGTCACCGCGGCCGGCCCGCACGCCGGCGACGCCGCCACCCCCCGGCTCGACGTGGAGGTGGAGACCGTCGCCCAGTTGCACGCCGACCTGCTGTTCGGCTACCTCGGGCTGCTGGTCGGGCTGGGCTTCGCGCTGCGAGCGGTCTCCGCCCCGCCCGCCGTGCTGCGCCGCTACGCCGTCCTCATCACCGTGGTGCTCGCCCAGGGCGTGCTGGGCAGCGTGCAGTACGCGCTCGGCGTGCCCGAGGCTCTGGTCGCGCTGCACGTGCTGGGGGCCGGGCTGGTCACCGTGGCCGCCGCCGCCCTCTGGGCGGGGACGGTGGAGCGCCCGACCCGGCAGCCGGCTCCGGAACCACCGGCCGGGGACACCCCCGGGACCGACCAGCCGCGCGCCGAACCGGTCCTCGCCGAGGGTGCGCGCACCGGAGGATGATCGGGCCATGCGCGCGATCCGGATGACCGAGACCGGCGGACCCGAGGTCTGCACCCTGACCGAGCTGCCCGAGCCCAGCCCCGGGGCCGGTGAGCTGCTCGTCGAGGTGGCCGTGGCCGGGGTGAACTACATCGACACCTACCACCGCGAGGGCATCTACCCGTTGTCGCTGCCGTTCACCCTGGGCCTGGAGGGTGTCGGGCGGGTGCGCGCGCTCGGCGAGGACGTGTCCGGGTTCGCCGTGGGCGACCGGGTCGCCTGGTCGAACAGCCCTGGCAGCTACGCCGAGCTGGTCGTGGTCACCGCCGACCAGGCGGTGGCCGTCCCGGACGGGGTGGCCGACGACGTGGCCGTCGGCGCGTTCCTGCAGGGCATGACGGCGCACATGCTCGTCACCGACGTGCACGCGGTGCAGCCCGGCGAGGACGTGCTGGTGCACGCCGCGGCCGGGGGCGTCGGCCTGCTGCTCACCCAGCTGGCCGCCGCCCGCGGGGCCCGGGTGATCGCCACGGTGTCCACCGCGGAGAAGGCGGAGCTGGCCCGCGGCGCCGGGGCGGCCGAGGTGGTCCGCTACACCGAGGTCGACGACCTGGCCGGCGCCGTCCGCGAGCTCACCGGCGGTTCCGGGGTGGCGGTGGCCTACGACAGCGTCGGGCGCACGACCTTCGACGCCAGCCTGGCCGCGCTGCGCCGGCGCGGCCTGCTGGTGCTGTTCGGCGCGTCCAGCGGGCCGGTCCCGCCGGTCGACCCGCAGCGGCTCAACGCGGCCGGGTCGGTGTTCCTCACCCGGCCCAAGCTCTACGACTACATCGCCACCCCCGAGGAGCTGCGCGAGCGGGCCGCCGCGGTGTTCGGCGCCGTCGCCGACGGGTCGCTGCACGTGCGCATCGGGCACCGCTACCCGCTGGCCGAGGCGGCCGCGGCGCACACCGACCTGCAGTCCCGGCGGACCACCGGCAAGCTGCTGCTGATCCCGTAGGCGATCGCCCCCGGCACCCGAGGACGGTCACGGCGCGGATGGCCCCCGATCGGACGGGTGGGGAAGGCTGGCCGGGTGAGCACTCCCCCCGGCACCCCGTTCGACGACCTCCAGGACTACGTGGCGCTGCCCCGCCTGACCGGCCTGGTCCTGTCCCCCGACGGTGCTCGGCTGGTCACCACCGTGGCCGCCGCGAACCCGGAACGCAACCGGCTGCGCCCGGCCCTCTGGCAGGTCGACCCCACCGGCCGGGAGCCGGCGCGGCGGCTGACCCGCGGCGCCACCGGCGAGTCCGCGCCGGCCTTCACCCCCGACGGGGACCTGCTGTTCACCTCCGCCCGGCCCGATCCGGACGTCAAGGACCAGCCCGACGACGCCCCGGCCGCGCTGTGGTCGCTACCCGTCGTCGGGGAGGCCCACATCGTCGGCACCCGGCCGGGTGGGGTGGGTGCGCCGACGGTCGCCCGGGCGGCGGGCACGGTCGTGCTCACCTCGATGACCATGCCCGGCGCCGGGTCCGCGGCCGAGGACGAGGCCCTGCGCGGCGAGCGCCGCGATCGCAAGGTCAGCGCGATCCTGCACCGCGGGCACCCGGTCCGGTTCTGGGACCACGACCTGGGCCCGGCCGAGCCGCGGCTGCTGGTCGGGGGTCCCGGGGTGATCGGCGACGGCCCGGGCGAGACCGACGACCGGGACGACCCGCGCACCGCGCCGGCCGGGATCGACTGGCGCGACCTCACCCCGGTCCCGCGCGGCGCGCTGGTGGAGACCTCCCACGACATCACCCCGGACGGCCGGACGGTGGTCACCGAGTGGCGGATCGCCGAGCCCGGCGGTGCCCAGCGGGTCGCCCTGGTGGCCCTCGACGTGGCCACCGGAGAGCGCCGGGTGCTGATCGACGGCGGCGGCCACGACCACCTCGCCCCGGTCGTCAGCCCGGACGGCACCCGCGTCGCCTACCTGCGCGAGCGCCGGTCCACCCCGACCGAGCCGGTCGACACCCGGCTGATGGTGCTCGACCTGGGCGGCGGCGAGCCGGTCGAGGCCGCGCCGGGGTGGGACCGCTGGGTGTCCCAGCCGGCCTGGGTCCCGGGGGCCTCGGCGCTCGTCGTCACCGCCGACGACCACGGCCGCAGCCCGCTGTTCCGGATCGACCTGGCCGGGGGCGTCGTCACCCGGCTGTCGGGCGACGACGGCGCCTACACCGATCCGGTGGTGTCGCCGGACGGGCGGCACGTCTACGCCCTGCGCAGCGCGGTCGACGCGCCGCCCGCCCCGGTCCGGCTGGACGCCGCGGTGCCCGGCCAGGAGCCGGTCCGGCTGCCCGGACCGGCCGCCGAGCCACCGCTGCCCGGCCGGTTGACCGAGGTGCACGCCACCGCCGCGGACGGCACCGCGCTGCGGGCCTGGCTGGTGCTGCCGCGCGCGGCCGCCGCCGACTCCCCCGCCCCGCTGCTGCTGTGGGTGCACGGCGGGCCGCTGGGCAGCTGGAACGCCTGGCAGTGGCGGTGGAACCCGTGGTTGATGGCGGCCCGTGGGTACGCCGTGCTGCTGCCCGACCCGGCGCTGTCCACCGGCTACGGGCTGGAGTTCGTCGCCCGCGGCTGGGGCCGCTGGGGCGAGGCGCCCTACACCGACCTGCTGGCCCTCACCGACGCCGCCGAGGCCCGCCCCGACGTCGACGCCACCCGGACCGCGGCGATGGGCGGCTCGTTCGGCGGCTACATGGCCAACTGGATCGCCGGGCACACCGACCGGTTCTCCGCCATCGTCACCCACGCGAGCCTGTGGGCGCTCGACCAGTTCTGGCCGACCACCGACGCCCCGTACTACTGGGAGCGGGAGATGACCCCGGAGATGGCCGCCGCGCACAGCCCGCACCGCTTCGCCGACGCCATCAGCACACCGACGCTGGTGATCCACGGCGACCGGGACTACCGGGTGCCGGTCGGCGAGGCGCTGCGGCTGTGGTGGGACCTGGTCAGCCGGTACGACGGCGACCCCGACGACCTGCCGCACCGGTTCCTGTACTTCCCCGACGAGAACCACTGGATCCTGCGCCCGCAGAACACCGTGGCCTGGTACGAGACGGTCACCGCGTTCCTGGACCGGCACGTGCCGGGCCGGTAGACCGGGCGAACGGCCGGCGCACCCGGACCACACCCTCGGGTCGGGGCCGCCCACTCCCCGGGTTGTGGCCCGCGCCACATGCGGGTACCCAGGCGAGTACCGATAAGGAGGTACGCATGGGTGGCAACAAGATCGTCGTCTACAAGGAGCCGGGTGTCGTGGCCGTGGAGGACCACGACGTGCCGACGCTGGAGATCCCGGCGGAGGTGGCCAAGGCGACCGGGATGAGCCGCAAGGCCGACCACGGGGTGCTCCTGCGCTGCGTGTCGACCAACATCTGCGGCTCCGACCAGCACATGGTGCGCGGGCGGACCACCGCACCGCCGGGGCAGACCCTCGGCCACGAGATCACCGGTGAGATCGTGGAGAAGGGCAGCGACGTGCAGTTCCTGAACGTCGGGGACATCTGCACGGTGCCGTTCAACATCGCCTGCGGGCGCTGCCGCAACTGCCGCGAGGGGCAGACCGGGGTGTGCCTGAACGTGAACCCGGCGCGGGCGGGCTCCGCGTACGGGTACGTCGACATGGGCGGCTGGGAGGGCGGCCAGGCCGAGTTCGTGATGGTGCCGTTCGCCGACTTCAACCTGCTGAGGTTCCCCGACCGCGACCAGGCGCTGGAGAAGATCCTCGACCTGACGATGCTGTCGGACATCTTCCCCACCGGCTACCACGGCGCCTACACCGCGGGCGTGACCACCGGCTCCACCGTGTACGTCGCGGGCGCCGGGCCGGTCGGGCTCGCCGCGGCGCACTCCGCACAGCTGCTCGGGGCCGCCGTCGTGATCGTCGGTGACCTGAACGCGGAACGGCTCGCGCAGGCCCGCTCGTTCGGCTGCGAGACCGTCGACGTCTCCCAGGACGCCTCGCTCGAGGACCAGATCGCGCAGATCCTGGGCACGAACGAGGTGGACTGCGCGGTCGATGCGGTCGGTTTCGAGGCCACCGGGCACGGCGCGGGGGCGGGCGAGGCGCCGGCCGCGGTGCTGAACTCGGTGATGGCCGTGACGCGGGCGGGCGGGCGGCTCGGGATCCCCGGCCTCTACGTCACCGGTGATCCGGGGGCTCCCGACCCGGACGCCAAGGAGGGCACGCTCAAGGTGCGCCTGGGGCTGGGCTGGGCGAAGAGCCACACGTTCACCACGGGACAGTGCCCGGTGCTGCGCTACAACCGCGGCCTCATGATGAGCATCCTCCACGACCGGGCCCGGATCGCGGAGGCGGTCAACGCGACCGTGATCCCACTGGACGACGCGCCGCGCGGCTACCAGGAGTTCGACCGGGGCGCGGCGCGCAAGTACGTCCTCGACCCGCACGGGATGGTGGCGCAGGCCGCGTAGCGGCTCAGAACTGCAGGACGGGCAGGCCGACGGCGGCGTCCACCGCGATGGCGGCGAACAGGCCGCAGAGGTAGGCGTTGGACAGGTGGAACAGCTTCATCGGCCGCGTCTCCGCGCCTGCCACGACGTCGCGGTGCAGGCGGTGGGCCTGCAGCACGAACCAGGTGCCACCGAGCGCCGCAGCTGCGGCGTAGATCCACGACGTCGCCGGGATCAGCAGCAGCGACCAGGCCGCCATGACCCACGAGTACGCCAGGATGCGCCGCGACACCTGCACCGGGGGGGCCACCACCGGGAGCATCGGCACCTTCGCCGCGGCGTAGTCCTCCCGGTAGCGCATCGCGAGCGCCCAGAAGTGCGGCGGCGTCCAGAAGAAGATGACGCCGAACATCACCAGCGCGGGCCACTCCACCGACCCGGTGACCGCGGCCCAGCCGATCACGACCGGCATGCAGCCCGCCGCGCCACCCCACACGATGTTCTGCGAGGTGCGGCGCTTGAGCAGCAGCGTGTAGACGAGCACGTAGAACGCGATGGCCGCCACCGAGAGGCCTGCGGCCAGCCAGTTCGTGGTGAGCCCCAGCCAGACCGCGCTGACCGCGCCGAGCACGAGCCCGAACACCAGCGCGTGGCGCGTGGGCACCTGCCCCTTGGCCAGCGGGCGGCGGGACGTGCGCTTCATGACGGCGTCGATGTCGGCGTCGACCACGCAGTTGAGCGCGTGGGCGCTGGCGGCGGCCATGGCGCCGCCGACGAGGGTGGCGACGATCAGCCCCACCGGGGGCACGCCGCGGGCGGCGAGGAACATGGCCGGCACCGTGACGACGAGCAGCTGCTCGATGATCCGCGTCTTGGTGAGCCCGAGGTAGGCGCGGACCGTGTCCCTGGACCGCTGCCACCGCGAGCGCCACACCGCCCGGGGGCCCTGCGCAGGCGGCCCCTGGTGGGAGACGGGCAGACTCACCGGCAAACCTCGTTCCGCGTGGTGGGGAAGCTCGGGGGCACCGAGTTCTACGGCTTGTCGATGGTAGCCCGGGGCATGCCCGCGCCCACTCCCGGGTAGACCCCTTACGACCGGCGAACGGAGATCGCACGCGCCTGTCCGAGGTGACTAGGCTGGGCGACGAGCGGAGCTAGCGAGCGAACGTCTACGCAGAGCCGG
>JASLAP010000396.1 GCA_030147065.1 Pseudonocardia sp. | reverse complement strand
CGAGGGCCCGGTCGGCGGCCCTCGCCGCGGCCGGGTACCTGCTGTTCGGGGTGACCGCGCACGCGACGCTGGTCGCCGTGGCCCGGGTCGCCGAGCAGCGCGAGCCGGCCCGGCCGCCGTCGCCGGGTGTCCTGCTGCGCGCGGCGGCGCTGGGCGCGGCCAGCGGCTCCCGCAGCACCGCCGGGATCGCCGCGCTGGCCGCCACCTCCTCCCCCGACGACCACGGCGCGGTGGTCAGCCGCCTGGGCGGCACCACCGGCACCGCGCTCAGTGGGCTGTCCGCGGCCGGCGAGGTGGTCGCCGACAAGCTGCCGGGAACCCCGACCCGCACCGGCCTGCCGGGGCTGCTGCCGCGGGCCGCCGCCGGGGCCGTCGCGGCCGGCTCGGCGGCCACCCGCGACGGCCACGACCCGGCCGCACCCGCGGTCGTCGGGCTGGTCAGCGCGGTGGCCACGGCCTTCCTGGCGGTCCGGGCCCGGGGTTGGGCGGCGGACAGGTTCGGCTCGGACCGGCCCGGCGCGCTCACCGAGGACGCGCTCGCCGCGCTGCTGGGCTGGCTCGGTGCCCGCCGTCCGGCCGAGGGTCGAGCGGGGGCCGTGGGCACCGCCGAGCCCCTGCGGCGCTGACCCGGCACCCGCCGCCGGGCGCAGGCCTGGGGAACAGATCGCCACCCTTCCGCGCTGCACGGGTGGCCTGGGATCGTGATCGGGCGGCGGGCCGGCCGGCTCGCCCCGTCGGAGGGAGCGCGCTGCTGATGGCCACCACACGAGGCTTCCTGGGGCGCCGCCGCGCCGAGCGCGACCCGCGGCTGCCCCCGGGCCAGTACGACGCCCGCGACGACTGGCCGGTGCTGCACGCCGAGGCCACCCCGCGGATCACCACCGACCGCTGGACGTTCTCCGTCGAGGGCCTGGTCGAGCGCGAGGTCAGCTGGACCTGGGACGAGATCCACGCGCTGCCCCGGGCGCGCTACGACGGCGCCATCCACTGCGTCACCACCTGGTCGAAGTTCGACATGACCTTCGACGGGGTGTCGGTCGACACCCTGCTCGAGGCGGCCGGCCCGCTGCCCACCGCCACCCACGTCGTGGCGTTCTCGCACACCGGCTACACCACCAACCTGCCGCTGGCCGACGTCACCGGCGGGAAGGCGTGGGTGGTCTGGGACGCCGACGGCAGCCCGCTGACCACCGAGCACGGCGGCCCGGCCCGGCTGCTGGTGCCGCACCTGTACTTCTGGAAGAGCGCCAAGTGGGTCGCCGGGCTGCGCCTGCTCGACCACGACGAGCCCGGCTTCTGGGAGCGCAACGGCTACCACGACCGCGGCGACCCCTGGCAGGAGCAGCGCTACCAGGGTGACTGACCGCCCGCGTGACCGCCTGAGCCCGGCCCGGCCACGAGGAGCACGGTGACCACCACCCCGCACGGCACCACCCACCGCCGCACCCTGCGTTGGCAGACCGCGACGGTGCTCTCCGCCCGCGCCGAGACCCCGACCGCCCGCACCCTGCGCCTGGCCCTGCCCGCGGCCCGGCCGCACGTGGCCGGGCAGCACTACGTGGTGCGGCTGACCGCGCCGGACGGCTACACCGCCTCCCGGTCGTACTCGGTGGCCTCCGCCCCGGCCGACGGGTTCGACCACCCGCCGGCCGGGGAGATCGAGCTGACCGTGGAGCGGCTCGAGGACGGCGAGGTCTCGGAGTACCTGTGCGACGTCGTCGAGCCCGGCGACGAGCTGGAGGTGCGGGGCCCGATCGGCGGGTTCTTCGCCTGGCCCGGCGACCGCCCGGCGCTGCTGGTCGGCGGCGGCTCGGGGGTGGTGCCGCTGATGGCGATGCTGCGCCAGGCCCGCCGCACCGGCCGCGCCGACCTGCTCCGGCTGGTGGTGTCGGCGCGCTCCCCGGCCCAGCTGTACTACGCCGGGGAGATCACCGGCCCGCAGACCACGGTGGTCTACACCCGCCAGGGCCCGGCCGGTGTCGCCCGCCCGGCCGGCCGGCTCGCCGTCGGTGACCTGGACGGGCTGGTCCGCGGGGGCGAGGACGTCTACGTCTGCGGTTCCCCCGGCTTCGCCGACGCCGCGACCGCGGTGCTGCTGGAGGCCGGGGTGCCGGTGGCGGCGATCAGGGTGGAGCGGTTCGGCCCGTCCGGCTGACCGGGCCGCGGTGGTGCGGACGCTGCGCGACAGCGGCTGGACCAGCCGACACCTTCGAGTGGCATCAGCGCACCACCGCAGACGTACCGGCGCACCCGCGCCAGGCTGGGCCCATGCACTCCACCACACCCCCCGCCGTCCGCCCCCCGGTCGACCGCTCGCGCAACCGCGGCTGGTGACCGGTCCCCCGCCCGCCCCACCCCGTGTCAGGAAAGCCACTTTCAGGACGGATCCGGTCCTGAAAGTGGCTTTCCTGACGTTCGGGAGGGGCGCGGCGGGGCCGAGGAGTCAGCGGAGGTTCCAGGAGTTGGTGCGGGCCGGGCTGTCGGCGGGGGTGTGCACCTCGCCGAGGCGGCGGTAGACCTCCGCGGCGGCCCGGGAGAACCCGTCCGGCACGCCGATCGCGGCCAGCGCGTCGCCGGCCTGGTCCATCTCCCCCGCCCACCGCCACGCCGCGGCCGCGACCTTCGTCGGCGCCGCGTCCAGCAGCGGCTCGCCGCCCGTGCGGGCCAGCTCCTCGCGCAGCGCGGCGGCGACGCCGAAGCGGTCGGCGGCGTCGGCCATGGCCAGCCGCAGCGCGGTCAGCGCCTTGCTCTGCAGCGCGAAGCACGCCTTGAGCGCGCTCGCCGCGCCCACCTCGGGACCGAGCACGCGGGGCTCGAACGGCGACCCGGTGAACAGCCCGGCGATCGTGGTCGCGGCCGGCCCGGACAGCCACAGCACCGTCTGCCCCGGTTCCCACGCCGGCGGCCCGATGATCGCCCCGTCCACCACCCGCCCCGGTGCGAACAGCTCGCCGATCGCCCGCACGGTCTGTGGCGACACCGCGTTCGCGTCGACGTAGAGGGGCTGGTGGTCGCGGCCGTCCAGGGCCTCCGCGACCTGCCCGGCGACGTCCAGCGCGGCGTCCGGCGGGCACACCGACACGATCACGTCCGCCCGCCGGGCCACCCCGGCCAGGTCCGGCACGCCGACCAGGTCGGCGAGCTCGGCCCGCTTCGAGGTGATCAGGCTGCGCCCGGCGGCGGCCCAGATCACCGCGCTCGCCGCGGGCTTGAGCGCCGAGCCCACCGCCGCTCCCATCGAGCCGGGGTGCAGCACCCCGACGACCGGCCGGGCGGGCAACGCGGGCGCGCTCATGACCGCATTCTGACCCCACCCCGGTCCCCCGGCCACACCACCCGGGCGCAAGGGCGGTCGGCATCACCCGGGTTCCGCTGAACCCGCTCAGGCCCCGGCCACCAGCCGCTGCACCTGCTCGCCCAGCTCGGTCAGCAACGGCGCCACCCCGGGCACCACTAGCGCGGCCAGCACCATCACCGCCACCGTCAGCGCGGGCGCGACCACCCACGCCTCCACGTTCCCCCCGGTCCGCATCCGCAGCGGCCGCGGACTGCCCACCGGGTACCAGCGGCGGTGGCGGATCGGCAGCGGCCACAGCAGCGGCGCCCCGGAGTGGGTGATCGCGTCGCCGACCGAGTGCACGACCATCCCGATGGTGATCGCGGTGCCCAGCCAGCCCGCGGTGCCGTCGGTGCCGCCCGGCACGAACTGCTCGACGCCGTAGGTCAGCCCGGCCGCGATGACCAGCGAGGGCGGCCCGGGGACGAGCTCGTCGAGGCCCTTGATGGCCAGCGCCAGGCAGACGAACAGCGTCCCGACCAGCACCGGGGTGCCCCACCGGGCCGAGGCCAGGTTCACCGCCATGCCCAGCACCAGCGCCCCGACGACGGTGTGGGTGATGCCGCGGTGGGTGCCCTTGCCGGTGTCGCGCCGACCCCGGGTGAGGTCGTAGAGCAACCCGGAGAACGGCCGGACGACGTGGCTGGCCAGCCAGGACGCCATCGCGAACCGGCGGGTGGCGATGGAGTTGGGGTGGTCCAGGTCGGGCAGCAGCGCGGCCCCGGCGCACACCGCGGCGAAGGTCACCACCGTGCCCGCGCTGGGCTCGATCCCCACCACCTGCGGCGCGTACCCCGCCACCGCCAGCCCCACGACCGCACCCGACGTTGCATGACTTACCCCGAGCACGCCCCCGACCCTACGGAC
>JASLAP010000608.1 GCA_030147065.1 Pseudonocardia sp. | reverse complement strand
GTCCGCCGCCGCGGTGTCCGCCGCGGCACCGTCCGCGCCGGTGCCGGCCGGGCCCTCCCCGGGCCCGCCGTCGGCGGACGGGGTGGCGGCCGGCGCGGGTGGCTCCGGCGTGGCCTTGGCGGTCTTGGGGGTCGCGGCTGCGGCGCCCTGCGGCGCCGCGGCGGACGCTTCGGCGGACTCTGGCGGCTCGGTCGCGGCGGGCTTGCTCATCGCGGCGGTGTGCTCCCTCTCGTGACGGTGGGCCTGTCCAGGCTGATGCTAGAACGCATGTTCGACACCGGTGGGTCCGGGGTGGGCAGCCCGCCGGCGCCGGGCGGGGTCAGTCGCGGTGGGACCGTCCGGGACGCCGCGACGGCGCCGCGGCGAGCGGGTCCTCCGGCCAGTCGTGGCGCGGGTAGCGGCCCCGCAACTCGGCCCGGACCTGCGGGTACCCGGTGGCCCAGAACGAGGCCAGATCGGCGGTCACCGCGGCCGGGCGCCCGGCCGGGGACAGCAGGTGCAGCACGACCGGCAGCCGCCCGCCGGCCACCGCGGGGGAGGCGGTCCAGCCGAACGCCTCCTGCACCCGCACCGGCAGCACCGGCTGCTCGCCGGAGTAGTCCAGCGCGATCCGCGACCCGGACGGCACCGCCACCCGTTCGGGGGCGAGCTCGTCGAGCAGCGGGGCGGTGCGCCAGTCCAGCAGGCCGCGCAGCACCGTCCCCGCGTCCACCCGGGCCAGGTCCGCGCAGGAGCGGGCGCGGGCCAGGGGACCGGTCCACCAGCGGTCCGGGTCGGCCAGCAGGGCCTGGTCGGACACGTCCGGCCACGGGTCGCCCAGCACCCGGTGCAGGGTGGCGAGCCGGTCGCGCAGCCGCCGGGCGCCGTCGGACCAGCGCAGCAGCCCGAGCCCCTCGGCCCGCAGCCCGTCGAGCAGGGCGGCCCGCAGCGCCTCCGGGGCGGGATCGGCCAGCCGCCGCTGCGCCAGCTCGATCGCCCCCAGCCGGCGCACCCGGCGGGCCACCACGTCGCCGCGCAGCCAGGCCACCTCCTCGGCCTCGGTGAGCAGTGCGGGCGCGGCCTGCTCGGCGAGCTCCTGGTCGGCCGCCGCGGCCAGTCGCACGCGCCCGTTCTCGGCGCCGGGGGAGCGATCGGCCACCGCGACCGCGAGCCACTCGCCACCGGCCCGGGAGCTTCCCGCGGGCAGTTCCACCGCGGTACCGCCGGCCATCAGGTACAGCGCGGACCCGGCCGACCGGCGCCGGGCCAGCCGTTCGGGGAAGGCCATCGCGACGACGAGCGCCGCACCGCCGGAGCCGCCCGACCGGTCCGCTGCGCCAGATCGGTCCGGTCCGGGCCGGTCCGCGCCGCGCCGACCGGCGCGTCCCCCCGGGCGGTCGTCGGCGTCCAGGGACCGCGACAGCCGGGTCACCTCGGCCCGCCAGCGACCCGACCCGGGGGCGCCCCCGCGCAGCCGGGCCAGCTCCACGTCCACCTCGGGGCCCGCGGCGAGGGTGTCGTCGTCCAGCAGCGCCACCACCTCCGCAGCGGCCCGCGGCCCGATCGCCGCCGCCCCGTCCAGCAGCGCCCGGGCCAGCCTGGGGTGCAGGCCCAGCCGGGCCATCCGGCGGCCCCGGTCGGTCACCCGGTCGCCGTCCAGGGCGCCCAGGACCTGCAGCACGTTCCGCCCGGCCGCCAGCGGGCCGGGCGGTGGTGGGTCCCACCAGTCCAGCGCGCCGCCGTCCGGCGTGCCCCAGCAGGCCAGGTCCAGGGCCAGCCGGGTCAGGTCGGCGGTGCGGATCTCCGGCTCCGGGTACCGGGGCAGCAGCTCGCCCTCCGGCCAGCACCGGTACACCCGGCCGGGGGCCTCGCGGCCCGCCCGGCCCGCCCGCTGCGCGGCCACCGCGGCGGACACCCGCACGGTCACCAGCCCGGCCAGACCCCGCCGGTGGTCGGTGCGCGGCACCCGGGCCAGCCCGGCGTCGACGACCGCGCGGACCCCGGGCACGGTCAGGCTGGACTCGGCTACCGCCGTGGCCAGCACGACCCGCCGGCGCGGGCCGGGGCTCAGGGCGGCGTCCTGCTCGGCGGTGGGCAGCCGGCCGTGCAGGGCCCGGACGTCGGCGTCGACCCCGGCCAGCGCGGCGGTCGTGCGGCGGATCTCGGGCACCCCGGGCAGGAACGCCAGCACGTCGCCGTCGCCGTCGGCCAGCGCCGCGCGCACGGCCCGGGCCACGCAGGCCGGCACCTGCTCGCCGCGCACCGGGGGCAGGTGCCGCACCGCCAACGGGTGCGCGACGGCCTCGACCCGCAGCACCGGCGCCGGTCGCCCGGCGCCGAGCAGCCCGGCGAGCTGCTCGCCGGCGACGGTGGCGGAGGTGGCCAGCAGCCGCAGTTCCGGGCGCAGTCCGGCGCGGGCGTCGAGCAGCAGGGCCAGCAGCAGGTCGGCGTCGAGCTGCCGCTCGTGGCACTCGTCCAGCACGACGGTGCCCACCCCGGGCAGCTCGGGGTCGGCGATGAGCCGGCGCAGCAGCAGCCCGGAGGTCACCACCTCCACCCGCGTCCGCGCGGACGTGCGGGACTCGCCCCGCACCGCGTAGCCGACAGTGCCGCCGACGCGCTCGCCGAGCAGCGCCGACATCCGGGCGGCCGCGGCCCGGGTGGCCAGCCGGCGGGGCTCGGCGACCACGACCCGGCCGCCCTCCTGCGCCGCCGCGGCGAGGGCCAGCGGGACCAGTGTGGTCTTGCCGGTGCCCGGTGGGGCGATGAGAACGGCGGCGCCGTGCTCGGCCAGCGCCCCGGTGACCCGGTCCAGCGCAGCGCGGACCGGGAGATCGGGCAGATCGCCGGGCAGCCGCACCGGTGGAGTCTCCCCGACCCGCGCCGACACCGTGCGGGCGTGCCGGTGGGCCCGGGCGAGTGGTGTCCGGCCAACCGGCCCGGGCGGCGGGCCACCCGCCCCGCACACCGGGTGACCGTTCGCCGACCGGGCGCACCGGTGCCGGGAGTAGCCGATCGGGTACGCCATCGCCGCTGGTCAGGGGTCCGGGTGCCGCCTAGGCTGCGACCCGCACGGCGCGCTTCCCCCGCGACCGGGACCGGACCGAACGACGCGGGGAGGACCCATGACGCAGGGCAGGCCGTACAGCGGTCGGGAGGCGCAGGAGGCGCGGGCGATGCGCGCGGCCGCCGAGCAGGTGGGCGATCTTGACGCGGTGCCGCGGCCCGTGCAGGCCGCGCTGGCGCACTCGCTGCACGCCGCGGCCACCGAGCTGGAGAACGGCCGGGCGCTGCCGCGGGAGATCCGCCGGGCCGCCACCCACGCCGTCCGGGCGATCGGGGAGCTCACCTCCGGCGCCTGACCGACCCGGAACGGACGAGCGGCGCACCGGTTGTCCGGTGCGCCGCTCGGGCGAAGCAGGTGGCGACGGATCAGCTGTCGACGGCCTCGCGGGCGAGGGTGGCGAACCGGTTGCGCCCGGTCGACACGACGCCGGCGCGGTTCTTGTGCTTCTCCTCGTAGGCCAGCACCGCGGCGACGTCGTCGGGGTCGGTCAGCTCGCGGATCTTCGCGCTGGCCGCGGTGGCGGCCAGCTGGTCGTAGTTCTCGATCGGCAGCTCGGCGGCGGTCAGGCTGCCCAGCTCGGTCCGGGTGGCGCGCACGGCGTCGGCGACCTGCTCGGCGCCGTCCCGGTCGGCGACCCGCTCGGCGCGCTGCAGGGCGGCGTCGCGGCCGGCGGTGACGACCTCGCGGCTGTCCGAGCCGACCCGGGTGACGGTGCCGACCACCGAGTCGGTGACCGAGCCGACCGTCCCGCGGGCCTGCTCGCCCGCCCGGACCAGGCCGTCGACCGCGCGGTTGACGCCCTGCACGGCGAACCGGGTGGGCAGCGTGACCGCCTGGGCCAGGCCGCCGGCGACCCGCTGGAACGGGGTCGGGGCCAGCGCGGTCGGACCGCCCAGCCCTTCCTCGGCCAGCACCGTCGTCAGCCACTCCACGGTCTCGGTGTGGGCGGTGACCAGCAGGTCAGCCAGGTCCTCGACGGCGGGCAGCTGCGCGCGCTGGGCGAGCACCCGGACGAAGCGGGCGCGGTCGAGGAGCTGGTGCTCCAGGGTGAGGTCGGTCAGCAGCGCCTCCTCGACCGGCTGGGCCTGCTCGAGGGTGCTCTTCACCAGCCCGACGATGCGCGTGATGGCCGGGGTGATGACGTCGGGGGCGGCGTCCAGGTCGCGCAGCTGGGCGACGATGCGGGCGACCCGGCGGTCGGCGTTCGCCGCGTTCTCGCGCAGCTCCGCGCGGACGGCGTCGGTCCGGGCCTGCAGGACGCGGATCCGGGCGGTCTGGGCCTCGGTCCGGGTCAGCTGCTCGATGGCCCGGAGCTGGGCGATGATCGTGTCGGTGGCCACGGTCTCCGGGGTGAGGGTGAGTGCCATACCGGTGGGGTGCCCGCCCCGGGCCGGCGCACCCGTGGTTGTGAGCGGTCTCTCGGCCCCCCGTTGCCGCGGTCAGAGCTCCTCGAGCGCCGCCTTCGCCCGCGCGGTGCGGGACGCCGCGGCGCCCGCCTCCCGGCCCGCGGCCCGCGCCTCGGTCTCCGCGGTGCGGGCGGCATCCGCGGCGGCCC
>JASLAP010000379.1 GCA_030147065.1 Pseudonocardia sp. | reverse complement strand
CTACCTCAACCCGTGGGAGCTGGGCTACGGCTCGTTCGTCAAGTTCGACCACGACTTCGTCGGCCGCAGCGCCCTGGAGGCCGTCGACGCGGGCAGCCAGCGGCGCAAGGTCACCCTGGCCTGGAACCACGAGGACGTCGGCAAGCTGCTGGCCTCCCCGGTCGACCCGCAGGGCCCCGGCTACCAGTTCTTCGACCTGCCCAACGCCAACTACGGCTCGTCCAACTTCGACTCCGTGCTCGACGCCGACGGCAACCTGGTCGGACTGTCGCTGTTCACCGGCTACAGCGCCAACGAGCGCAAGGCGCTGTCGCTGGCCACGATCAACCCGGACGTCCCGCTGGGCGCGGAGGTCAAGGTGATCTGGGGCGAGCCGGACGGCGGTACCCGCAAGACCACCGTCCAACCGCACGAGCAGTTCGCGGTGCGCGCCGTGGTCAGCCCGGCGCCCTACGCCGAGATGGCCCGCGAGCACTACCGCCCGGGATGGCGCACGGCGGTCACGGTCTGAGCGGGAGCAGTGATCCGCCCGCTCGACGGACGGGTCGCGGTGGTGACCGGGGCCGCCGGCGGGCTCGGCAGGGCCATCGCCGCCCGGCTGGCCGCCGACGGCGCCGCGGTCGCCGCCCTGGACGTCACCCCCATCGGCTCCGATGAGCGGACCCCGGGCTCGATCACGGCGTGGACCTGCGACGTCAGCGACCCCGACGCCGTCAGCGGCACCGTCGGGGAGGTGGCTGACCGCCTCGGCGGCGTCGACGTCCTGGTCAACAACGCCGGGCTGCTCTCGGGCCGGACCAGCCTGCTCGACGCGACCCCGGCCGAGCTGCACCGGTTCTTCGACGTGAACGCGGTCGGGGCGCTGCTGATGGTGCAGGCCTGCTTCCCGCACCTGCGCGACAGCACCCACCGCGGCCGCGTCGTCAACGTCGCCTCCCGGACGTTCTTCACCGGTGCCCCCGGCCAGATCGGCTACGTGGCCAGCAAGGGCGCTCTGATCGGGATGACCAGGGTGATGGCCCGCGAGCTGGGCGAGCACCGCATCACGGTCAACGCGGTGATGCCGGCCCAGGTCGCCACCCCCGGCACCCGCGCCCACTCCGACGACGAGGTCTTCGCACGCACCATGAGCCAGCAGGCGATCCAGGAGTTCGTCACCCCCGAGGACCTCGCCGGCCTGGTCGCCTTCCTCGCCTCCCCCGACGCCGCCCGGATCACCGGGCAGTCGCTGGTCTGCGACGGGGGCGGGCTGCTGCGCTGACGATCACGCGCCAGTGCCCCTACAGCGCGACCAACCCGCCATCTGCTTGGTGACCCTGTCCGACCGCGTCTCGCGGAGACGGACGGCCTACTTCCGACGCGCTCGCACGAGCAGCCCGGAGTCACGGCGCTCGATCGCGCTGATGCCGAAGCCCGACGGAACCAAGGGCAGGTCCCCACCAGGTGACGAAGAAGGTGCCGCTGAGGGCGGAGGCGACGGTACGTGGACAACGACCTCGTCCAGCAGCGCTTGTTCGATGTACGGCAGCACCGACTCGCGGTCGAGGTGAAGGAGGACGGAACGCACGCCGCCATCCCGAAGTGCCATGAGCACCTGCGCAGGCCCGCCGGACAGCGGCGGGGTCGGAAGGCTGAAGGTCTCCATCCCATGCGCATCGGGTCGGCCTTCCGCGACACGGCGAGCCGAGTCGACGACAGCATCCACTCCACCGGCGAACTGCGACAGAACATCTTCGGGGCACAGCCGCGGGCCATCTGGGCCGTGCTCGTAGATCCACGTGGACCAGGGACGACCGCGCTGTAGCGCGTCGAGCCATGGAGCGAGCACGATGTGCGCTTCGTCAGCGAGCAAGCCGACTTCGACCTCGACACCGGCAAGCCGCAGACGCGCCGCCCCGCCCTCACCTCGGGACGTGGGGTCCAGTAGCGCGATGAGCACGCGGGCGATGCCGGCGTCGAGTAGGGCTTGGTGACACGGAGGTGTGCGGCGAAGTGGTTGCAGGGCTCCAGCGTCACGGCCGCAGTGCCACCGGCAGCGCGTGGACCCGCCGCTGCGCGTGCGTTGACCTCGGCATGCGACTCCCCTTTCCGCAGGTGGTATCCCTCGCCGACCGAGGCACCAAAGCGATCCAAGATGACGCAGCCGACGGGCGGATTGGGGCTGGTGGAACCCAGACCGAACGCTGAGAGCACAATCGCGCGCCGCATCGCATCGACGTGACGAAGGGTGGCCATCAGGCAGTTGCCAGCTCTTCGAGAAGATCACTGACCGAGGCGGTCTTCTGATGGCGGACGAGCAGACGGCCGAGTCGCACGACGGTTCGTTCTGTCCGTGTCGAGCCGGCGCTGCGAGCAATCCGCAGCGCTTCGCGGCCGACATCCGCGACAGCATTCCACCTCACCGACAACAGCATAGGTGTGCGCCAACCGGGAACAGGCGACACCACGGTCTCTGCGGTACACAGCCGGAAGCATCGGGACAGCAGACTCGAACAGTTCGATAGCGCGTCCGGGTTGACCGAGCGTGGCCCAGCAATGAGCACGTTGCAGTTCGATGTACGGGGCCGTGCAGAACGAGCC
>JASLAP010000580.1 GCA_030147065.1 Pseudonocardia sp. | reverse complement strand
AGCGCGGCGAACACCTCGGCCTTGAGCTCCAGGCTCTCCGGCACCGCCTCGATCACCAGGTCGACGTCGGCGAAGTCCTCCAGGTCGGTGGTGCCGCGGATGCGGGCGAGGGTGGCGTCCCGGTCGGCCTCGGTCAGCCGGCCGCGGACCACGGCCTTGCCCAGCGACTTGCGGATGCCGGCGAGCGCGCCGTCGACCTTGGAGCTGCTGCGGCCGCGGACCACCACGTCCAGCCCGGCCTTGGCCAGCACCTCGACGATCCCCGAGGCCATGGTGCCGGTGCCGACCACACCGACCCGCTGCACGTCGCGCAGCCGGACGTCGTCGGGCAGCGCGGCGGCGGGGGTGAGCGCGTCGGGCACGACCTCGGAGCTGTGCGGGCCGGCGTAGGTGTAGAAACCGCGCCCGGTCTTCCGGCCGAGCAGCCCGGCGGTGATCATCTGCTTGAGCACCGGGGCCGGCGCGTGCGCCTGGTTGCGCGACTGCCGGTACATCGTGTCCAGGATTTCGTAGCTGGTGTCCAGCCCGATCAGGTCGAGCAGGGCCAGCGGGCCCATCGGGTAGCCGCAGCCGTACCGCATCGCCGCGTCCAGGTCCTCGCGGCTGGCGTAGCGCGACTCGAACATCCGCGCGGCGTGGTTGAGGTAGCCGAACAGCAGGGCGTTGGCGATGAACCCGGCCCGGTCGCCGATCACCACCGGCACCTTGTCCAGGGTGGCCGCGAAGGCCTGCAGGTCGTCGATCACGTCCTGCTCGGTGACCACCGTGCGGACCAGCTCGACCAGCTTCTGCACCGGTGCCGGGTTGAAGAAGTGCATGCCGACCACCCGGCCCGGGCGCCCGGTGCGCACCGACAGCTCGGTGACCGACAGCGAGGAGGTGTTCGACGCCAGGATCACGTCGGGGCGGCACACCTTGTCCAGCGCGGCGAACACCTCGGCCTTGAGCTCCAGGCTCTCCGGCACCGCCTCGATCACCAGGTCGACGTCGGCCAGGTCGCTCAGCGAGGTGGTGGTGGTGATCCGGCCGAGCAGCTCGGCGGCGCCCTCGGCGGTCAGCTTGCCGCGCTCCACCGCGCGGTTGGTGGAGGTCTCCAGGTGGGTGCGCCCGCGCTGGACGGCCGCGTCGTCGGTCTCGGCCGCGACCACGTGCAGGCCGTTGCGGGCGAACACCTCGACGATGCCCGCGCCCATCGTGCCCAGGCCGACCACGCCGACCGTCCGGAACTCGCGCGCCATGCGCCCTCCTCCACCATTGGGGATACGCCGCGGCCATCCTCGCATCCCCACCCCCCGCCACCGGCCCCTCTGTGACCCGCTCGACGGGCCGGGGGTCAGAACAGGCGCAGGTCGGTGGACTCGGTGCCGCGCAGGGCGTCGTAGTCCACGACGCAGCAGCGGATGCCGCGGTCCTCGGCCAGCGTCCGGGCCTGCGGCTTGATCTGCTGCGCGGCGAACACCCCGCGCACCGGGGCCAGCAGCGGGTCGCGGTTCATCAGTTCGAGGTAGCGGGTGAGCTGCTCGACGCCGTCGATCTCGCCGCGCCGCTTGATCTCCACCGCGACCGACTTCCCGGCGGCGTCGCGGCACAGCAGGTCGACCGGGCCGATCGCGGTCATGTACTCGCGGCGGACCAGGGTGAAGCCGTCGCCGAGGGTCGTCGGGTGGGCGGCCAGCAGCTCCTGCAGGTGCGCCTCGACGCCGTCCTTGACCAGCCCGGGGTCGACGCCCAGCTCGTGGCGGGAGTCGTGCAGCACCTCGTCGATGGTGATCACCAGCGACTCGTCGGCCTTGTTGCGCACCGTCCACACCCCCGGCTGCTCCTCCAGCCAGCACGGGGGGCTCATCCAGTTCAGCGGCTTGTAGGCGCGGTCGTCGGCGTGCACGCTCACCGAGCCGTCCGCCTTGACCAGCAGCAGCCGCGGCGCCATGGGCAGGTGGGCGGTGAGCCGGCCGACGTAGTCGACCTGGCAACGGGCGATGACCAGACGCACGGCCAGCACCCTAGACGCCGGTTCAGGAAAGCCACGATGCTGCCCTCTGCGGGCCGGAACGTGGCTTTGCTGAACCCGGCGGGAGGGGTGCGGGAGCGGGCGGGCACCGTGGTGGCGTGGAGATGATCAGCAGCCGGCAGGTGTACGCCAACCCCTGGATGACCGTCCGCGAGGACGCGGTGCGCCGCGCCGACGGGTCCGACGGGATCTTCGGCGTGGTCGACAAGCCGACCGCGGCCATCGTCGTCCCGCTCGACGGCGGGCCGGTCGACGGGCGGCTGCACCTGGTCGAGCAGTTCCGGTACCCGGTCGGGTCGCGGCGCTGGGAGTTCCCGATGGGCACCGCCCCCGACCGGGCCGAGCTCGACCCCGCCGAGCTGGCCGTGCGCGAGCTGGCCGAGGAGACCGGGCTGGTGGCCGGGCGGATGGAACTGCTCGGCCACGTCGACGTCGCCCCCGGGATGTGCAGCCAGCGCTCGCACGTCTTCCTGGCGACCGAGCTGACCGCCGGCGCGACCAGCCGCGAGCACACCGAGCAGGACATGCGCACCGGCTGGTTCCCGGTCGCCGAGTTCGAGGCCATGGTGCGCCGCTCGGAGATCGTCGACGCCCAGAGCCTGGCCGCCTACCTCATGCTGCGCCTGCGGGGTCGTGCGTGAGGGTTCACGCCATGAGGTGAACTCTCACGGACGACGGACGGGGAGGACGGCCAGCCTGCGCATGGAGGGCACCTGCTCCCAGGTCGGCTCGGCGTCCTCCAGGGCCAGTTCCGGGAAGCGGTCGAACAGCGCCGGGAGCGCCACCTCGGCCTCCAACCGGGCCAGCGCCGCGCCGAGGCAGTAGTGGGCGCCGTGGCCGAACCCGACGTGGCCCTCGCCGCGGCCCGCCGGGCGCCGGGTGACGTCGAGCCGGTCCGGGTCGTCGTAGACGCGGGGGTCGCGGTTGGCCGAGACCAGCACCGCCTGCACGGCGTCCCCGGCCGCGATCCGGGTGCCGCCCAGCTCGACGTCGGCGGCGGCGAACCGCAGCCGGGTCACCAGGATCGGGCCGCCCCAGCGCATCAGCTCGTGCACCGCGGACGGCCAGAGCCCCGGGTCACGGCGCAGCAGGTCCAGCTGGTC
The DNA here is from genome assembly GCA_030147065.1 of Pseudonocardia sp. Lineage (GTDB taxonomy): Bacteria > Actinomycetota > Actinomycetes > Mycobacteriales > Pseudonocardiaceae > Pseudonocardia. Next base: position 12,440 of record JASLAP010000580.1, on the reverse strand, counting down.
GGGGTGGGTCAGCAGGGCCTGCACGCTGTTGCCGATGAGGTTGGCGGTGGTCTCGTGCCCGGCCAGCACCAGGGTGAGCACCATGGTGATCAGCTCGTCCTCGGTGAGCCGGTCGCCGTCGGCCTCCTGGACCTCCAGCAGCCCGCTGAGCAGGTCGTCGGCGGGCTCCCCGCGGCGCCACGCGGCCAGCTCGCGGACGTGGTCGACGATCTCCCGGATCGCGGTCGGGAACTTCTCGCGCTGCATCGAGAACAGCGCGTGCGCCCACTCCCGCCAGCGGTGCCGGTCGGCCTCGGGTACCCCGACCAGCTCGCAGATCACCGCGATCGGCAGCGGGTAGGCGTAGGCCGTCATCAGGTCGGCCCGCTCGGGCATCCGGTTGAGCAGGTCGGCGGCGATCTCGGCGACCCGCGGCCGCAGCGCCTCCACCCGGCGCACCGTGAACGCCCGCGACACCAGCTTGCGCAGCCGGGTGTGCCCGGGCCCGTCGCGGTCGAGGATCGAGTCGGTGATGTAGCGGGTCAGGTCCTCGGTCAGGCCGAACGCGGTCATCATCCGCTTCCGGACGTCGACGACCTCGGCGGCGGTGACCGAGGCCGGGTCGTTGACGAACCGCGGGTCGGACAGCACCGTCCGCACGTCCTCCTGGCGGGTGACGTACCAGGCCGGGCTGCCATCGACGGCCTTCCCGCGCAGCACCGGCGCCTCCTCGCGGAGCGCGCCGTAGCCGGCGTAGGGGTCGGCGATCAGCTCGGGGTCGAGCACGTTCGGTTCGATGCGGGTGGACATCGTGCGGCCTCCTCCTGTGTCGGACCGCCGGCGGGATCACCGGACGCGGCGGCGCCATTCCTCGTCGAACAGGTCCCTCACCGCGCTGTAGAGCGCGACGAGCTGGGGCACGATCGCGGCGAGCGCGTCGTGCGGCGGGTCGGCGACCTCGAGCGCGCCGGCGACGGTGTGCGCGAGCAGGTCGGCGCGCACCTGCGGGTCGAGCTGCGGCGCGAACGTCGCGGGCAGGCCGTCCATGACGAAGTGGCCCATGCTGACCGCCTGCAGGACGTGCAACTGCTCGTCGACCCCGAGGTCGGTGCGCACGCAGCCGGCCTCGCGCAGCAGCTCCAGGTGGCGGCGCACGGCGCGGCTGCGCTCGGCGGCCAGCCCGCCCAGGGTCTCCCCGGCCTCCTGGGTCAGCCGACCGAGGACGGCGACGTCGCCCAGGTAGAGCGCCCGCAGCACCGGATCGGCTTCCACGGCCAGGTACACCGAGCGGACCACCCGGGACATCAGCGCCTCGGCGGGGTCGCTCGCCATCCGGTCGGTCACCTGCACGACGCTGCGCCGCTGGGCGCGCAGCAGCACGGTCAGGAACAGCGCCTCCTTGGTGGGGAAGTGCAGGTAGACGGTGCCCTTGCCGATCCCGGCGTGCCGGGCGACCTCCTCGATCGTGACCCGGCGGTACCCCCAGCGCAGCAGCAGTTCCCCGGCGGCGTCGAGGACCCGCTCCATCCGCGGGTCTGACTTCATGACCACATCTGCGCTTTCGGTCATACGGTCACGGTAATCCTCCCGGCGGACGGGGACAAGACCGGTGGGCACGGGATACCGTCGACCCGTGGGCGACTACGAACACCTGCTGGTCAAGCAGGACGGCGACACCGTCCGGATCACCATGAACCGCCCCGAGCGGCGCAACGCGCTGTCCGAGGACCACCTGCGCGAACTGCTGGACGCGTTCGAGACCGCCGGCCGGTCGTCGGCCACCGGCATCGTGCTCGGCGCCGAGGGCAAGGCGTTCTCCGCCGGTCACGACTTCGCCGACGTCGCCGCGCGCGACCTGGCCGGCGTGCGCGACCTGCTGCGGCTGTGCACGCAGGTCATGCAGGCCGTCGAGCAGGTGCCGCAGGTGGTGGTCGCGAAGGTGCAGGCCATCGCCACCGCGGCCGGCTGCCAGCTGGTGGCGTCCTGCGACCTCGCCGTGGCCGCGGAGTCGGCGTCGTTCGCGCTGCCCGGCGGCAAGGCCGGCTGGTTCTGCCACACCCCCGCGGTGCCGGTCGCCCGCAACGTCGGCCGCAAGCGGCTGATGGAGATGGCGCTGACCGGCGACCCGGTGGACGCCGCCACCGCCGCCGAGTGGGGCCTGGTCAACTACGTCGTCCCGGACGCCGAGCTCGACGCCCGCACCGACGAGCTGCTGGCCCGGGCCACCCGGGGCAGCCGGTTCGGCAAGGGCGTGGGCAAGCAGACCCTCTACGCCCAGCTGGACCGCCCGGAGGCGGACGCCTACGCGATCGCCGTCGAGGTGATGGCGGCGATGTCGCAGAGCCCGGGGGCCCGCGAGGGCATGGCCAGCTTCCTGGAGAAGCGCCGCCCCACCTGGTCCGACTGACCTCTCCTCCGCCCGGATGGCAGGAAAGCCACTTTCAGGACCGGATACGTCCTGGAAGTGGCTTCCTGTCATGGGGCCCGTCGGACCGGGTGAGCGAGGGGTGCCGGACTGGGAGAGGATCAGCGGATGGTGCGCATCGCCGGGTTGCCGGTGTGGATCGGCCCCTCCGATCTGGTCGCCGGGGCCCGGTCCGTGATGGGCTGGACCGACGAGGCGGTCAGCATGGTCGCGGCCCTGCCCGGTCGGGTGTCCGACCTGCTCGACGACGTCGAGGCGCTGGTCGCGCGGGTCGCGCTGATCGCCGACGGGGTGGACGCGGTGGTCGTGGACGTCCGCGCCGCGGTGACCCGGGTCGAGGTCGTGATGGCCGGCGCCGAGGAGCTGGTCGCGCGGACCGCCCCGATCATCGACGAGGTCGGGGCGGTGGCCGGCAACGCCGGGGCGCTGGTCGTCGAGGCCGGGACGGTCGCCGGCCGGGCCGGTGCGCTGGTCGAGCGGGCCGGCGGCGTCGCCGACGGGGCCGACGCGCTGGTCGGGCGGGCCGGTGTGGTGGCCGACGACGCGGGCGCCCTGGTCGAACGCGCCGGGACGGTGGCCCACGGGGCCGGCGCCCTCATCGAACGGGCGGGCACGGTCGCCGAGAACGCGGGCGCGCTGGTCGAGCGGGCGGGGACGGTCGCCGAGGGCGCGGGCACGCTGGTCGAGCGGGCCGGGACGGTCGCGGACAACGCCGGAGCGCTCGTGGACCGGGCCGGGACCGTCGCCGAGGGCGCCGGAGCGCTGGTCGACCGGGCCGGGACGGTCGCCGAGGGTGCGGGCGCACTGGTCGACCGCGCCGGGGGCGTCGCCGACGGCGCCGGGGCGCTGGTGCAGCGCGCCGGCGGGGTGTCCGACGGGGCCGCGGAGCTGGTCACCCGCGCCGGGCAGGTCGCCGACGGCGCCGCCGCCGTCGTCGGCGCCGCCGGCGGGGTGGCCGACCGGGCCGACGGCCTGATCGGCCGGGCCGGCGGGCTGACCGACACGGCCTCCGACATGCTGGCGGTCTACCAGCCCCTGGCCGACCGCGCCGCCCCGTTGGCCGAGGCGTTCGTCAACGAGTTCTCCCGCGCCGAGATCGACGCCGCGGTCCGGCTGATCGACCACCTGCCCCAGCTGGCCGAGCACATGACGACCGACGTGATGCCGATCCTGGCCACCCTGGACCGGGTCGGCCCGGACGTGCACGAGCTGCTCGACGTGCTCAAGGACACCCGGCTGGCCATCCAGGGCGTCCCGGGCTTCCGGATGTTCAAGCGGCGCGGTGCCGAGCGCGAGGAGGAGGCGCTGGAGGAGGCCCGGGAGCAGCTCCGGCGGGAGGGCTGAGCGTCAGCCGGCCCCGCGCGCGGCCAGCACCAGGTCGACGATGCTGTCCATCATGTCGGTGAGCTTGTAGTCCTTGGGCGTGTAGACCGCGGCCACCCCGCGCTCGCGCAGGATCGCGGCGTCCTCCGGCGGGATGATGCCGCCGACCACCACCGGCACGTCCCCGGCGCCGGCCGCGCGCAGCCCGTCGACGACGGCCGGGACGACCTCCAGGTGCGAGCCCGACAGCACCGACAGCCCGACCACGTGCACGTCCTCCTGCACCGCGGCCGCCACGATCTGCGCGGGGGTCAGCCGGATGCCCTGGTAGACCACCTCGAAGCCGACGTCGCGGGCGCGCACGGCGACCTGCTCGGCGCCGTTGGAGTGCCCGTCCAGGCCGGGCTTGCCGACCAGCATCCGCAACCGCGTCCCCAGCTGCTCGCCCGCCGCCCGGACCCGCTCGCGGACGGCGGTGATGTCGGTGGTCGCCGCCCCGTCCCCGGCGACCGCCGCGGCGACCCCGGTGGGGGCGCGGAACTCGCCGAACACCTCGCGCAGCACCCCGGCCCACTCCCCGGTGGTCACCCCGGCGCGGGCGCAGGTCAGCGAGGCCTCCATCAGGTTGGCGTCGGTCTTGGCCGCGTCGCGCAGGGCGTCCAGGGCGGCCTGCGCCGCGGCCTGGTCGCGGGCGGCGCGCCAGGCCCGCACGGACCCGATCGCGGCCGCCTCGGCCGCCGGGTCGACGGTCTCGATGGCCGCGGCCCCGTCGGCCTGCAGCGGGCTCGGCTCGGTGGACTCGAAGCGGTTCACCCCGACGACCACGGTCTCGCCGGACTCCATCCGCCGGCGCCGCTCGGCCAGCGCGGAGACCAGCCGGCCCTTCATGTAGCCGGACTCGACCGCGGCCACCGCGCCGCCCATCTCCTGCACCCGGTCGATCTCGGCGCGGGCCCCGGCGGCCAGCTCGGCGACCTTGGCCTCGACCACCAGGCTGCCCTCGAACAGGTCCTCGTACTCCAGCAGGTCGGTCTCGTAGGCCAGCACCTGCTGCATCCGCAGCGCCCACTGCTGGTCCCATGGCCGGGGCAGGCCGAGCGCCTCGTTCCAGGCCGGCAGCTGGACTGCGCGGGCGCGGGCGTCCCGGGACAGCGTCACGGCCAGCATCTCCAGCACGATGCGCTGGACGTTGTTCTCCGGCTGGGCCTCGGTGAGCCCGAGCGAGTTGACCTGCACCCCGTAGCGCAGCCGGCGCTGCTTGGGGTCCTGCACGCCGTAGCGCTCGCGGGTGATCTCGTCCCAGAGCGTGCGCAGGGCGCGCAGCTTGCACATCTCCTCGACGAACCGCAGCCCGGCGTTGACGAAGAACGAGATGCGCCCGACGACGTCGCCGAAGCGCTCCGGGGGCACCTGGCCGGAGTCGCGGACCGAGTCCAGCACGGCGATCGCGGTGCACAGCGCGTAGGCCAGCTCCTGGTCGGGCGTGGCGCCGGCCTCCTGCAGGTGGTAGCTGCAGATGTTGATCGGGTTCCAGCGCGGCAGCTCGGCCACCGACCAGGCCACCATGTCGGTGATCAGGCGCATGCTCGGCCCGGGCGGGAAGACGTAGGTCCCGCGCGAGAGGTACTCCTTGACGATGTCGTTCTGCGTGGTGCCGGCCAGCGCCGCGCGGTCCGCGCCCTGCTCCTCGGCCACCGCCACGTACAGCGCCAGCAGCCACATGGCCGGCGCGTTGATCGTCATCGAGGTGTTGGCGTCGGCCAGCGGGATGCCGTCGAACAGGGCGCGCATGTCGCCGAGGTGGCTGACCGGGACGCCGACCTTGCCGACCTCGCCGGTGGCCAGCTCGTCGTCGGGGTCGTAGCCGGTCTGGGTGGGCAGGTCGAAGGCCACCGACAGGCCGGTCTGGCCCTTGGCCAGGTTGCGCCGGTAGAGCGCGTTGGACTTCTCGGCCGAGGAGTGCCCGGCGTAGGTGCGGATCACCCAGGGCCGGTCTCGCTCGCGGTCGCTCGGGTACGGCACCGGACACCTCCGCCATCGGTGGCTCGACCTGCTGGTCGGCCCACCCTACTGGCGCGTAGCCCCGGCTCCGGCCCCGATGGAGCGGCCGTCACACCCGCCCGGGCGCCCGGATCGATCCAGCGCGCTCTTCGCGCGCGGCCCGCCCGGCGGGTCGACAATGGGCGCGTGGGTGACACGAGCCGGGTGGTCGCGATCCTCGGCGCACTGCTGATGATGGGCGGGCTCGCCCTGACCCTGCGCTGGACGTTCGGCACCGGGCGCGACCAGCCCGCTCCGCACGTCCCCGACCCCGACGACCCGACCGGTGACGGCCTGCTCGAGGAGGTCTCCCGGGTACCGACGGAGCCGGCCGCGCAGGTGCTGCGCGGCCGGCTCGGTGCGGCGGGCATCCGGGCCACCGTCGGTCGGGTGGACGGCGGGTACCGCTTGCTGGTGTTCCACGACGATCTCGTGAACGCCCGGGTGGTGCTCAGCCGCGGTGCTCTGGAGTAGCAGCCCTGGAGCAGCGGTCAGACCCGGTGGTAGCGGGCGTCGAAGAAGCTGAACACGCCGAAGGCGATGAAACCCAGGGCCACCAGGATCAGCAGGTAGGGCCCGAACGGCTGGGCGGCCAGGGCCTTCAGCGCGGCGTCGAGGCCGACCTGCTCCTGCGGGTTGTAGTTGATCGCGGCGAGCACCACCAGGATGCCGACGATGCCGGTGGCGATACCGCGGCCGATGTAGCCGGCCTGCCCGCTGCGCACCGCGAGCTGGCGGGCCTTGCGGTCCGCGGGCAGGTCCATGTCCTCGGTGAACTTCTGCTGCCAGCCGCGCACGATCTTGTAGACGCCCAGCGCGATGATGATCACGCCGGCCAGGCCGACCAGGAACTGCCCGCCTGGCAGGCCGAACACGCCCGCGGTGGCCTGCTGCTGGCCGCCCCCGCCGCCGCTGCCCATCGCGGTGCGGCCGGCGATCACGGCCAGCACCGCGAACACCACGGCCTTGCCGCCGCTGGTGGCCTTCTTGCGCAGGGCCTTCTTCTTGTCCGAGACGTAGGAGAAGCCCCAGACCGCCTCCTCCACCTTCCACAGCGCGGCGAAGACGAAGCCCACCGCCAGCACCCACAGCAGGACCTGCCCGAACGGCTGCTGGGCGATGGTCTGGAAGGCACCGTTCTGGTCGGCCTGCTCACCGCCCTGGCCGAAGGCGATCTGCAGGGCGAGCGCGCCGATCAGGATGTGGGTGATGCCGTAGGCGAGGATCCCCACCCGGGCACCGATCTTGACGGGGCGACTGTTGGCCACCTGCCGGGCGGACTGGTTGGCACTCTGGGCTGCGCTGGTCACGTCCGCAACGTTCCCGCAGACGGATGATTTCATGCAGGACAGCGCTAATCGCCGCCGGAGCGGGTACCGGTGAGCGCCCGGGCCCGCCGGCCGCGGACGGCGCGCACGACCAGCACCGCCCCCACCGCCAGCACCAGGACGCCGGTGGCCGTCGGCCCCACCAGGTGCGCGGACTGCCGCACGGCCGCCGAGGCCGCGCTGCCCAGGCTGACGTACACCAGGCCCCACGCCAGGGCCCCGATCGCGGTGTACGGGGCGAACCGGCGCAGCGGCATCCGCAGGGTCCCGGCCAGCACCGGGACCAGCGAGTGCGCCACGGCCAGGAACCGAGAAGCGACGATCGCCCGCCCGGCGCCGCCCCGCAGCACCCGCTCGGCCCGCAGCCAGTGCCGCTCCCCGACCTTGCGCCCGGCCCAGGACGCCCGCAGCGGGCCGCCGAACCGCCGCCCGATCAGGTACCCGCCGGTCTGGCCGAGCAGGCTGGCCCCGGCCGCGATGCCGGCCAGCGCGGCGTACTCGGGAAAGCTGCCGACCGTCGTCGCGGCGGCCAGCAGCACCACCTCGCCGGGGGTCACCAGGCCGATCAGCACCGTCGTCTCGAGCACCAGCAGCACCGCGACGATCGCGAAGAGCTGGCCGGTGGGGACCGCGTCCAGGGCGCCGAGCAGCGAGTCCAACCAGTGCGTGTCCACCGGTCCAGCCTGTCGACGATCATCGCCCCGGCCCATCCGGGCAACCACTGACCGGGCCGGGGGTCTACCCCCATCCCGGAGCGGGGGTTCAGCGCTCCGGGTCGGCCGTCACCCGGGAGATGTCGGCCCCCAGGCCGCGCAGGTTCTCCACGAAGCGCGGGTAGCCGCGGTCGATGTGCTCGACGTCCCAGACCTCGGTGCGCCCGTCCGCGCACAGCGCGGCCAGCACCAGCCCGGCACCGGCCCGGATGTCGCTGGCCCACACCGGCGCGCTGGACAGCCGCGGCACCCCGCGCACCACGGCGTGGTGGCCGTCGGTGCGGGCGTCGGCGCCGAGCCGGACCATCTCGTCGACGAACCGGAACCGCGACTCGAACACGTTCTCGGTGATCATGGAGGTGCCCTCGGCCACCGCGGACAGCGCGATCGCCATCGGCTGCAGGTCGGTCGCGAAGCCGGGGTAGGGCAGGGTGACGAAGTCGACGGCCTTCGGGCGGCCGTCCAGGGCCAGGGTGAACTCGTCGTGGCCGATGTCGGTGGTCGCGCCGGCGCTGCGCAGCTTGTCCAGCACCAGGTCCAGGTGGTGCGGGTCGACGCCGCGCACGGTGACCTGCCCGCCGGTCATGGCCGCGGCGAAGGCCCAGGTGGCTCCGACGATCCGGTCGCCGATGACCCGGTGCTCGGTGGGCTGCAGCCCGGTCACGCCGTGCACGGTCAGCGTGGACGTGCCGACGCCGTCGATCTTGGCGCCCATCTGCTGCAGCATGGTGCAGAGGTCGACGATCTCCGGCTCGCGCGCGGCGTTGTCGATCACCGTGGCCCCGTCCGCCAGCACCGCGGCCATCAGGATGTTCTCGGTGGCCCCGACGCTGGGGAAGTCCAACCAGATCTGGGCGCCGCGCAGCTCCTCGGCCGAGGCGACCACCCGGCCGTGCTCGATCTCGGTGGTGGCGCCCAGCTTGCGCAGCCCGGCCTGGTGCATGTCCAGCGGGCGCGAGCCGATCGCGTCCCCGCCCGGCAGCGGCACCACGGCCCGGCGGCAGCGGGCCAGCAGCGGGCCCAGCACGCACACCGACGCCCGCAGCTTCGACACCGACTTGTAGTCGGCCTGGGCGCCGGGCTCGGCCGGCACGTCGATGGTCACCGTGTCGTGCTCGACCTCCACCGTGCAGCCCAGGCTGCGCAGGACGTCGGCCATCAGCGGGACGTCGAGGATCTCCGGGCAGTTGGTGATGGTCGTCGTGCCCTCGGCGAGCAGGGCCGCGGCCATCAGCTTCAGGACGCTGTTCTTCGCCCCGACCACGTCCACCGAACCGACCAGGCGGGCGCCGCCGTCCACCGCGAAATGCTGAGCCACGACCGGCGACGCTATCCCCTCGGTCCCACGCTCACGCACCCGGCCGCAGCCGCCGCTCGCAGGCGATCATGGCGTGGTCGACGACCGAGGTCAGCTCGTCGGCGGTGGCACCGTCGCGGGCCTGCAGGGACATCCCGAACTGCACCGTGCTGACGTAGGCCGCCAGGGCGTCGACGTCGGTGTCCGGCGGCACGTCCCCGGCGGACCGGCCGGTCTCCAGCCGCTCGCGCACGGCCGCGGTCGAGCCGCGCCGCTGCTCGGCGAGGAAGTCGCGCACGCCCTCGGTGGAGGGCGTGTAGGTGGTCGCGGCCAGGATGACCAGGCAGCCCTTGGGCTTGTCCGGGTGGGTGTAGTCGCGCACGTGGGCGCGCAGCATGGCCTCGATCCCGGCCAGCGCGGTGGCCGAGCCGCGCAGCGCGGCCAGCGGCGGGCCGCCCTCGACCTCCTCGTAGAGCGCGACGGCCTCCCGGAACAGCTCCTCCTTGCTGCCGAACGCGGCGTAGAGGCTCGGCGGGCGGACCCCCATCGCCGCGGTCAGGTCGGCGACCGAGGTGCCCTCGTAGCCGTGCTCCCAGAACACCTCCATGGCGCGCCGCAGCGCCGCGGCGCGGTCGAAGCCGCGCGGGCGCCCGCGGTCCGCCATGCCCACCTCTTTCTGTAGCGCTCCCTAAAGATAACCCTTGACGTCCGGCCCGGCACCGCCAACAATTTCGGTAGCGATCACTACAGAAAGAGGTTCCGATGACCGACCTGACCGGACGGGTGGCCCTGGTGACCGGCGGCAGCCGCGGGATCGGCGCGGCCGTCGCGCGTCGGCTGGCCCGTGACGGGGCGGACGTCGCCATCACCTACCGGGCGGCCGCGGAGCGCGCCGCGGAGGTGGTGGGCGCGATCGAGGCGCTGGGCCGGCGCGGGCTCGCGCTGCACGCCGACAGCGCCGACCCGGCCGCGGTGCGGGCCGCGGTCGACCGCACCGCGGCCGATCTGGGCGGGCTCGACGTCCTGGTCAACAACGCCGGCGTCTTCCCCTACGGCCCGTTCGAGGAGGTCTCACTGGCCGAGCTGGACCACACCCTGGCGGTGCACGTGCGCGCGGCGTTCGTGGCCGCCCAGGCGGCGTCGGCGCACCTGCGGCCGGGCGGGCGGATCATCAGCATCGGCAGCAACCTCGCCGAGCGGGTGACCGAGCCCGGCATCGCGCTCTACGCGACGTCCAAGGCCGCGCTGACCGGGCTCACCCGCGCCCTGGCCCGCGAACTCGGCCCCCGCGGCATCACGGTCAACGTGGTGCACCCCGGCTCCACCGACACCGACATGAACCCGGCCGACGGCCCGGACGCCCCGGCCCAGCTCGCCCGCACCGCGCTGGGCCGGTTCCAGACCGCCGAGGACGTCGCCGCGACCGTCGCGCACCTGGCCGGCGACGGCGGCCGCACGATCACCGGCACCGCCCTGCTCGTGGACGCCGGGGCCAACGGCTGAGCGGCGGGCGGACATGACCGCGACGCACATAGGGTGGCCCCCATGGCCGTGCACCTGACCAGGATCTACACCAAGACCGGCGACGACGGCACCACCGCGCTCGGCGACTTCAGCCGGGTGCCCAAGACCGACGTCCGGCTCGCGGCCTACGCCGACACCGACGAGGCCAACGCCGCGCTCGGGGTCGCGGTGACCGTCGGCGGGCTGGCCGACGGACTGCTGGTCCCGCTGCGCCAGGTGCAGAACGACCTGTTCGACGTGGGCGCGGACCTGTGCGCGCCGATCGTGCCGGATCCGGAGTACCCGCCGCTGCGGGTCACCGAGGAGTACGTGACGCGGCTGGAGGGGTGGTGCGACGAGTTCAACGAGGACCTGCCCAAGCTGGACTCGTTCGTGCTGCCCGGCGGCACCCCGGGCGCGGCGTACCTGCACGTCGCCCGCACGGTGACCCGGCGGGCCGAGCGCTCGGTGTGGGCGCTGCTCGAGCACGACCGGGACCGCACCAACCCGCTCACCGCGAAGTACCTCAACCGGCTCAGCGACCTGCTGTTCATCCTCGGCCGGGCGGCCAACCCGCAGGGCGACGTCCTCTGGCACCCCGGCGGCCCCCGCTGAGCCGTCAGGAGGCCTGGCGGTAGCCGGTGGAGCGGCCCGGTGGGGCGGCCTCCAGCCAGGACAGGAAGCCGGTCAGCACGCCGGGGGCCATGGCCAGTTCCAGGGTCACCTCGCCCACCCGGCAGCTGAGCACCGAGTCGGCCTGCGGGATGGCGTAGCGCTCGGCCGGCGTGATCGCGCGCCGGTCGAGGATCTCCAGTTCGGAGCGGTCCAGCACCGTCGACGGGCCGGGCCGGAAGCTGGTCAGCCGGAACCAGGCCAGCTCGTTGCCGCGGTAGCGGCCGACCCCGAAGTGCCAGCCGGCCGACGCGTCGGTGCCGCGGCTGTCGAACCGCCCCCCGAACGCCGGGCGGCGGCGCAGATAGACATCCACGCCGCCGCCCCGCATCAGGTGCAGTCTCCGGTAGGTCAGGTAACCCAGGCACAGGCAGGCGAGCAGCAACAGCACGATGACCAGCACCGCTGTCGCCTGCACCGACGGCTCCGGCTACTCGGCCGCGCCGGCGGCTCTCAGCCGCACGGTGGCCCGCGCCGCCGCGACCGAGTCCTCGTTCTCGGCCCGCTGCAGCGCCGCCCGGGCCCGCGAGACGTCGATCTCGTCGGCGGTCTCGGCGTACTCGGCCAGCACGGTCACCGACTCCGGGGTCACGTGCAGGAAGCCACCGTGCACCGCGAGGGTGGTCTCGGCGCCGTCCGTGCCGTCCACCCGGACCACCGCCGAGTCGTCCAGCTGCGCCAGGGTGGGCTCGTGGCCCGGCAGGATGCCGATCTCACCGACCGTCGTGCGGGCGCGCACGAACGTGGCCTGGCCGGTCCAGATCCGCCGTTCGACCGCGACCAGGTCGACCGTCATCTCCGCCACGGCGCACTCCTTCGTCGAGCGGGTGCCATCTCAGCCCTCGAGCTTCTTGCGGTTCTTGTCCAGGTCCTCGAGGCCACCGCAGAGGAAGAAGGCCTGCTCCGGCACGTCGTCGAAGTCGCCCTTGGCGATCTTGTCGAACGCCTCGATGGTCTCCTTCAGCGGCACCGTCGAGCCGGGCTGCTGGGTGAACTGCTCGGCGACCAGCAGGTTCTGGGACAGGAAGCGCTCGATGCGCCGGGCCCGGCCGACCAGCTGCCGGTCCTCCTCGGAGAGCTCGTCGATGCCCAGGATGGCGATGATGTCCTGCAGGTCGGAGTACTTCTGCAGGATCCGCTTGACCTCGTTGGCCACCCGG
>JASLAP010000565.1 GCA_030147065.1 Pseudonocardia sp. | reverse complement strand
CGCTCGCACCAGCGGGCGGCCGCGGCCCGCGACGGGGGCCGGTTCGCCGACGAGATCGTCCCGGTGACGGTGAAGGGCCGCAAGGGCGACACCGTCGTCGACGCCGACGAGCACATCCGGGCCGACTCGACGGTGGAGAAGCTGGCCGGGCTGCGCCCGATCCTGGGCCGCGACGACCCGGAGTCCACGGTCACCGCGGGCAACGCCAGCGGGCAGAACGACGGGGCCGCGATCTGCGTGGTCACCCACCCGGACCGGGCCGCCGAGCTGGGCCTGCGCCCGCTGGTGCGGCTGGTGTCCTGGGGCCTGGGCGGGGTGCCGCCGGCCACCATGGGGATCGGCCCGGTGCCGGCCGTGGCCAAGGCCCTGGACGTGGCCGGGCTGGCGCTGGCGGACATGGACCTGATCGAGCTGAACGAGGCGTTCGCCTCCCAGGTGCTGGCCTGCACCCGGGAGTGGAAGTTCACCGACGCCGACTTCGACCGGGTCAACGTCAACGGCTCCGGGATCTCGCTGGGCCACCCGGTCGGCGCCACCGGCGGGCGGATCCTGGCCACCCTGACCCGGGAGATGGACCGCCGGTCGGTCCGGTACGGGCTGGAGACGATGTGCATCGGCGGCGGGCAGGGCCTGGCCGCGGTGTTCGAGCGGGTGTAGCCCGCCCTCCGTCCGGGTCGGGGTCGCACCTCCCCGCCCGGACGGAGAGGCCCCCGACGGAGATCACAGCCGGGTCGGCTTGCCGCGTCCGCCGCCCGGTTGCATGCTTGTGCCCGACAACTTGTTGTATGTGGCACGCAATGCGGGAAGGGGGTCGGCGATGCCGTCCGAGGACGAACTGGCCGTCGCCGACGACGTCGGGTCCGCGCTGATCCGGCTGGTCCGGTTGATCGACCGCAAGCAGGCCCAGCGCCAGGCCGAGCACCCCGACGCCGTCGAGCGGGCGACCTACCACCTGCTGGTGCACCTGGTGAAGGACGGCCCGCGCCGGGCCGTGGCGCTGGCCGAGGCGGTGCACTCCGACCCCTCCACCATCAGCCGCCAGGTGGGCCACCTGGTCCGGCTCGGCCTCGTCGAGCGGACCGCCGACCCCGAGGACGGGCGGGCGACGCTGCTCGCCGCCACCGACGAGGGGCGCCGGGTCTTCGAGCAGAACCGCAGGCTGCGCAACGAGCACATCGCCGAGCTGCTGGCCGGCTGGCCGCCCGCGGACCGCGACCTGCTCGCCACCCTGCTGACCCGCTTCGTCGACGACTTCCAGCACCACCACACCCGTCCCGAGCCCGTCGACGCCCGCGCGGTGTCCCCGGCCGGGGCCTGAGGGGAGACCCATGTCCGCGCCCGCCAGCGGCGGCCCGGCAGCAGCGCCGCAGGTCAGTCTGACCCACCGGCAGATCCTGACGATCTTCGCCGGGCTGATGATCGGGATGTTCCTGGCCGCCCTGGACCAGACGATCGTGGCCACCGCCATCCGCACCATCGCCGACGACCTGGACGGGCTGAGCCTGCAGGCCTGGGCGACGACCGGCTACCTGATCACGGCCACCATCACCACCCCGCTCTACGGCAAGCTGTCGGACCTCTACGGCCGCAAGCCGCTGTTCCTCACCGCCATCTCGATCTTCGTGATCGGTTCGGTGGCCTGCACGTTCGCCGAAACGATGTACCAGCTGGCCGCGTTCCGGGCGATCCAGGGGCTGGGCGCGGGCGGGCTGTTCTCGCTCGCCCTGACCATCATCGGCGACATCGTCGCGCCCCGGGAGCGGGCCCGCTACCAGGGCTACTTCGTCGCGGTGTTCGGCACCTCCAGCGTGCTCGGCCCGGTGGCCGGCGGCTTCCTGGCCGGCCAGGCCGAGATCCTCGGCATCACCGGCTGGCGCTGGGTGTTCCTGATCAACGTGCCGCTGGGCATCATCGCGCTGGCCGTGGTGACCAAGGTGCTCAACGTCCCGCACACCCGCCGCGAGCACCGCATCGACTGGCCCGGCGCGGTCGCCCTGGCCGTCGGGCTGGTGCCGCTGCTGATCGTCGCCGAGCAGGGCCGGATCTGGGGCTGGGGCTCGGGCCGGGCGCTGGCCTGCTACCTGGTCGGCGCGCTCGGCATCGCCGCGTTCGTCTGGGCCGAGAAGCGGATCGGCGACGACGCCCTGCTGCCGCTGCGGTTCTTCCGCAACGGCGTGTTCACCTGGGGCTCGCTGGCCGCGCTGGTCGCCGGCATGGGGATGTTCGGGGTGCTCGCCCTGCTGCCGCTCTACCTGCAGATCGTCAAGGGTGCCTCGCCCACCGAGGCCGGCCTGCAGACGCTGCCGCTGGTGCTGGGCATCATGTCGATGTCGGTGTTCTCCGGGCAGCTGATCTCGCGCACCGGCCGCTACAAGATCTGGCCGGTGCTCGGGCTGTCGCTGATGATCGTCGGCGCGGTGGTGCTGTCGTTCATCGGCGTGGACACCCCGTACTGGCAGGTGGCGCTGATCATGCTGGTGGTCGGCTGGGGCCTGGGCGCGAACATGCAGCCGATCACGCTGGCGGTGCAGAACGCGATGCCGCCGCGCGACCTCGGGGTGGCCACCGCGTCCACGACGTTCTTCCGGCAGATGGGCGGCACGCTGGGCACAGCGGTGTTCCTGTCGATCCTGTTCAGCGCGCTGGGCCCGAACGTGGCCGACAACTTCCGGGACGCCGCGGCGACCCCGGAGTTCCAGGCCGCGGTGGCCGACCCGGCGCTGGCCGCGAACCCGGCGAACGCCCCGATCCTGAGCGGCCTGCAGGGCGGCGGGTTCGGCGCGACGCTGGACGACTCGTCGTTCCTCGGCGACGCCAGCCCGGTGCTGGCCCGACCGGTCCTGGAGGGCTTCGCCGACTCGATGAGCGTCGTGTTCCTCACCACGGGCGCGGTGCTGGTGCTCGGGCTGATCGCGGTGGCGATGATGAAGGAACTGCCGCTGCGCACCCAGTCCGGCATCGACGCCCAGCGCTCCGAGGACGAGCAGTCGCCGGTGGCGTCGCCGATCGTCGGCAGCTGACCCCCGGTCCCGCCTCGCACCCGTGATCGCGTGCGCGGCGGGAGGGCGCGCCGGGGCCGCTCGCCGCACCCCGATCAGGGCTCGCCGGCCGACCGCGCGGTGCCCGCCAGGCGCTGCCGGGTGCGGGCCGGTGCGGACGGGGGCAGGCCGGCGACGATGTCCGCGAGGGTGACCGCGGCCAGGCTGTCGCGCCACGCCCGGTGCGCGTCGGCCATCTTCTCGGCCAGGATGCAGGTCCTCCGGCAGTCCTCGGGCGGTAGCGCTCCCCGTCCCTGCTGGCGGATCTCCCGGCACTCGTAGGGCGGGGACGTGCCGTCGACGGCCTCGACGATCTGCAGGAGCGTGATCCCGGCGGCGGGCCGGGCGAGCCGGAACCCGCCCCGCGGGCCCGTGGTGGCGGTGAGCAGGCCCGACCTGGCCAGCGCCTGCAGCTGCTTGGCCAGGTAGGGCGCCGGGAGGTCGTAGTACCGGGCGAGCTGTGCCGCGGAGGCCCCGGCTCCCGGTTCCAGCTGCGCCAGCGTCGTGGCGCAGTGCAGCACCCACTCGGTGCTCACCGGCAGCTTCACGCCGGCACCCTATCGCGGATATTGAGGATCTGTTTAGTCCGAGATACTGTCGGTGCGGCCGCCGAGAAGGGAGATCGTCATGCGGATCGCAGTCGCCGGTGCGACCGGCAACATCGGCTCGCTCACCGTCGCCTCCCTCGCCCGGGATGGGCACGATGTCGTGCGCATCAGCCGCTCGCTCGGCGTCGACCTGCTCACCGGCGCCGGGCTGGACGAGGCCCTGCACGGCGTGCAGGCG
>JASLAP010000557.1 GCA_030147065.1 Pseudonocardia sp. | reverse complement strand
GCGGGTGGCCGCGACGGCCGCCCCGGCGCCCGCGCCCCGGCGCCGCCTGCGCGGCCGGCTGGTGCTGCTCGCGGTGGCCGCGCTGGTGATCCTGATCGGCGGCGGCGCGCTGGCCCGGCTCTGGGTGCTGCAGCAGTACTACGTCGGCGCCGACACCGAGCAGGTCGCGATCTTCCAGGGGGTCCGCGGCGACGTGCTGGGCATCCCGCTGCACCAGGTGGCCGAGCGCACCGACATGACGCTGGAGGACCTGCCGCAGTCCGAGCGCAGCCTGATCCGGTCCGGGATCCAGTCGGTGGACGGCATCGAGGGCGCCCGCGAGGTGGTCGACCGGCTGCGCAACCGGATGCTGCCGCTGTGCGTCACCCAGGCCCCGCAGCAGACGCCGCCGGTGATCCCGACCCCGGTGATCCCGCCGCCGGTGGTCGACCCCAACCTGCCGCCCGTCGTGACGGTGCCGACGACCCAGCCGGAGAGCACCCCGCTGCCGACGGTGACTCCGGAGCCCGGGCTGACCTGCCGGCCGGTGAGCTGATGGCGGCCGTCGACGAGCGTCCGAACAGCGCGCCCGCCGCCCCGGCCCCGCTGCCCACCGGGCGCGGGATCGAACTGGTCCTGCTGGCCTTCGCCGCGGTGCTGGTGACCGGGGCGCTGGCGCTGGTCGAGGCGAACCAGGAGCAGCAGCTGACCCAGGCCCTGATCTGGGTCGGGCTGGCCTACCTGGGCCTGTTCGCCGGGGCGCACCTCGCGGTCCGCCGGTTCGCGCCCTACTCCGACCCGTTGATCCTGCCGTCGGTGGCGCTGCTCAACGGGCTGGGTCTGGTGATGATCCACCGCCTGGACCTGGCCGAGGCGGTGCAGGCCACGGCGCTGGGCGAGGACGCCCCCACCGCGCTGATCAGCCGGCAGGTCGCCTGGACCGCGATCGGGCTGGCGCTGTTCGTGGCGGTGCTGTGGGTGGTCCGCGACCACCGGACCATCGCCCGCTACGCCTACACCGCCGGGTTCGCCGGGATCGTGCTGCTGGCCCTGCCCGGCCTGCTGCCGTCGTCGATCTCCGAGGTCAACGGGGCGAAGCTGTGGATCCGGATCGGGCCGGTGGGCATCCAGCCCGGCGAGTTCGCCAAGATCCTGCTGATCGTGTTCTTCGCCGCGTTCCTGGTGCAGAAGCGCGAGCTGTTCACCACCGCCGGGCGCCGGGTGCTGGGCATGGAGTTCCCGCGCGGGCGCGACCTGGGCCCGCTGCTGCTGGCCTGGGGGCTGTCCATCGGCGTGCTCGTCCTCGAGCGCGACCTGGGTTCGTCGCTGCTGTTCTTCGGCATCGTGCTGGTCCTGCTGTACGCGGCGACCGAGCGGGTGTCCTGGTTGGTCATCGGCCTGACCATCTTCGGGGCCGGCGCGTCGATCGCCTACCAGCTGTTCGGCCACGTCCGGGTGCGCGTGCAGGTCTGGCTGGACCCGTTCCAGGACTTCAACGGCACCGGCTACCAGATCGGGCAGGCGTTGTTCGGGCTGGGCACCGGCGGGGTCGGTGGCACCGGCCTGGGCGCCGGGCGCCCGGACCTGGTGCCGTTCGCCTACAGCGACTTCATGCTGTCCTCGCTGGGCGAGGAGCTGGGGCTGATCGGGCTGGCCGCGATCCTGGTGGTCTACCTGGTGCTGATCACCCGCGGGCTGCGCAGCGCGCTGGCGGTGCGCGACAGCTTCGGCAAGCTGCTGGCCACCGGGCTGTCGTTCACCCTGGCCCTGCAGGTGTTCGTGGTCATCGGCGGGGCGTCCAAGCTGATCCCGCTGACCGGGCTCACCCTGCCGTTCCTGTCCTACGGCGGGTCGTCGCTGGTGGCGAACTACGCGCTGGTGGCCCTGCTGCTGAGGGTGTCCAACGCCGCCAGGGCGCCGCTGCCCCGCCGGCCGCCCGCCCCGCTGCCCTCGATCGCCGACGCCGGCACCGAGCTGGTGGAGCGGCCGAAGTGAACACCCCCGTCCGCCGGATCGCGATCGCCGTGATGGCGATGATCCTGCTGCTCATGGCCAACCTGACCTACGTGCAGGTGGTCCAGGCCGGCGACTACCGCGACGACCCGCGCAACCGGCGCGTGCTGCTCGCCGAGTACTCCCGCCAGCGCGGGCAGATCATCAGCTCGGACGGCCAGGTGCTGGCCGCCAGCGTGCCGGTCGACGACGAGCTGCGGTACCTGCGCCAGTACCCGGACCCGGCCGTGTACGCCCCGCTGACCGGCTACTACTCGGTCATCTACGGCGCCAGCGGGCTGGAGCGGGCCACCGACGAGGTGCTCAACGGCAGCGACGACCGGCTGTTCGTGCGCCGGGTGTCGGACCTGATCACCGGTCGCGACCCGAGCGGTGGCCGGGTGGTGCTGACCATCGAGTCGGCCGTCCAGAAGACCGCCTACGAGCAGCTGGAGAGCAAGGGCTACACCGGTTCGGTGGTGGCCCTGCGCCCGCAGACCGGCGAGATCCTGGCGATGGCCTCCACCCCGTCCTACGACCCGAACCCGCTGGCCAGCCACAGCTCCCAGGAGCAGCAGGACGCCTGGGCCGCGGTCAACGACGCCGTGCCGCCGGTGCTGACCAACCGGGCGACCTCGGAGACCTACCCGCCCGGGTCGACCTTCAAGCTGATCGACGTGGCGGCCGCGCTGTCCAGCGGGCGCTACACCCCGGACAGCCAGCTCACCGCGGCGTCCAGCATCACCCTGCAGGGCACCAACACCCAGCTGCAGAACTTCAACGGCAACGCCTGCGGCGGCGGCGAGACCGCGACCCTGCGGGAGGCGCTGCAGCGGTCCTGCAACACCGCGTTCGTGCAGCTGTCCGCCGAGCTGGGCGAGCAGGCCCTGCGCCAGCAGGCCGAGGGGTTCGGCATCGGGCTGGCCGACCAGACCATCCCGCTGCCGGTGCAGCCGTCCCGGCTCGGTGAGATCGAGGACACCGCGGCGCTGCAGCAGTCCAGCATCGGTCAGCGCGACGTCGCGCTCACCCCGCTGCAGAACGCCATGGTCGCCGCGGGGATCGCCAACGACGGCGTGGTGATGGCGCCGTACCTGGTCAAGGAGATCCAGGACCAGGAGCTGGCCACCGTGTCCACCACCGACCCGGACCGGATCGGCACCGCGGTGGACGCCGGGGTGGCCCGGACGCTGACCGAACTGATGGTCAACAACGAGGAGTCCTACTCGAGCACCGGCAAGATCACCGGCGTGGACATCGCGGCCAAGACCGGCACCGCCGAGCACGGCGCGAACCCGAAGACCACCCCGCCGCACGTCTGGTACGTCGCCTTCGCCCCGGCCGAGGACCCGCAGGTCGCGGTCGCGGTGCTGGTCGAGTCCGGCGGCGACCGGAGCAACCTGGAGGCCACCGGTGGTCAGGTGGCGGCCCCGATCGGGCGCGCGGTGATCCGCTCCGCGCTCGGGACGTCCCCGTGACCGGGCGGCCGGCGCGGCCGGGCCGGGTCGGGCCGCCGGGTGCGGGGCGGTGACCGTGCTCGCTGCGGGGCAGCACATCGGGGACCGCTACCACCTGGACCGCCGCATCGCGGTGGGCGGGATGGGCGAGGTCTGGGAGGCCTCCGACACCCGGCTGGGTCGCAGCGTCGCGGTCAAGGTGCTGCGCCCCGAACTGTCCGACGACCCGGAGTTCCTGCACCGCTTCCGGATCGAGGCGCGCACCGTCGCGTCGCTGGACCACTCCGGGATCGCCGCCGTGCACGACTACGGCGAGGACGAGAGCCCCAGCGGCCGGCGCACCGCGTACCTGGTGATGGAGCTGGTCCGCGGCGATCCGCTGTCCACCCTGATCGCCCGCGGCCCGATCGAGCCGGACGAGACCCTGCGGCTGGTCGAGGAGGCCGCCCGGGCCCTGCAGGCCGCCCACGAGCGCGGGTTCGTGCACCGCGACGTGAAGCCGGGCAACATCCTGGTGCGCACCGACGGCCTGGTGAAGCTGACCGACTTCGGCATCGCCAAGGCCGCCGACGCGGTGCCGGTCACCCGGTCCGGCATGGTCATGGGCACCGCCCACTACATCGCCCCGGAGCAGGCCAGCGGCGCCGAGGCCGGCCCGGCCGGGGACGTGTACTCGCTGGGCATCGTGGGCTACGAGTGCCTGGTCGGGCACCGGCCGTTCCGCGCCGAGAGCGCCGTCGCGGTGGCCATGATGCAGGTCCGCGACGAGCCGCCGCCGCTGCCGGCGACGATCCCGGGCACCACCCGGGAGCTGATCGAGGCCGTCCTGGTCAAGGACCCGACGCAGCGCTACGCCTCCGGGGGCGAGTTCGCCGAGGCGGTGGCCGCGGTGCGCCGCGGCGAGCCGGTACCGGCGCCCCGGTCGGTCGGCGGAGCGGCGCCGACGACGTCGACGCGGTCCACCCAGTCCCGGGCCCGGGTGACCCCCCGCACCCCGTCCCCCGCGCCGACGCCCACCCCGACCCCGACGCCCGCCTCGCGGCGGCACGCCGCCCAGCCGGTCCGGG
>JASLAP010000361.1 GCA_030147065.1 Pseudonocardia sp. | reverse complement strand
CTGGAGGATGCCGCGGACGTCCTTGTCGCGCATGACCCCGAGCACGCCGACCAGCCGGGTGAAGCGGAACTCCGTGGTCAGCGCGGCGGCCAGGGCGCGGGCCCCGGAGGGGTTGTGGGCGGCGTCGGCGAGCACCGTCGGGGTGCCCCGGCCGGCGGCCAGCCGCTCCAGCCGCCCCGGGGAGGTGACCGAGGCGAAGGCCGCGCGCACGGCCTCGGGGTCCAGCGGCTGCTCCGGCCCGGCGCCGACCAGCGCCTCGGCCGCGGCCAGCGCCAGCGCGGCGTTGCCGGCCTGGTGCTCGCCGTGCAGCGGCAGGAAGACCTCGTCGATCCGCCCGCCCAGGCCCTGCAGCACCAGCCGCTGCCCGCCGACGGCGATCTCCCGGTCGACCACGCCGAACTCGGCGCCCTCCCGGGCGACCTGGGCGTCGACCTCGGTGCAGCGCTCCAGCAGCACCTCGGCGACGGCCCGGTCCTGGGCGGCCAGCACGGCCACCGCGCCGGGCTTGATGATCCCGGCCTTCTCCCGGGCGATGCCGAGCACGTCGGTGCCCAGGAACTCGGCGTGGTCGAGCCCGATCGGGGTGATCACCGCGACGGTGCCGTCGGCGACGTTGGTGGCGTCCCAGCGCCCGCCCAGCCCGACCTCCAGCACCGCGGCCTCGACCGGGGCGTCGGCGAACGCGGCGAACGCCATCGCGGTGAGGATCTCGAACTTCGACAGCCGCACCGGCTGGCGCTGGTCGACCAGGTCGACGAACGGGGCCACGTCCCGGAAGACCTGCACGTAGCGCTCGGCGGTGACCGGGTGGTTGTCGATGTTGATCCGCTCGGTGGCCCGCTGCAGGTGCGGGCTGGTGTAGCGGCCGGTGCGCAGGCCGATCTCGCTGAGCAGCGCGTCGACCATCCGGGCGGTGGAGGTCTTGCCGTTGGTGCCGGTCAGGTGCACCACGGGGTAGCCGCGGTGCGGCTCGCCGAGCAGGTCGACCAGCGCGGAGATGCGCTCCAGCGACGGCTCCATGACCGTCTCGGGCCAGCGCCGGTCCAGCTGGGCCTCGACGGCCAGGAACTCGGCGAACCCGGCCGCGGTGGACTGGGCGGGGACGACGTCCGGGGTGTCGCCGCCCCGGATCGCCTCCAGCACGTGCGCGATCACGCCGTCCTCGACGGTCTCGCGCTCGCCCTCGCCCCCGCCCCCCGTGGTGCTCATGACGCGGGCAGGGTGGCCAGCCGCGCGGTGATCCGTTCCAGGTCGGCCGCGGCGGTGGCCCGCCGGGTGCGGATGCCCTCGACCACGTCGGCCGGGGCCTTCTCGACGAACTTCGGGTTGCCCAGCTTGCGCTCGGCCTGGTCGAGCTCCTTCTGCGCGGCGGCCAGGTCGCGGCCGAGCCGGGCCCGCTCGGCGGCCACGTCGATGGCCCCGGAGGTGTCCAGCTCGACGTGCACGGTGCCGCCGGGCAGCCCGATCTCCAGGGTCGCGGTGGGGGTGAAGCTCTCGTCGACACCGTCCAGCCGGACCAGCGCGGCCAACGCCGCGCGGTGCGCGCCGAGCCCGGTGCCGTCCAGCCCGGTGAGCCGGGCGGCGACCCGACGGGCGTCCGGGACCCGCTGCTCGGTGCGGAACCGGCGGATCTCGGTGACCACCTTCTGCAGGTCGGCCACCCGGGTCGCGGCGGCCGGGTCGGCCGGGCGCCCGGCGCCGGTCGGCCAGGCCGCGACGACGACCGACTCGCCGCCGGTCAGCGCCTGCCACAGCGCCTCGGTGAGGAACGGGCTGACCGGGTGCAGCAGCCGCAGCAGGGCGTCGAGGACGTGCCCGAGCACCGCCCGGGTGCCGGCCGCGGTGGTCTCGTCGCGGAGCTGGACCTTGGCCAGCTCGACGTACCAGTCGCACAGCTCGTCCCAGGTGAAGTGGTAGAGCCCCTCGACGGCCTTGGCGAACTGGAAGTCCTCCAGCAGCGCGTCGGTCTGGTCGGCGACCTCGCGCAGCCGGCCGAGGATCCAGGCGTCGGCGTCGGTGGGGTCGGCCGGCAGCGGCAGCTTCGGGTCGGCCCCGTTGGCCAGCGCGAACCGGGTGGCGTTCCACAGCTTGGTGCCGAAGTTGCGCGAGGCCTGGACCGCGGCCTCGCCGACCGGCGCGTCGGTGCCCGGGTTGGCCGAGCGGGCCAGGGTGAACCGGACCGCGTCGGTGCCGTAGGCGTCCATCCACTCCAGCGGGTCGACGGTGTTGCCCGCGGACTTGCTCATCTTCTTGCCGAACTCGTCGCGGACCATGCCGTGCAGGGCGATGGTGTGGAACGGGACCGAGTCGGCCGGGCCGCGGTCGCGCATCGCGTACAGCCCGAACATCATCATCCGGGCGACCCAGAAGAACAGGATGTCGTAGCCGGTGACCAGGACCGAGGTCGGGTAGAAGCGGGCCAGGTCGGGGGTCTGCTCGGGCCAGCCCAGGGTGGAGAACGGCCACAGGCCCGAGGAGAACCAGGTGTCCAGCACGTCCTCGTCCTGGGTCCACCCGGCCGGCGGCTCCTCGCCGGGGCCCGGGCAGACCTGCTCGGTACCGTCCGGGGAGTACCAGACCGGGATCCGGTGGCCCCACCACAGCTGCCGCGAGATGCACCAGTCGTGCATGTTGTCGACCCAGGCGAACCAGCGCGGCTCCAGCTCCTTGGGGTGGACCGCGACCCGGCCGTCGCGGACCGCATCGCCCGCGGCCTGGGCCAGCGGACCGACCTTGACGAACCACTGCATCGACAGCCGCGGCTCGATCGGCTCCTTGGGCCCGCGGCTGGAGTGCCCGACGCTGTGCTTGTACGGGCGCTTCTCGGCGACGATCCGGCCCTGCGCGGCCAGCGCCTCGCGGACCGCGACCCGCGCCTCGAACCGGTCGAGCCCGTCGAACTCGGTGCCCGAACCGGCGATCCGGCCGGACTCGTCCATGATCGAGGGCATCGGCAGCCCGTGCCGGCGGCCGATCTCGAAGTCGTTCGGGTCGTGCGCCGGGGTGACCTTGACCGCCCCGGTGCCGAAGGTCGGGTCGACGTGCTCGTCGGCCACGACCTTGATCATGCGACCGACCAGCGGCAGCTCGATCTCGCGGCCGATCAGGTGGGCGTAGCGCTCGTCGTCGGGGTGGACCGCGATCGCGGTGTCGCCGAGCATCGTCTCGACCCGGGTGGTGGCCACCTCGACCGCGTCGGCGCCGTCCCCGTAGCGGATGGTGACCAGCTCGCCGTCGACCTCGCGGTGCTCGACCTCGATGTCGGACAGCACGCTGCGCAGCGCGGGCGACCAGTTGACCATCCGCTCGGCGCGGTAGATCAGGCCGTCGTCGTAGAGCCGCTTGAACATGGTGAGGACGGCCTTGTTGGAGCCCTCGTCCATGGTGAAGCGCTCGCGGGACCAGTCCACGCTCTCGCCGAGCCGGCGCATCTGGGCCAGGATCGCCCCGCCGTGCTCGGCCTTCCACTCCCAGGTGCGCTGGATGAACGCCTCCCGGCCCAGCTCGCGACGGCTGGTGCCCTCGGCCGCCAGCGCCTTCTCCACCAGCGCGTGGACCGCGATCGAGGCGTGGTCCATGCCGGGCAGCCACAGCGCGTCGTAGCCCTGCATGCGGCGGCGGCGGACCAGGACGTCGATCAGCGTGTGCTCGAAGGCGTGCCCGATGTGCAGGCTGCCGGTGACGTTCGGCGGCGGGATGACGATGCAGAACGGCGGCTTGTCACCGGTGCCGTCGGGGGTGAAGTAGCCGGCCTCGACCCAGCGCTCGTACATGCCGGCCTCTACCTCGCCCGGGTTCCACTGGGCGGGCAGGTCGGCAGTGCGCGGGAGGAGGGTGTCGGTCACCGGTCAAGTCTACGAGCCCCGGTCCAGGCAGTTCCGTCCGCACCCGGCCGTCGGCGGGAGTTGTCCACAACCGGGCGGGGTCGCTCAGAGCGGCAGCAGGACCGCGTGCAGCCGGTCGAAGCCGAGCAGCGGGCGCAGCGCCCGCCGACCCACCAGCGCCGGGTCCAGCGCCCGGACGTGGCCGCTGGTCGGCTCGTAGACCCGCCAGGCGCTGTCCTCGCGGCGGCCCAGCGCGAGGCAGTAGTGCCGCGGCAGGAACGACCCCACCAGCAGCGGGACCGGCCGTCCGGCGCCCAGCGCGGCCGACACCGAGTCCAGGGCCGCGGCCAGGTCGGCGGGGGAGACGTCGTCGACCAGCCGCACCCGGTAGGGCCCGGCGGCCGCGGCGTGGCGGCGCAGCCAGCCGACCATCCCCCACGGGCTGGTGCCCAGGGCCCGCGGCCAGAACCGGGTCGACTCCCGGTGCACCTGCTTCTGCCGGGCGTCGAACCGGGCGCCGAAGCCGACCGCGGTGCCGGCCGCCACCCCGGCCGCCGCCGGCCCGGCCGCGACCGTCGCCCCGGCCGGGGCCGTGCCGTCCAGCCGGGCCACCTCGGCCGGGTCGGCCCACGCGGCCAGCGCGACCAGCACGGCGCTGCCGCAGGTGGTGCCGTCGACCTGGTCGAGCCGGGCCCCGCCGCGGCGCTGCTCGCCGAGCCGGTCGGTGAGCAGCGGGCGGCGCCCGCCGGTGAGCGGGCTGACCGCGGGGGTGGCGCGGTCGGGGTGGCGGCCCCGCCCGAGCAGTGTCTGCACCCGCCGGGCCGCCCCGCAGACCGTTCGCATGCCGCGATCCTGCCCCGCGGCGGGGGTCCGCGCACTACGCCCGCGGGGTGTGATCGCGGCGTCAGTCCGCGGCGCGCGGGAGGTGCCGGGCCAGGGCGGCGGTGACGACGCCGGCCAGCGCCATGAGCCCCAGGGCGGGCGACAGGCCGGTGACCTCGGCGACGGCGCCGATCGTCGGCGGCCCGGTGAAGGAGCCGAGGTAACCGATCGTCGTGACGGTGGCGATCGCGGTCGGCGCCGGGACCGGCGGGGCCCCCG
Organism: Pseudonocardia sp.; assembly: GCA_030147065.1. Classification (GTDB taxonomy): domain Bacteria; phylum Actinomycetota; class Actinomycetes; order Mycobacteriales; family Pseudonocardiaceae; genus Pseudonocardia. Next base: position 4,526 of record JASLAP010000361.1, on the reverse strand, counting down.
GGCCGGGGCGGGCGTCGGGCGCCGCGCCGAGCACGGCGGGCGCCAGCGGTGCGACGCCCAGACCGAGCACCGCCCAGCCGGCCAGCGCGACCGGAGCGGTGGGCGCGACGGCGACGACGAGGGTGCCGCCGAGCACGACCAGGCCGCAGGCCCGCACCAGGCGCACCCGGGAGTACCGCCTGATCAGCCGGTCGCCGCCGGCGCGGCTCAGCACGAGGGTGGCGCTGAACAGCAGGAACCCCGCCGAGGCCAGGCCCGGCGTCGTGCCGTGGTCGGTCTGCAGGTGGACCGCGACCCAGTTCGTCGCGGCGCCGTCGACGAGGAAGGCGCAGAACGCGATCAGGCCGATCAGCAGGAGCCAGCGCGGCGGCCGGCGCTACGCGCCGGCGCGCGGTGCGGCCGGTTCCGTCCCGGGCAGCATCGCCCCGGTCCCGAGCAGACCCGCCGCGAGCCCCACCACGGCGACGGCGCCGAGGTGCACGACCAGCGGCACCCCGGTGGCCGCGGCCGCCGTGGCGACGGCGGCACCGACCAGCAGGCCGGCCCCTGGACGGCGTGCAGGCCCGACAGCAGGGGCCGTCCCGCGCGCCGTTCCAGCTCGACGCCCTGGGCGTTGAGGGCGACGTCGAGGACGCTGTTGGCGGCCGCCCAGACGCCCAGCCCGACGGCGAGCAGCGCGAGGTTCGGGCTCAGCGCGGCGGCGAGCACCCCGGGGGCGTAGACGGCGAACCCGGCCTGCGCCGCGCGGCGGCTGCCCCACCGGCCCACGACGAGACCGCCGAGGGACAGCCCCAGCAGCGCGCCGCCCTCGACGCCCAGGACCGCGACGGCCAGCTCGCCGGCGGAGAGGTCGAGGCGGTCCTGCACGGCGGGATCCGCCCGAACCAGCTCGCCGAGACCAGCCCGGTGACCAGGAACGCCGCCCGGGCGCCGAGGCGGGCGCGCCGCTGCGCGGCTGCGGACACCAGGTCGGACTCCTGCCGCAGGGGGCCGGGTACCCGTTCGGGTACGTCCGGCCACCGGGCCGCTCAGGGTCCGGTCGCCCCGCCGGGCCGCGCCGCCGACAGGGTCGTCGACCAGAGCCCGCGACCGTCCTGGTCGCGCAGGGTCACCGTCAGCTCGTCCCCGCCGGGACCGATCTCGACCTCGCCGAAGTGCTGGAACCCGCCCAGCGGCGAGGAGTCCGCGGCCGTGCGGGGGGCGTGCACGAACACCTCGGCCGGGCCGAACGTCGGGTCCAGCGGGTTCGGGCCGAACGCGCCGGCGTTCAGCGGGCCGGAGACGAACTCCCAGAACTCGTCGAAGTCGCCGACCGCGGCGCGCGCGGGCGAGTAGTGGTGCGCCGCGGTGTAGTGCACCTCGGCGGTCAGCCAGACGACGTTGCGGACCGCGCGGTCGCGCAGCGAGCGCAGCACCCAGGCGATCTCGGTCTCCCGGCCGCGCGGGGCGCCACCCGACCCGTCGCTCACCCCGTCCCAGGTGCCGGGGTCGTCGTCCTCGGTGAGCCGGGCGATCGGCATGTCCGCCGCGACGACCTTCCAGGTGGCCCGGGACGAGGCCAGCGCGTCGACCAGCCAGCGGGCCTGCCGCTCGCCCAGGACCGCCCCGGACGGGCCGGAGTTGGGGCCGTTGCGGTCGCGGTGGCTGCGCATGTCGATGACGAACAGCTCCAGGTCCGGGCCGTGCGGCAGCCGCCGGTAGACCCGCCCGTCGACGGTCCGCCGGCGGTCCAGCGGCACCCACTCGTGGAACGCGCGGTAGGCGCGCGCGGCCAGCACGTCGACCCGCCGCTCGGTGTAGCGCCCGTCGTCGGGCAGGACCTCGCCCGGGTACCAGTTGTTGGTGACCTCGTGGTCGTCCCACTGGTTGACCTGGGCGACCGCGGCCCCGAACGCGCGCCGGTGGTCGTCGAGCAGGTTGTAGGCGAAGTTGGCGCGGTACTCATCGAGGGTCTCGGCGACCTTGGTCTTGGCCGGCACGACCAGGTTCCGCCAGGTGCGCCCGCCGGGCAGGGCGACGGTCTCGTCCAGCGGGTCGTCGGCGTAGACGTGGTCGCCGCTGCACAGGAAGAAGTCCGGCTCCCGCGCAGCCATCGCGGCGAAGATCCGCATCCCGCCGAGGTCGGGGTTGATCCCCCAGCCCTGGCCGGCGACGTCGCCGGACCAGACGAACCGGACGCCCTCGCGCCCGCCGGGCGGCAGCCGGAACGAGCCGGTCACCGGTGCGCCGGCGGTGCGGCCGTCCAGGTCCTCGGCGGTGACCCGGTAGTACGCCGTGCGGCCGCGGCCGGGCACCCGCAGGGCGCCGGTGAGGTCGGTGTCCGGGGTGAGGACCGGGCCGACCAGGCGCCGGGCGCCGCGCAGGTCGGGGCGCTCGGAGACCTCGACGACCATCCGGGACGGCCGGTCCGCGCGGGCCCAGACCAGCCCGGAGCCGGGCAGCACGTCCCCGGACTGGACGCCGTGGGTGAGCGCCGGGCGCCCGCTGCGCACCAGCGACGGCGCGGAGGCGGCCAGCGTCGCGGGGGCCACGGCCACCAGCCCGCCCGCCGCCGCGGCGCGCAGGAGCGTCCGTCGGCGCAGCGGTGGGGAGCCCATGGCTCCAGGTGTACCCGCGCCACGATCAGCGCGCGCGGGCTCCGGCGGGCTCCGCCCCGCGCGCGTCCCGGGCGTCGAGCCGCCACGACACCAGGGCGACGGCGATCGCCCCGGCCGCCAGCCCCGCGCCCAGCCAGGACGGCGCGGTCCAGCCCAGGCCGCCGGCGATGGCGGCGCCGCCCAGTGCCGGGCCGAGCGAGTTGCCGACGTTGAACGCCGCGGTGTTGGTCGAGCTGGCCAGCGTGGGCGCCGCCCCGGCCAGCGCGAACACCCGGGCGTTCAGCGGCGCGGCGGCCACGAACGACACCGCCCCGAGCAGCACCACCAGCACCACCACGACCGCGGCGACCGGGGCCAGCAGGGCCACCAGCACGAGCAGCACCACCACCGTCGCCAGCGCCCCGAACAGCGTCGACCAGGGGTGCGCGTCGCCGAGCCGGCCACCGAGCAGCACCCCGGCCAGGCTCCCGACGCCGTAGCCGAGCAGCACCACCGGCACCCAGCCGGGGTCGACCCCGGCCACCTCGGTGAGCAGCGGCGCGACGTAGCTGAACATGCCGATCACCGCGGACTGGTAGAGCGCGATCGTGCCCCACGCCAGCCACAGCCGGCCCCGGCGGAACACCGCGAACTCGGCGGCGAGGTTGCCGGGCGCGCCGCCGGCGGTGCCGGCGCGCAGCGTCGTCGCCACCCCGACCAGCCCGATGGCGGCGACCAGCGCGACCGCCCAGAACGACGCCCGCCAGCCGAACTCCTGGCCGATCAGGGTGCCCAGCGGGATCCCGACGATGTTGGACACGGTCAGCCCGGCCAGCAGCACGGCCAGCGCGCGGGCCCGCGAGCCCGGACCCACCACCGAGACCGTGACCACCGTCGCCACCACCCAGAACGTGGCCGTGGCGACGGCGGTGACCACCCGGGCCCCCAGCAGCACCGGGTAGTCGTCGGCCAGCGCGCCCGCCACGTTGCCCAGCACGAACACGACCAGCGCGGCCAGCGCGGTGGTGCGCCGGGGCAGGCGCAGGGTGGCCAGCGCCATCGCCGGTGCGCCGACGATCATCCCGACGGCGAACGCCGAGATCAGGTAGCCGGCCTGCGGGATGGTCACGCCCAGGTCGGCGCTCAGCTCGGGCAGCAGCCCGACGATCATGAACTCGCTGGTGCCCAGGGCGAAGATGCTCAGCGCCAGCACCCACACGACCCGCGGGATGCGCGTGCGCCCGGTCGGTGCGACGTCACACGTGCTGGCCATTCCGCTCCCCCGTCGCTACCCCGTCGGCACGCTACGGACCAGCACAGCCGCCGGCACCGGGGTTTCATTCCATCGACCGGCGCCGCGACCTCGTGGCCGCCGGCTCGGCTCAGCCCGCCCTGCTCGGCGTCGCGCTGCTGCTTGCGCTGCTCCCGCAGGTCGCGCATCCGGTCCCGGACGTCCGCCTCGACCCGACCGCCTCGACCCGACCGGCGTGGCCGTCGATCGGCTCCTCGGCAGGCGTGGTGCAACTCTCGGCCCGGTAGTTCCGGATGGTCCGCGGCCGGTGGGCGAGCACCGTCGCCACTCTCCGGTCGTGAGTGGTCGAGGGCGGGCCGGAGGTTGCGTCTGACGAGGGAGCGGCAGGGGCGCATGGCTCAGTCGCCCGGCGGCCGGCGAGCCAGGTCGGAAACGCTCGTCACAACACGAGCCCGGTCAACGGTTTCCGCGGTCGCGGGGAAATCCACCGTCCCGGAGGTCCATTCGGAGGTCCGCTCGGCGGTCCGGTGGCGTGTCGCCGATATCGAGCCTGGATTCGGGGATGTCGCCGGGGTCGCCGACTCCGATCCAACCATTCCGGCGGCACGAACTCCGGAATCCCGTCGGCGGCGACCCGCACCGCCCAGCCGGTCGAGTGAATTTCGCGGTGATGGACCTTGCACAACATCACCAGGTTG
>JASLAP010000474.1 GCA_030147065.1 Pseudonocardia sp. | reverse complement strand
GGCGCTGCCGGGGGAGGCCTGGGCGGCCCGGCTGGCCGCGGCCGCACCGGCCACCGCGGCAGCCGGTCGCGGGGCGCTGCTCGTGGTGCCCGACCAGCGCGACGTCGACGTCCTGCACGCCGCCTGCGCGGCCCTGCTGGGGCAGGACGCGGTCGTCGCGCTCACCGCCGACCTCGGCCCGGCCGAGCGGTACCGGCGCTGGCTCGCGGTGCGCCGCGACCGCGTCCGGGTGGTGGTGGGCACCCGCTCCGCGGCCTTCGCCCCGGTGTCCCGGCTGGGCCTGCTCGCGGTCTGGGACGACGGCGACGACCTGCTCGCCGAGCCGCGCGCGCCCTACCCGCACGTCCGCGACGTGCTCGTGCTGCGCGCCCACGGCGCCGGTGCGGCGCTGCTGGTGGGCGGGTTCGCCCGCACCGCCGAGGCGCAGCTGCTGGTGGAGTCGGGCTGGGCCAGCGAGGTGGTGGCCGAGCGGTCCGCGGTCCGCGCGGCCATGCCCCGGGTACTGGCCGCCGGCGCCGACGACGCCCGCGCCCACCACCCCGACGAACCCGGCGCCCGGGTGCCGCACGCCGCGTTCGACCTGGCCCGGGCCGCGCTGACCGCCGAGCGGCCGGTGCTGGTGCAGGTGCCCCGGGCCGGCTACCTGCCCTGGCTGGCCTGCGGGTCGTGCCGGGAGACCGCGCGCTGCCGGCACTGCGCCGGGCCGCTGGCCCTGGTCGGTGCCTCCGCCGGGGCTGCCGGGGCCACCGGGCCCACCGGTGACGCGGCGACCGCGGGCCTGCCCCGGTGCCGGTGGTGCGGGCGCACCGAGGCCGCCCACCGGTGCGGTGGCTGCGGTTCCCGGCGGCTGCGGGCCGGGGTGATCGGCTCCCGGCGGACCGCCGAGGAGCTGGGCCGGGCGTTCCCCGGCACCGCGGTGCGCACCTCCGGCGGCGGCGCGCCGGTGCTCGCCGAGGTGCCCGCCGGGCCGGCGCTGGTGATCTCCACCCCCGGCGCCGAGCCGCGGGTCCCGGGCGGCTACGGGGCCGCGCTGCTGCTCGACGGGTGGGCGCTGCTGTCCCGGCCGGACCTGCGGGTGGCCGAGGAGGCCCTGCGCCGCTGGCTGGCCGCCGCGGCGCTGGTCGTCCCGCACACCGACGGCGGCCGGGTCCTGGTCGCCGCCGACCCCGGCCTGCCGGTGGTGCAGGCCCTGGTCCGCTGGGACCCGGTGGGGCACGCCGCGACCGAGCTCGCCTCGCGCGCCGAGGTCGGTTTCCCGCCCGCGGTCCGGATGGCCGCGGTCGAGGGCGGCGCCGCGGCGGTCGCCGAGGTCCTCGCCGCCGTGCCCGACGACGTGGAGGTGCTCGGCCCGGTCGAGCTCGACGACCCGGCGGCCGACCCGGCGGCCGCCGAGGCGGGGGAGCTGCGCGAGCGGGCCCTGCTGCGGGTGCCCCGCGCCCGGGGCAAGGTCCTGGGCGCGGCCCTGCACGCCGCCCAGGCCACCCGCGCCGCCCGCAAGGCGACCGATCCGGTCCGGGTCCGCCTCGACCCGGTCGAGATCGGCTGAGCTCCCGCCCGGCGGCGGGGCCGCGGGAGCGGGCGGCTCGCGTGGCAGAATCGGAGGTCGCCGGCGCGCGGCCCACCCCGCCGGCGCACCCGATCGGCGTCCCCGAGGAGATCCGTGTCCGTCCAGCCCGTCCGCCTCTTCGGCGACCCGGTGCTGCGCACCCCCGCCGTCGAGGTGACCACCTTCGACGCCGAGCTGCGCAAGCTGGTCGCCGACCTCACCGACACCATGCACGACGAGGGCGGCGCCGGGCTGGCCGCGCCCCAGCTCGGGGTGGGGCTGCGGGTGTTCGCCTACGACTGCGACGGGTTCGCCGGGCACCTGGTCAACCCCACCTTCGACGTGGTCGGCGAGGAGGAGCAGGTCGGGCCGGAGGGCTGCCTGTCCATCCCGGGGCTGCGCTGGGACTGCCGCCGCCACCTGCACGTGGTGGCCCGCGGCCGGGACCAGCACGGCGAGCCGGTCACCGTCGAGGGCACCGAGATGCTGGCCCGCTGCATCCAGCACGAGACCGACCACCTCGACGGGATCCTGTTCGTCGACCGGCTCGACCCGCAGACCCGCCGGCAGGCGATGGCCGAGATCCGCGCCGCGGAGTGGTTCGGCGAGCCGGTCCCGGTGGTGCGGGCCAGCCCGCACCCGCTGTTCGGGAAGGTCAGGTAGCGCCGGTGCGGTTGGTGTTCGCCGGCACTCCGGCGCCCGCGGTCCCCGCGCTGCGGGCCCTGCTCGACTCGCCCCGCCACGACGTGGTGGCCGTGGTGACCCGGCCCGACGCCCCGGCCGGGCGCGGCCGCCGCTCCACCCGGTCCCCGGTCGGCGTGCTGGCCGGCGAGGCCGGCATCCCGGTGCTCACCCCGCGCCGCCCGTCCGAGCCGGAGTTCCTGGCCGCGCTGGCCGATCTCGCGCCGGACTGCTGCCCCGTCGTCGCGTACGGCGCCCTGGTGCCGCGGGCCGCGCTCGACATCCCCGCGCACGGCTGGGTCAACCTGCACTTCTCCCTGCTCCCGGCGTGGCGCGGCGCCGCGCCCGTGCAGGCCGCGGTGCGGGCCGGCGACGAGGTCACCGGGGCGACCACCTTCCGGCTGGAGGAGGGCCTGGACACCGGGCCCACCTACGGCGTGGTCACCGAGGCCGTCCGACCCACCGACACCGCGGGCGACCTGCTGGGGCGACTGGCCGAGTCCGGCGCGCGGCTGCTGGTCGCCACCGTGGACGGCATCGCCGACGGCACGCTGGAGGCCCGCCCGCAGCCCGCCGGAGGGGTCTCGCACGCCCCCAAGGTCGGCGTCGACGACGCCCGCGTCGACTGGGCCGCCCCGGCCGCGGCGGTGGACCGGCTGGTCCGCTCGGTCACCCCCGAGCCCGGGGCCTGGAGCACGTTCCGCGGCGAGCGACTCGGGCTGGGCCCGGTGCGCGGGGCCACCGGGGACGACCTGCCGGACCTCAAGCCCGGCGAGCTGCACCCGCAGAAGCGCCGGGTGCTCGCCGGCACCGCCACCGGGCCGGTCGAGCTGGGCGAGGTGCGCCCGGCGGGCAAGCGGGCGATGCCGGCCCCGGACTGGGCCCGCGGCGTCCGCATCGAAGCAGGGGAGCTGCTCGCATGACCGCCCCACGACGTGACGGACCCCGCCGCGACGGCGCCCGTCGGGGTCACCCCGCCGGTCCGCGCGGCTCCGCGCC
>JASLAP010000436.1 GCA_030147065.1 Pseudonocardia sp. | reverse complement strand
CCGATCCAGTGCCAGTGCAGCGACGGGTAGATCGTCGAGTCCAGCGAGAGCGCCGCCCCGCCGATCGCGGCGGTGGCGAGACCGAGGCCGAACCAGGCCGCGTGGCCGAGGGACATGTATCCGGTGAACCCGCCGACGAAGTTCCAGGAGGTCGACAGCACCGCGTACGAGAGCACGACGATGCCCGCGGAGAGGATGTACGGGTTCGGGCTCCAGAGCGGGAACGAGAGCACTGCCGCGGCGCCGACGACCAGCGCAGCGAGCCTAGAAACGCTGCGCAAGGCGACCTCCGAAGAAGCCCTGCGGGCGTACCAGCAGGGTGGCGAAGAGCGCGAGGTAGAACACCGTCTGTGCCCAGGTCGTGCCCATCGGGAGCTGCAGCAGGCTCTGCACGACGCCGAGCAGCATCGCCGCGATCGCGGCCCCCGGGATGCTGCCCAGCCCACCCACCACGATGATCGCCATCAGCGGGCCGATCCAGTGCCAGTGCAGCGACGGGTAGATCGTCGAATCCAGCGACAGCGCCGCCCCGCCGATCGCGGCGGTGGCCAGCCCGAGCCCGAAGCCGTAGCCGGCGACCCGGTCGGTGTCGATGCCGACCAGCCGGGCGGCCTGCGGGTGCTGGATGGTCGCCCGCAGCGACTGCCCGAACTTCGTCCGGGTGAGCAGCAGGTACAGCGCCAGCAGCGCGGCGGCGGCCAGCCCGAAGGCGATCAGCTTGACCACCGCGATCCGGGCCCCGAACAGCTCGAGGCTGGCCCCGCTGTAGCTGATCTGGATGCGCCGCTGGGTGCCGGTGTAGAAGAAGCCGAGCAGCCCCTCGATGGTCAGCGCGACGGCGAAGGTGAGCAGCACCGACATCATCGTCACCGTGGCCGGGCGCAGCCGGGAGATCAGCAGCCGCTGCATGCCCACCCCGACGGCGAAGAACAGCGGCACGGTGACCACCAGCGACAGCAGCGGGTCCAGGCCGAACCGCTCGTGGAAGTCCCAGGCCAGGTACGCCGAGAGCACCAGGAACGCCGCGTGGGCGATCATCACCACCCGCATCACGCCGAAGTACAGCGTGAGCCCGGCGGCCAGCAGCGCGTACAGGCCGCCCAGCAGGACCCCCAGCACCAGGCTCTGCAGCAGCAGCGACCCGGTCACCAGGGCGCCTTCGGGAAGGTGAAGTCGGCTTCCTTGCTCTCCGCCGGCAGCACGATCTTGATCTCACCGTCGACGTACTGCTGGATCAGGTGCGCGCTCTGCGGCCGGCCCTGGGCGTCCCAGCTGAGCGGGCCGACCACGGTGTCGACGGTGTTCGAGCGCAGCCAGTCGATCAGCTGCTGCTGGCAGTCGCCCTGCTCGGCGCAGCCGACCGCGGTCACCGCGGCCGCCACCACCTGGCCGGTGGTGTAGGCGTTGGCCTCGTCCTCCGAGGGCGGGTTGCCGAACTGCTCGGTGTAGTGCTCGACGAACTCCGGGTTGGTCGGGAAGGTGGCCTCGGTGGTGTAGCCGGTGGGCGAGAGGATGCCCTCGGTCTTCGCCCCGATGGCCGCGGCGAACTCGGGGTTGGTCGGCGCGGTGGAGAACGCGGCCAGCTTCGGCTGGTAGTTCAGCTGCTGCAGGGCGACGATCAGGTTCACCGCGTCCTGGTACTGGGTGCCGCCCACGACGATCTCCGCGCCGGAATCGTTGATCTTGGCCGCGATGCTGCCGAAGTCGGTGGTGTTGGGCGGGTAGACCTCGTCGACCACGGTCCGGATCCCGGCCGCCTCCAGCTTGTCCTTGAGGCCGTAGGCGGTGCCCTGGGCGAACGGGTCGTCCATCGCGGCGTAGGCCGCCGTCGTCGGACGCTGGTCGGCCGGCATCGCGATGATCTGCTCGGCCAGGTGGTTGTAGTGGTCGTCGGCGATGGCGGGGGCGGCGTAGAACAGGTTGTCGAAGCCCTGCTCGAAGACCTCCGCGGCGGCGCCGGCCGGCTCGACGAAGAGCATCCCGTACTCCTGGGCGACCCGCGCCGAGGGCACGACCAGCCGGGTGGAGAACGGCCCGAACACCAGGTCGACCTGGTCCTGGGCGATCAGCGACTCGTAGTCGGCGACCACCCGATCGGCGTTGGACTGGTCGTCGAGGATCTTCAGCTCGACCTGGCGGCCGAGCAGGCCGCCGTCGGCGTTGACCTTCGACGCCCACGCCTCGTAGCCGCGCTGGACGCCCTTGCCCGGCTCGGAGAAGTCACCGGTCAGCGGCAGGGACACGCCGATCACGATCGGGTCGTCGGAGCCTTCCGCCCCGCCGGTCGCGGCACCCCCGCCGCAGGCGGTGAGGGCGAGTGCCGCCACCCCGAACAGGCCGGCGACCCGGAGGAGTGCTCTGTTTCCCATCGGGGGTGGCTCCTACTCGTCGGTGAGTCTACGCAAGCGCTTTCGTAAGCGCTTGCGTAGACTAGGCTCCGCCCTCGCAGGTGACAAGGGGGCGGTCCGCCGGACGCGCCGGGAAGGGGTCGCGATGCCCAGGAGCCGCTCCACGCCCCGGCTGGCCGACGTCGCCGAGCGGGCCGGGGTATCGCTGGCCACCGCGTCGCGCTCGCTGGCCGGCCGGGACGGGGTGAGCGAGGCGGTGGCCGCGCACGTCCGCGCGGTGGCCGTGGACATCGGCTACGTCGCCAACGTGCACGCCCGCACGCTGGCCGGCGGGGCCACCTCGACCGTCGGGCTGATCGTGCACGAGATCGGCGACCCGTACTTCTCCGAGATCGCCAGCGGGGTGATCGGGGTGGCCAACGACCGCGGGCTGACCGTGCAGATCTGCCACTCCGGCCGCGACCCGCACCACGAGCTGCACCAGATCCGCACGCTCATCGCGCACCGCATCGACGCCATCGTCATCGCCGGCTCGGGCTACCTCGACCCCGAGCGCGAGCGCGAGGCCAACCGGGTGCTCGCCGCCTTCCAGGCCGACGGCGGCCGGGTCGCCGTCATCGGCCGGCACAACCTGAGCGTGGACGCGGTGCTGCCGGACAACGAGGCCGCAGGCGAGGCGATCGGCGCGCACGTGCTGGGCCTTGGCCACCGCCGGATCGGCGTGCTCGCCGGGTCGGCGCTGCTCACCACGGTCGTCGACCGGCTGGCCGGGATCGCCACCGCGCTGCGGGCGCACGGCGTGCCGGAGGCCGACGTGCCGGTGCTGCACACCGAGTTCACCCGCGACGGCGGGTTGACCGGCGCGCACACCCTCCTCGACCGGCACCCCGACCTCACCGCACTGATCGCGCTGAACGACGCGATGGCCATCGGCGCGCTGCGCGCGCTGCGCGACCGCGGCACGGCGGTGCCGGGGCGGGTGTCGGTGGCCGGTTTCGACGACGTCGCGGTGGCCGCCGACGTCGCGCCCAGCCTGACCACGGTGAGCCTGCCGATGGCCGGGATGGGGCGCTGGGCGCTGGAGATGGCGCTCAAGCCGCCCTCGGCGCGCCGCCGGCGCAAGCGCACCGGGCACCGGCTGGTCGTGCGCGATTCCACCGGCCCGGTCGGCGGGGCCTGAGTGATCCGGACCCCGGCGGGTAGCCGGGGGCGACACACCGGACCAGGATCGGGGCACCGCAGTGCACAGCTCAGCAGACGCAGTCGAGAAGGACCGGCGGGGACCGGCATGAGCGGCCCGGACGGCACGGGTCCCGGGTTGATCGCCGACGGGATCGTCGCCCGGCTGCGCGACTGGGGCGTGCACCGCGTGTTCGGCTACGCGGGCGACGGCATCGACCCGCTGCTCGCCGCGTTCCGCCGGGCCGGCGGCGACCCGGAGCTGGTGACCGCCCGGCACGAGGAGATGGCCGCGTTCATGGCCGGCGGGCACGCCAAGGCCACCGGCGAGGTCGGGGTGTGCCTGGCCACCCAGGGACCGGGCGCGATCCACCTGCTGGCCGGGCTCTACGACGCCAAGCTCGACCGCAAGCCGGTGGTGGCGATCATCGGGCAGGTGGTGTCCACCGCGCTGGGCAGCGGGTACCTGCAGGAGGTCGACCTGCACACGCTGTTCAAGGACGTCTGCGGGCAGTACCTGCAGACCGTGTTGTCCCCCGAGCAGTTCCCGCTGGTGGTGGACAACGCCTTCCGCACCGCGCTGGACACCGGCAGCCCCACCTGCATCATCGTCCCGCACGACGTCCAGCAGCTGGAGCTGCCCGAACAGGCCTCCCACAGCCACGGGGTGGTGGCGACCAGCGCGGTCACCGCGCGGTCGCGGGTGCTGCCGGCCGAGGTCGACTTGGACCGCGCGGTGGAGGTGCTCAGCGCGGCCTCGCGGCCCGCGGTGCTCGTCGGGCAGGGCGCGTACGGCGCCGCGGCCGAGCTCCTCGACGTCGCCGAGCGGATGGGCGCCGGGGTGACGGCGTCGCTGCTGGGCAAGCCGGTGCTCGACGAGTCGCTGCCCTTCCACTGCGGGGTGATGGGCCACCTGGGCACGACCGCATCGGCAGAGCTGATGGACGCCTGCGACACCCTGCTGGTGGTCGGCTCCAACGACCCGTGGACGGAGTTCTACCCCGCCCCCGGGCAGGCCCGGACCGTGCAGATCGACCTGGCGCTGCGCAACATCGGCACCAAGACCCCGGTGGAGGTCGGGCTGGCCGGCGACGCCCGGGACACCCTGGTCGCGCTGCGCGACCGGCTCGGCGACGCGAAGCCCGACCCGGCGTGGCGCCAGCAGGTCGAGGCGTCGGTGCGCCGCTGGCACGACGTGCGCGGGCAACGGGCCGCCGACCGCTACGACGGTCCGCTCAACCCTCAGCACGTGGTGCACGCCCTGTCGGCCGCGCTGCCGCCGGAGGTGCACGTCGCGGTGGACGTCGGCTCGTGCACCTACTGGTACGCCCGGTTCGTGCAGCTCCCGCCGGGCGCGCAGGCGTCGATCTCCGGGACGCTGGCCGCGATGGGCTGCGCCATGCCCACCGGGATCGCGGCCAAGCTGGACCGGCCCGATCGCCCGGTCGTCGTGCTGGCCGGCGACGGGGCCATGCAGATGAGCGGGCTGCTGGAGCTGATCACCGTGGCGCACCGCTGGCGGGACTGGGCCGACCCGCGCTTCGCGGTGCTGGTGCTGCACAACGGCGACCTGTCCGAGGTCAGCTGGGAGCAGCGGGAGATGGAGGGCGACCCGCGCTACCCGGTGTCGCAGGAGGTCCCCGACTTCCCCTACGCCCGCTACGCCGAGCTGCTCGGGCTGGGCGCGGTCCGGGTGACCGACCCCGGGCAGGTCGACGACGCCTGGCGGGCCGCGCTCGGCGCCGACCGCCCGTTCCTGGTCGAGGCCGTGGTCGACCGGGACACCCCGCTCCTGGCACCCGGGCAACCGGACGCGAAGGTGGCGCAGATGCTGGCCGGCATCGGCCAGGAGGACGACGGCGACCGCGCCGCGGCGGCGCTGCGCCACCAGCGCGCCCAGGAGACCTGACCGCACCGATGAGTTCCGGGCGCGGCGCGCGTCTGTACCTCCATGACCGAACCCGTCGACCTCGCCCCCGCGGCCGGGCGCATGGCCGAGCTCGCCGCCGCCGTCCCCGACGACCGGCTGGACGCGCCGACCCCCTGCACCGGCACCCCGGTCCGCGCGCTGCTCAGCCACGTCCTGGGCCTGTCGCAGGCCTTCCGGATGGCCGCCGAGAAGGCCCCCTCGCCCGGCCCGCCGCCGGCCGAACCGCCGCCGCTGCCCGACGACTGGCGCCCGGCCCTGGACAAGGCCCTCGACGAACTCGTCGCCGCCTGGCGGGCTCCGGAAGCCTGGACCGGGATGACGGCGGCGGGCGGTCTGGACATGCCGGCCGGCACCGCGGCCCTCGTCGCGCTCGACGAGCTGGTGCTGCACGGCTGGGACCTGGCCCGGGCGACCGGGCAGCGCTACGAACCCGACCCGGAGAGCGTGCGGGCCTGCTTCGGGTTCGTCGAGGCCGCGGCCCGGCCGGAGGGCGTGCCGGGACTGTTCGGGCCGCCGGTCCCGGTCCCCGCGGACGCCCCGCTGTTCGACCGGCTGCTCGGCCTCAGCGGGCGCGACCCCGGCTGGCAGCCACCCGCCCCGGACCGCGCCTGACGGTTGAAGAACGGCCCGGCTGGTCACTCCGCCCCGTGGAGACCTCCCGGACCCGGACCCCGTCCACGGCGGCAGACGCCACCGGGCATGCGCCGTCGCGCCGGCACGTCCCCCCGGACCTGCGCCGGCGCGCGCTCACCCTGCTGGGCGTTGCCGCCGCGCTGTTCGCGGTCCTGCTGGGACTGGGCTTCCTGATCACCGCGACCGGCGTCGGCGCGGCGATCGGCGACGCCGACATGGGGCTGCTGCGGTGGGTGGTCACCGAACGCACCGCCGAACTCGACGCCGCGACCACCGTGATGTCCGGGTTCGCCTCGACCACCGTGGTCCTGGTGGCGGGCCTGGTGGTGGCGGTGGTCGCGTCGCTGCTGCTGCGCCGGTGGTGGCCGGCGGTCCTGATGTCGGTGGCGTTGCTCGGCGAGCTGGCGCTGTTCATCGGCTCCGCGCAGATCGTCGGCCGGTCCCGACCGGCGGTGCCGCACGTCGACCCGGCGCTGCCCCCGACCTCCAGCTTCCCGTCCGGGCACACCGCCGCGGCGGTCTGCCTCTACGGCGGGGTGGCCGCGATCGTGCTGCTCACGACCAGGGGCTGGTGGCGGTGGCTGGTGGTGGCCGTCGCGGTCCTGATGGTGCTGGCCGTGGCGGTGGCCCGGGTCTACCGGGCCGCGCACCACCCGTCCGACGTGGTGGGCGCGGTGGTGTTCGCGGTGCCGTGGCTGCTCGCGGCGGCCTACACCGTCCGGCCCGCCCCCGACCGGTAGCGCTCAGCCGCCGCCCTCGCCGCCACCCTCACCACCGCCGCCGAGCCGCACCCGGACGACCACCTCGGAGTCGGTGACCTCCTGCACCGCGACCGTGAAGTCCCCGGCCGCGGTCTCCCCGCCCACCGGCAGCCGCACGGTGTTGCCGGCGATCTCGATCGTGGCGACCCCGGCGTCCACACCGACCAGCCGCGCGTTGATGCCGAGCACCGAGACCTGCCCACCGTCGCTGCGGGCGAAGGTGATCGTGCAGCCGTCCAGCCCGCAGTCGGTGCGCGAGCCCTGGCCGTCGCCCCCGCCACAGGCGGTGAGGGTCAGCGCGACCAGGAAGGCGACGACCATGGCGCGCAGGCGGCGAGGACGGACCAGCAGTGACGATTCGGGCACGTAACGAGGATATGGGGCGGGGGGAGGGCGGGGAGTTGCAGCCCGGATGGCGGAGCGGTTGGCCTGGACGGGGGGTTGTGCGGCGTGCCGCTGTCTGTCGCGCCCTGTAGCTCGCCGCCCCTGTGGCTCGCTGCAGGCAGGGCTGCAGGGCCGCCGTGCCGCCGTGCCGCCGTGCCGCCAGGCCGCCGTGCCGCCAGGCCG
>JASLAP010000403.1 GCA_030147065.1 Pseudonocardia sp. | reverse complement strand
CACCGCCCCGCCGGTCGCCGCGATGACGCTGCTCGCATGGCGGACCAGCCCCAGGCCGGCGGTCTCGCGCAGCCGTCGCATCAGCTCCTCCTCGAGCAGCGTCAGCATCTCGTGCGGTCCGTCCGCCGTGGCCAGCCGGTCTCGCAGCTCAGCAATGGCGGGCCGGCCCCAAACCTGCTCCATCGTCACCGGCCGGTCACACAGCTCGACCGCGGGCATCGGCAGGAACGGCGCCAGCCCCCACGGCTTGACGTGCACGCCGACGGACCGGGTCCGGAGCGGGTAACCGAACTCCCACGCGCGGGTGGGCATGGTGACCACGCAGCCGTCGGCGTACTCGGCCGTCTCGAGGTCGGTGCCGGCGCGGACGCGGAACGGCGCCCCGAGGTTGACGATGAGCAACGCCGACGGCGCGGGCGGCAGCGTCAGCCCGGCGTACGGCGGCGCACCCTCCAGGTAGTAAAGGTCGTCGATCAGCCCGTCCAGCGGCGGTCGCGGCACTCTGGACACGTACTCCACGCCCACAGCATCACCGACGCCCCGCCGGCATCGCGCGCCGGGATGGTCCGCCGCGCAGCACTGGAACCCGGCCGCCGCGAGGCGGGGGCTACCTACAACCCCTCCGCCGATTCAAGCAACTGTCATAACATCGATTATCGGCTCGATGGGGGGATCGTTCCGGACCGCTGGATACCGGGCCCTACGCTGGGCCGATGGCGGCAGCAGGCCCGAGTCGCAGGGCCAGGTACGCGCGGCGCCGCAAGCGTCGGATGGACCGCGTCGAGCACGACCTCAGCGCCGAGCAGTGGGACGCGCTGCGGGAGGCCTGGGGCGGCTGCGCCTACTGCGGCGCCACCGGCGTGCCGCTGCAACGCGACTGCGTCCTGCCGATCTCGCGCGGCGGGCGCTACACGCTCGACAACGTCGCGCCGGCCTGCGGGGCCTGCAACGCCAGCAAGTGCGGCGACGAGGTCACCGGCTGGCTGCGCCGCAAGAAGCTCGACGAGCGGGCCTTCCTGACCCGCCACGTCGAGATCCGCGCGGCGCTGCTCCGCGACGCCGCGCCGTCGCCGGGTCCGGTCCCGCCGGACTGAGCATCGGCGGTGCGGATCGGCGACGGCGCGGCGTACGCCGTGCTCAGCGGCCGCGGCCGGTCTGCTCCTGCAGCTCGTCGATCATCTTGGAGGCGTCGGCCTTGGTCAGGTCGGCCGGCGGCGCCTCGCGGCCGGCCTGCTGGGACAGCGTCTCCAGGTAGGACTTCTGCGGGCCGGTCATCGGCTCGTCGCCGGTGGTCCAGTCCGCCGGGTCCTTCTGCGCGGTGCCGGTCTCGGCCGTGCCGGTGTCCACGCCGCCCACGGCGGGCTGGTCGTGCCCGGTGCTGGTCGAGGACTCGGTCGGGGTGTCGGGGCGTTCGGTCATCGCTCGAACATATCTTCGATCCCGGTGCTGCGCACATCGGGCGGCAGCGACCCCTGCGTAGGTTCCCGGACGGCCCCCCGGGGACCACTCTCTAGGGTGGCCGAGGTGGAGCCGCTGCAGCCCGAGGACCCGGAACAGCTCGGCCGCTACCGGCTGGAGGCCCGGCTCGGCGCCGGCGGCATGGGCCGGGTGTACCTGGGGTCCACCCCGGAGGGCCGCCGGGCGGCGGTCAAGATGATCCGCCACGACCTGGCCGGCGACACCGGGTTCCGGCACCGGTTCCGCCGCGAGGTCTCCGCGGCGCTGTCGGTGGCCGGGCTGTTCACCGCCCGGGTCCTCGACGCCGACCCCGACGGCGACCCGCCCTGGCTGGCCACCGAATTCGTCGAGGGACCCGCGCTGCGCGACGCGGTGCTCGCCCACGGTCCCCTGCCCGCCGACCAGCTGCTCCCCCTGGCCCGCGGACTGGCCCAGGCCCTGGGCGCGGTGCACGCCGCCGGACTGGTGCACCGCGACCTCAAGCCGGCCAACGTGCTGCTCTCCCCCACCGGCCCCAAGGTGATCGACTTCGGGATCGCCTGGTCGGCCGGCGGCACCCAGCTCACCGGCACCGGCCAGGCCGTCGGCACCCCCGAGTACATGGCCCCCGAGCAGATCGCCGGGACCGGCGGCGGGCCGGCGATCGACGTGTTCGCCCTCGGCGCGACGCTGGTCTTCGCCGCGACCGGGCGCGGCCCGTTCGCCGCCGACCAGCCGGCCGCGGTCCTGTACCGGATCCTGCACCTGGAGCCCGACCTGACCGGCGTCCCGGCCGGGTTGCGCGACCTGGTGCGCGCCTGCCTGGACAAGGACCCGGCCCGCCGCCCGACCGCCCAGCAGATCGCGGTCGGGCCCGCCGGTGCCGGCCTGGGGTGGGCGGCGACCCCGGCCGGGTCCGACCCGCGGGCGACAGCGACCATGCCGACCCCGCCACCGGCCCGCTCCGGGGCGCCCGAGCCGACCTGGCCAGGTGGCCCACCGCGCCGGCGGTGGCCGCTGGTCGCGGTGTCCGCGGCGGTCGCGGCGGTGCTCGTGGCCCTGGTGGTGCTGCTGGTCGTGCGGCCGGGAGGGTCACCGGAGCCCGGCCCGGACCCGGTCGCCGCGCCCACCTCGGCCCCCGTCGCCGACCCGAACAGCCCGCAGGTGCGCTACGTGGACCGGCTGTGCGCGTCCGGGGAGCTGCTGATCACCCTCGGCGACAGCACTGTCGTGCCGCCGGCCACCGGCGATCCGGCGCAGGCCCGCAGCGACTTCCTGGCCGCGTCCGACCGGGTCATCGCGGTCGTGGACGCGGCGCTGGCGGACTTCACGGTGCTGCGCGACGAGGCGCCGACCGCCGAGATCGGGGTGGCGTTCGGGCAGGTGGTCGAGGAGTTCACCAGCGCCCGCACCGCGTTCGCCGGCGGCCGCGGCACCGTGGAGGCGGCCGACCCGCTGACCGTGCCCGCCTACCGCGAGGGGGTCGGGCAGTTCACCGACGGCGTCCGCAACCTGGCCCTGGCCGCGACCCTGGTGCAGGGCGTGACGCTGCCCGCGGACTACACCGACGCCTCCCCCGCCGCCCCGAACTGCGCCGACTGA
>JASLAP010000251.1 GCA_030147065.1 Pseudonocardia sp. | reverse complement strand
CCGGCCTGGCCACCCGCTACCCGCCCGGCCCGGCGGTCGACCGCCGCCGGCACCGCCGCGACCTCGCCGGCACGGTGTGCCCGCAACCGACGGTCCGGGTGGCCGGCGTCCCGGCCCGCCTCGACGACGTCCTCGGGCCGGGCTACGCCCTGCTGCACATCGGGGTGGTCGACCCGGCGCTGCGGGCCAGGGCCCGGGAGCTCGGGGCCCGGACGGTCCGGCTGGGCGGGCCGCCGGCCGTCGCCGGGGCCGACACCGTGATCACCGACGACGGGACCCTGGCCGCCTGGCTGGCCGCCGGCCGGACCGGTGCGGTGCTGGTGCGGCCGGACCGGGTGGTGCGGGCCGGCGGCCGGTCGTGTCACCGCGCGCCGAGCGGGAACCCGGCCCCGGTGAACACAGCGCGACACCTGGTCGAGTCCGCCTTCGCGGGGGTCGCCCGCGCCCGCGGGGCCCGCGCGGTGCACGCCGTCGGCGTGCTGCTCGACGCCCGGCTCACCCTGGACCCGGCCTCGGCCACCGCCGCCGCCCTCGGCGGGCCGGTCACCCGGCCGGCGGTGGTCCGGGCGTCCAAGTCGATCGGGACCCCGGGCGGGGCCCCGGACCTGCTGGGGATGGCCCTGCGGGTGCCGGTCGGCCCGCCGGCCGCGGGTCCGCCCGGCGGCCGGGACGCCGACGACCTCCCGGCCCGGCCGGACGAGCCGGCGACCGGACCGGTCGACCGGGGGGACGGGCGGGCGAGCGGCGAGCCGTCCTTCCCGCGCGCCGACGCGGGGGTGTTCGACGTGCTCATGGCGTCGTCGGGGCGCAACGGGTACGCGCACCTGGCGCTGGTGCCGTCGGCGCGGTGGTGGCGGCCCTACAGCACGGTGCTGCCCTACGTCCTCGACGGGCGGCTGGTGGTCCTCGGGCTGGACATCGCGGCCGCCCCGGTCCAGGTCGGCGGCGACCCGGCCGACGTCGCCGACGCCGTCCACCGAGGCCCGGTGACCTTCACCGTGACCGAGATGCCGCTGGGCGGGTCGCGGCGGGCGGTCGGGGAGCTGGTGCTGGAGTCGGTGCGCGCGGACGGCCCGCCGGTCACCTTCGACCCGATCCTCAACCGGCTGCCCCGGCTGCACCCCGTCCGGCTGCTCGCCGCCCTGCGGGAATGGGCCTACACCGGTTCCCGGCGCGGCCGGCGCGCCGAGCCGGCCGCCCTGCGCTCACCGTCCCCGGCGGGCGCCGCGCCACAGGGCCCGCACGGCGGCGCCGCTGCCGAGCACGGCCAGTAGCGGGATCGGCAGGCAGCAGCCGCACCCGCTCACCGACACCTCCGAGCCCCGCCGGGTGCGGGTGCGGTAGGTGGGCAGCGGCCCCCACATCCCGAACCTCCCGCGGGGTCGGGGCGGACGGGGACGGCCTGCACGGCGGAACAACGGCATGCGCCGGGGCTACCCACACACAGCCGTCGGACACCGGAGCGTGTCGGACACCGCAGTTGTAGGACACCGCTGTCGACAGGCGCCGACCGCCGCTCCGGTCTCGGGCTGATGCCTGGAGCCACTTTGCCGGCGTCCGAGGCCCGGAAGGTGGCTTTCCAGGCGTCCGGCGCCGTGGTCCGGCGGCCGGCGCCGCCCGCGCTCACCGTCCGCGGAACACCGGGGCCCGCCGTTCGGTGCGGGCGCGCCGGCCCTCGGCGACGTCCTGGCTGGCCCAGCACGCCTCGAACGCCGCCTCGGCGCGGGTGGCCCGGGTGCCGTCCGGGTCGGGTTCGCCGATGTCGTTGAGCACCTGCTTGGAGTAGGCGACGGTCAGCGGGGCGAGGTCGGTCATGGTGACCGCCCAGGCCACGGCGTCGGCGGGGCCGCCGCGCCGGTCGACCAGCCCGCCGGCCACGGCCCGGTCGAGGTCGAGCTCCGCGGCGCCCAGCAGCAGCGCCCGGGCGGTGCCGCTGCCGGCGAGCTGGGCGACCCGGCGGATCGTCCACGGGTCCACGGCCAGGCCGATCCGCGCGGTGGGCACCGCGAACCGGGCCCCGGGGGCGCCGACCCGCAGGTCCGCGGCCACCGCCAGCTGGGTGCCGGCGCCGATCGCCGGGCCGTTGACCGCGGCGACCACCGGGACCGGAGCGGCCACGACGGCGTCGAGCATCGCCCGCAGCGCGGCCCGGAAGTCGGGGGTGTGCACGTCGTCGAGGTCGGCGCCGGCGCAGAAGCTGCTGCCGCGACCGGTCAGCACCAGCGCCCGCGCGCCGCCGGCGAGGGCGTCGCCGACCGCGTCCCGCAGACCGGTGCACAGCTCGACGGTCAGCGCGTTGCGCTTGTCCGGGCGGTCCAGGGTGAGCACGGCGACCCGCCCCTGCCAGGTCGTCGCGATCACCGCGACGCCTCGGCGGAGGACCCGGTCGGCCGGCCCCGGTGGACCACCTCACCGCCGGGGTAGGGCCCGGCGGTCCGCGAGGCCGTGCGTGCAGCCGAGACACCCCCGCCCGTGTTCGCCGTGTCCGCAGGCACACCCATC
This sequence comes from Pseudonocardia sp., assembly GCA_030147065.1. Classification (GTDB taxonomy): domain Bacteria; phylum Actinomycetota; class Actinomycetes; order Mycobacteriales; family Pseudonocardiaceae; genus Pseudonocardia. The sequence continues at coordinate 1,142 of JASLAP010000251.1, read as the reverse complement.
CCGCACCACCCCTCCTCCCGCGGCCGCCGGCGAGCACGTTCCCGCCGGTCCTGCGTCCGCGTCGGGACGTTTCTAGCCGCCCGCGGCCCCCGCGACGGCGAACGTGCCGCCCTTCACACCGGACGTGGTGGAACACCTGGTGGGACGGAGCCTTCGTCGGCGATTGGGTGCAGCGGGCCCTGGTCCCGGGTACCTCCGGCGTGGTGGGCTTCGACGTGACACCGATCACCACCAGCCGGGCGCCCCCGCTCGGTCGCGCGACGCCGCACGAAGCCGCACGACACCGCACGGCGGCACTCCACGACGACCAGGAGGGCGAGGATGGCCGGGAACTCGACGGAGTCGGGCAGGTCCGTGACCAGCAAGATCACCTCGATCCTGCTGACCTTCACCGAGGGCAGCGAGCACTCGCTGACCGAGATCGCCCGGCTGGCCGGGCTGCCGATCTCCACCGCGCACCGGCTGGCCGCGGAACTGGCGTCGTGGCGGCTGCTGGAGCGCACCGCGGGCGGGCACTACCGGGCCGGGCTGCCGCTGCGCATGATCGCCACCGGGGAGGCCCACCCGCCCAGCGTCGAGGAGCGGGCGCCGTGCGTGCTGGAGGACCTGACCGCCACCACCCGCTGCCGGGCCCGCCTGGGGGTGCTGCGGGGCTGGGAGGTGGCCTACATCGAGAAGGTCCCCGGACCGCACCCGGTCACCGCGTTCACCCCGGCCGCGACGCTGCCCGCGCACCCCACCGCGCTGGGGCGGGCGCTGCTGGCCTTCGCCCCGGCCGAGGTGGTCGACACCGCGGTGTCGCGCGGGCTGCGGCCCTACACCCAGCACACGGTGACCTCGCCGGACCGGCTGCGGCAGGCGCTGGCGGTGATCCGGATGACCCGGATCGCGGTCACCCGCGGCGAGCTGGACCCGGGCAGCTGCGGGGTGGCCGTGCCGGTGTTCGGAGCCGGCGGCGACGTGGTGGCGGCGCTCGAACTGACCGTGCGCCGGCCCGACGAGGGGTTGCAGCCGGTGCCGGCGGCGCTCCCCATCGCCGCGCGCAGCCTGGCCCGCGAACTGGCCGGCGGGCGGTGCGCGCCGGCCGCGGCGGCGGCGCCCGTGGTGCCGGCGCCGCGCCGGCGGGTGCAGGACCTCGGGCG
>JASLAP010000219.1 GCA_030147065.1 Pseudonocardia sp. | reverse complement strand
CGATGGCCGAGCGCACACCGCGTCCAGCCGTCACCGTCACCGCGGGGGAGCACCACCCCTCCACATTAGGTGGCGGTGCTCCCCCGCGGCGACCGGGCGATCAGTAGCGGTAGTGCTCGGGCTTGAACGGGCCCTCGACGTCCACACCGATGTACTCGGCCTGGTCCTTGGTCAGCTTGGTCAGCTCCCCACCCAGCGCCTGCACGTGGATCTTGGCCACCTTCTCGTCCAGCACCTTCGGCAGCCGGTAGACGTCCTTGTTGTACTCCTCGTACTTGGTGAACAGCTCCACCTGAGCGATCACCTGGTTGGAGAAGCTGTTGGACATCACGAACGAGGGGTGCCCGGTGGCGTTGCCCAGGTTCATCAGCCGGCCCTCGGACAACAGGATGATGGAGTGCCCGTCCGGACTGTGCCCATCCCGGGGGCGGCCCCCGGGACCCCCGGAAGGGAAGATCCACTCGTCGACCTGCGGCTTGATGTTGAGCCTGCGCACGCCCGGGTAGCGCCCGAGGCCGGCGACGTCGATCTCGTTGTCGAAGTGCCCCACGTTGGCCACGATCGCCTGGTGCTTCATCCGGGCCATCGCCTCCACGGTGACGATGTCCTTGTTACCCGTGGTCGTCACGATGATGTCGGCGGTGGAGATCACGTCCTCCAGACGCGCCACCTGATACCCCTGCAACAGAGCCTGCAGTGCGCAGATCGGGTCGACCTCGGCCACGATCACCCGCGCACCCTGACCCGCCAGCGCAGCCGCCGAACCCTTGCCCACATCACCGAAACCACACACCAGCGCGACCTTGCCGCCGATCAGCACATCGGTGCCGCGGTTCAGCCCGTCGATCAGCGAGTGACGGATGCCGTAGGTGTTGTCGAACTTGCTCTTGGTGACCGAGTCGTTGACGTTGATCGCCGGGAACAGCAGCTGGCCCTGCTCGGCGAGCTGGTAGAGCCGGTGCACGCCGGTGGTGGTCTCCTCGGTGACCCCGCGGATGCCGTCGGCGACGGTGGTCCAGCGCTGCGGCTCGGCGGCCAGCGAGCGGCGCAGGGTCTCCAGGATGATCCGGTACTCGTCGGAGACGGTGAGGTCGTCGTCCTCGACGGTGGGCACGACGCCGGTCTTCTCGTACTCGACGCCCTTGTGGACCAGCAGGGTGGCGTCGCCGCCGTCGTCGAGGATCATGTTCGGGCCGACCAGCGCGCCGTTCTCGTCACGGAACAGGAACAGCTGCTCGGTGCACCACCAGTACTCCTCCAGCGTCTCGCCCTTCCAGGCGAACACCGGGACGCCGCGGGGCTCCTCGGGGGTGCCGTGCGGGCCGACGACGGTGGCCGCGGCGGCGTGGTCCTGGGTGGAGAAGATGTTGCAGCTGACCCACCGGACCTCGGCGCCCAGCGACACCAGGGTCTCGATCAGCACCGCGGTCTGCACGGTCATGTGCAGCGAGCCGGCGACCCGGGCCCCGTGCAGCGGGCGGGCCTCGGCGTACTCGCGGCGCAGCTCCATCAGGCCGGGCATCTCGTGCTCGGCCAGCCGGATCTCCTTGCGGCCGAACTCGGCCAGACCCAGGTCGGCGACGGCGAAGTCGAGGCCGTTGCGGTTCTGCAGCCGGCTGCTCGGGTCGGTCGTGGTCGTGTCGGCAGTAGCGGTCATCGGGTGGTTACGCCTCCTCGGTGAACTGGTTGCCGGCCGGGCGCGGGCCCGTGGGGGCCGGGCGCGGCGCGGGCACTTCCGCGCAGGGTGCAGGCGAGTACGGGTCCGGGACGGACCTCGGTTCGGATCGGGATGTCACGAGCGGCACCGCACTCTCCTGATGGGAGAAGGCGCCCTTTCTCATGTGGTCGGCGGCCGAGCGTGGCGGACCCTCGTCCGTCGCAGCGCCTCTCGGCCCCCGCAGATCCCTGCCGTTCCAGCCTGACGGGCCACCGATGCGGTGTCAACCCGACCCCGGCGTGCCGGGTGGCGCAGCTCACAACGAGCGCTGCAACAGGGCGTCGGGCCGACCGCGTCCCAGGGGCAGCGGTCGTCGTCCGGACGGCCCGAGCGGGAGCGAGGACGGGCATGGGATCACTCAGGACGGCGGGCCGGTTGTCGGGGGGCGCGGCGGTGGCGCTCGCCGGGATGCTGCTGCTGGCGCCGGTGGCGCTGGCCGCCGAGCCGGTCGCGACGACGTCCGTGACGCCGGCGCCCGACCCGGCCCCGCCGACCAGCCCCGCCCCCGCCCCCGCGGCGACCGTCGTCCCGGCGAGTCCGGCACCTGCCGCGCCGCCGAGGGAGACGAGGGCGCCCGTTCCGCGGCCGGCCGAACCGGTGGCGCCCGCTCCGGCCGCCGCGGGCCAGGTGGACCGGGTGCCGGTGGGCGGGGCGGACACCGGCGTCGGCGGGCCGCGGGACGGGCAGACCGCCGACCCGGTCCTGCTGGTCGTGCTCGGCGGGCTCGGTGTCGCCGGGGTGGCGGGGGCCGGGTTGCTCGCCCGGCGGCGGACCGACCGGGGGTGAGCCGCGGCCACGTCCGGCGGGGGCTCGCGGTCCTCGTCGCGGTCGGGCTGGTGGCGGCGGCGGTCGGGATCGTGGCCTGGCTGGTCGGCCCCCCGCCGTCGCCGCCCCCCTCGCCCGGACGGCAGGAAAGCCACCTTCAGGACGGAATCGGTCCGGAAAGTGGCTTTGCTGACATCGGGCAGCGGGGGCGGTCGGTGCCGGTCGGGGTGGAGATCCCGGCGATCGGGGTGCGCAGCGGCGTGCTCGGGCTCGGACTGCGCCCGGACGGCACGGTCGAGGTGCCGCCCCCGGACTCCCCCGACGCCGGCTGGTACGTCCACTCGCCCGCGCCCGGCGAACTCGGGCCGTCGGTGCTGCTCGGGCACGTCGACTCGGCCGCCACCGGGCCCGGGGTGTTCGCCGACCTCGCCGAGCTGGGGCCCGGCGACCGCATCGCCGTCACCCGCGAGGACGGCAGCCGGGTGGAGTTCGCGGTGGAGCGGATCGGGCGGTACCCGAAGGCGGCGTTCCCCACCGCCGAGGTCTACGGCGACCTCCCGCACGCCGGGCTGCGCCTGATCACCTGCGGCGGCGCCTTCGACGACACCACCGGCCACTACCGCGACAACATCGTGGTGTACGCCGGTGCGGTGGACGCGGACCCGGCCGGATGACCCCGCGGCCCACGTTCGAGGCGTTCGTGCTGGCGCACGGGCCGGAACTGCTGGCGTTCGCCCGGCGGCTGACCCTCGATCACCACCGCGCCGAGGACATCGTGCAGGACGTGCTGGCCCGGCTCGGGCTGTCCTGGGCGCGCACGTCGACGGTGGACGACCTGCGCGCCTACGCGTTCCGGGCGGTGCTCAACGACTTCCTGTCCTGGCGGCGTCGGCTGTCCTCGGGCGAGCGGCCGTGGGCCGACCCGACCGCCGGCCGGGCCGCCACCACCCCCGGCGCCGACGAGGGGGTGGCCGATCGCGACCTGCTGCGCAGCACGCTCGCCCGGCTCACCCCGGTGCAGCGGGCGGTG
>JASLAP010000196.1 GCA_030147065.1 Pseudonocardia sp. | reverse complement strand
GAGTGCGCGCCGCAGCCGAACTCGACGGCGACCACCGAGCCGTCGGCCGGGGCGTAGCGGTTGCCGCAGACGCCGAAGGCGGCCCGCAGCGAGCCGGCGACGGGCAGGAAGAACCCGCAGGTGCCGCAGCGCGCCGGGGCGGCCCGGGCCATGTCGGTGCCCGGCCCGTGCGGGCCGTCGTGCCAGCGCTGGGCGGTCTCCTCGCGGCCCTCCCGGGACATCACCCGCACCCGGCCCAGGCCGATCTCGACGGCGACCTCCTCGACGGCCGGGTCGTCGGACTGCAGGTAGGCCGGGACCAGGCGGTCGTCGTCGGGTGCGGTGGGCAGCAGGTCGCCCACCCCCAGGTCACCCGGCCGGACCCGCTCCTCCCAGGGCACCCAGACCGGCGCGACCAGCGCGTCCGGGCCCGGCTGCAGCACCACCTCGCTGACCGTGATCGGCCCGGCCGCGCCGCCCCCGGCCAGGGTGACCGACCAGTGCCACCCCCGGTAACCGCCGCGGACCGCGGCGAAGTGGTGGGTGAGCACGTCCCCGGTGCCCTCGGCGCTCTCGTCGACGGCGCCGAGGTGCTCGCCGACGGCCGCTGCCGCGGCGGCGGCACCGAGCTCGACGGCGGCTTCCTCCTCGGCGGCTGCCCTGGCCAGGGCCACCGCGTCGACGAGCCGCTCGGGCGGATTCACGGCTGGCGGGGCGCTCACCCGACCGATTGTGCCACCCTGCCCGCCATGGCCCTCCGCCGCGCACGCACCCGGGCCGGGGCGGCCGTGCTGGCCCTGGCCGCGCTGCTCGCCGGCGGCTGCACCGACGCGCCCGCCGCGCAGCCCGGCCCCGGGGTCGAACGGCTGCGCCCGACCGTCCTCGCCGAGGTCCGCCACGACCCGGCGGCGTTCACCCAGGGCTTCGAGGTCGACGGCGGGGCGCTCTACGAGGGCACCGGCATGGTCGGGGAGTCGCAGCTGCGCGAGCTGGACCCGGCGACCGGCGCGGTGCGCCGCGCGGTCCCGGTGCCCGGCGGCTACTTCGGCGAGGGGATCACCGTCGTCGACGACCGGATCTGGCAGCTGACGTGGCAGGACGGGGTGGCGATCGAGTGGGACCGGGCGAGCTTCACCCCGCTGCGCGAGGTCCCGGTGGACGGCGAGGGCTGGGGCCTGTGCCGCGACGGCGACCGGCTGGTGCGCAGCGACGGCACGGATCGGCTGCGCTTCCACGACCCGGGCGGCTTCGCCGAGACCGGCTCGGTGGCCGTCAGCCTCGACGGCGTGCCGGTCACCGAGCTCAACGAGCTGGAGTGCGTCGACGGGCAGGTGTGGGCCAACATCTGGCAGCGCGACGACATCGTCCGGATCGACCCGGCGACCGGTGCGGTCACCGCGGTGGTGGACGCGTCCGGGCTGCTCGACGACGACCGCCGGGCCGGCGCGGACGTGCTCAACGGGATCGCCCACCTCGGCTCCGGGGAGTTCCTGCTGACCGGCAAGTACTGGCCGGTGACCTTCCGGGTCCGGTTCGTCCCGGCAGCGTGAGGACGCGTGCGCGCGAGTGCCTCCGCGCGCCCGTCCATGGGTCAGAATGAGCGGGTGGCACGATCCGACTCCCCGGTCCCCGAGCCGGATCCGGAGCAGTACCGCCCCCGGCGGCGCTATCCGTGGCACGACGACCCCGACTACGACCCCACGCTGCACCGCCGCCCGCCCCCGCCGCCCCCGCCCTGGTCCCCGGCCGCCCGGCCGGTCCCCGAGCCCGCGGCGGTGACGCCGGCCGGGACCGAGGTGCCGTGGAGCGACGCCGGTCCCCCGCCGACCACCGCGACCGACCCCCCGACCGGGCCCACAACTGGGACCACGACCGGGACCACGACAGCGACCCCGCCGGTGCGGATGCCGCGCAAGCTGACCGTCACCCGGGTGGCGGCGCTGCGCGGGCGGCAGCTCACCCGCAACGGGTTCGCCGCGTTCCAGCGGGCCGCGCACGCCGACGGCGCCGACCGGTCCGGCCTGGCCGCGCTCACCTACGCCACGATGCTGACCTACGCCGTCGACGCCGCGGTGGCCGTCGCGCTGGCCAACACGCTGTTCTTCGCCGCGGCCACCGCCGAGAGCAAGACCAACGTCGCGCTCTACCTGGCCATCACCGTCGCACCGTTCGCGCTGGTCGCCCCGGTGATCGGGCCGATGCTCGACCGGGTGCAGCGCGGGCGGCGGGCGGCGCTGGCGCTGTCGTTCGCCGGGCGGGCCCTGCTGGCCGTGGTGCTGGCCTTCAACTACGAGTCCTGGCTGCTCTACCCGTGCGCGCTGGGCATGCTGGTGCTCAGCAAGACCTACGTGGTGCTCAAGGCGGCGGTGACGCCGCGGGTGCTGCCGCCGGGGATCACCCTGGTGGCCACGAACTCCAGGCTGACCGCGTTCGGGCTGGCCTCGGGCGCGGTGTTCGGCGCGGTCGCGGCCGGGGTGGCGGCGCTGTGGGGATCGCCCGGCGCGCTGTTCTACACCGGCGTGCTGGGGGTCGTCGGCACCGTGCTGTGCCTGCGCATCCCGCGCTGGGTGGAGTCCACCGCGGGCGAGGTCCCGGCCGCGCTGCGCAGCACCCAGCGGCCGCGGCGGCGGCCGATGCGCAGCCACGCCGTCGCGGTGGCGCTGTGGGGCAACGGCGCGATCAAGATCCTCACCGGGTTCCTCACGCTGTTCGTGGCGTTCGTGGTCAAGGGGGCCAGCGAGGCGCAGGCCGCGGCGGCCGGCGCCCCCGCCCCGGACGGCGGCCAGCAGCTGTACCTGATCGGCATCGTCGGCGCGGCGGCCGGGATCGGCTCGTTCGCCGGCAACGCGGTCGGCTCCCGGCAGCGGTTCACCCGGTCCGACGGGGTGATCCTGGCCTGCATCGGGGCGGGGGTCGCGGTCGCCGTGCTGGCCGCGGTGATCCCCGGGATCGCCACCGCGGCCGTGGTCGGGCTGGTCGGCTCGACCGCCAGCGCGCTCGCCAAGGTCTGCCTGGACGCGGTCGTCCAGCGCGACCTCCCCGAGGAGTCGCGGGCGTCGGCGTTCGGCCGCTCGGAGACGGTGGTGCAGCTGGCCTGGGTGCTCGGCGGGGTGTTCGGCGTGCTGCTGCCGCACGACACCTACTGGCTCGGCTTCACCGTGATCGCGGCCGTGGTGGCGGTGGTCGGGCTGCAGACCGCGCTGGTCAGCCGCAACCGCAGCCTGCTGCCGCGGCGGTCGCGGCCGGCCGCGGCGGTGCGCTGAACCGGATCCGTAGGCTGGCCGGGTGCCCCGCCGATCCGCCGTCCCGGCCGCCGCGCTGGTGGCCGGCCTGCTGGCGGCGCTGGCCACGGGGTGCAGCTCGGTGCCGCCGGAGGTCACCTTCGCCGCCGGGGCGGCCACCGTGCAGGCCGGCCCGACCCAGTACTGCGAGCTGGACCTCAGCGAGTGCGCCGAGCCGGGCGCCCCGGTCGAGCTGGCCGTGCCGGCCGGGACGCCGGTGCGGATCACCGTGCCCGACGAGGTGGCCGAGGCCCCGTGGCACGTCGTGTTCAGCTACCGCGACGACGCCGGCCAGCTGGTCGACGAGCGCAGCCGGCTGTTCGCCCCGGACACCGGCCGCGACTTCACCCTGGACCTGCCCACGCCGTCGGCGCAGCTCGTCGAGGCCCAGGTGCAGCAGTTCGGCCCGGCCCCGGAGATCGACCCGGACACCATGGAGATCCAGTTCCCGGTCCGGGCCAGCTGGGTGCTCCGCACTCGTGCGTGAGTTTCATGGCCATGGGCATGAAACTCACGCACGACCCGGTCAGCCGTCCAGGTCGCGGGCGACGGCGCGGACCACCTCGGCGGCCAGCTTGGCCGTGCGGCGCTCGGGGTAGCGGCCGCGGCGCAGGTCGGGCTGGACCTTGGTCTCCAGCAGCCGGATCATGTCCTCGATCAGGCTGTGCAGGTCCTCGGCCGGGCGGCGGGCGGCCTCCACGACCGAGGGCGGGGTGTCCACCAGCCGCACCGACAGGGCCTGCGGGCCGCGCCGGCCCTCGGCCATCCCGAACTCGACGCGCTGGCCGGGCTTGAGCCCCTCGACCCCGGCCGGCAGGGCGGCCTTGCGGACGTAGACGTCCTGGCCGCCGTCCTGGGCGAGGAACCCGAAGCCCTTGTCGGCGTCGTACCACTTGACCCTGCCGCTCGGCACCCTGCTCACCCGTTCCTCGATCGACCCTGCGCCGCGCGACCCCCCGATGGGCCACACGACGAACGCGCCTCGGATGCCTCGGGCCGTCACACCTGCCCGTCGAGCTGCACCGGGGCGCGTCGGCCAAGCCTAGACCGCGCGCGCCCCTCCGCGCAGCCGTCCAACGGGCCGACGGCCGGGCGCCGACCGTCGGCGGAACGGCCCAAGCGCGGGTTCAGGCGTTGCGGACCCGGGCCGCCTCCCCCAGGTCGAGCAGCTGCACGCTCTTCTCGCGCATCTCGACCTTGCGCACCTTGCCGGTGACGGTCATCGGGAACTCGTCGACGACCAGCACGTACCGCGGGATCTTGTAGTGGGCCAGCCGGCCGGTGGCGTACTCGCGCACCTTCTCCGCGGTCAGCTCCTCCGCCCCGGGCCGAAGGGTCACCCAGGCGCACAGCTCCTCGCCGTACTTGACGTCGGGAACCCCGACGACCTGCGCGTCCAGGATGTCCGGGTGGGTGTAGAGGAACTCCTCGATCTCCCGCGGGTAGACGTTCTCGCCGCCCCGGATGACCATGTCCTTGATCCGGCCGGTGATGTTGAGGTAGCCCTCGTCGTCCATCACGCCGAGGTCGCCGGTGTGCATCCAGCGGGCCCGGTCGATCGCCTCGGCGGTCTTCTCCGGCTCGTCCCAGTAGCCGAGCATCACCGAGTAGCCCCGGGTGCACAGCTCGCCGGGCTCGCCGCGGGGCAGGGTCAGCCCGGTCTCCGGGTCGACGATCTTGACCTCGACGTGCGGGTGCACCCGCCCGACGGTGGACACCCGCCGCTCCAGGGAGTCGTCGGCGCCGGTCTGGGTGGACACCGGGGAGGTCTCGGTCATGCCGTAGCAGATGGTCACCTCGGTCATCCCCATCCGGTCGACCACCTGCTTCATCACCTCCACCGGGCACGGCGAGCCGGCCATGATCCCGGTGCGCAGGCTGGACAGGTCGAAGGAGTCGAAGTCGGGGTCGTTGAGCTCGGCGATGAACATCGTCGGCACCCCGTACAGCGACGTGCAGCGCTCCGCGGCCACCGCGGACAGCGTCGCCTTCGGGTCGAACCCGGCCGCCGGGATGACCATCGTCGCGCCGTGCGATGTGGCGGCCAGGTTGCCCATGACCATGCCGAAGCAGTGGTAGAAGGGCACCGGGATGCAGATCCGGTCCTCCGGGGTGTAGCCGCAGCCGCGGCCGACGAAGTAGCCGTTGTTGAGGATGTTGTGGTGGCTCAGCGTGGCGCCCTTGGGGAAGCCCGTGGTGCCCGAGGTGTACTGGATGTTGATCGGGTCGTCCGGGCTGAGCCCGGCCTGCACCTCGGCCAGCACCGCCGGGTCGCCGGACCGGCCGGACACCACCAGGGCGTCCCAGTCCGGGGTGCCGATCAGCACCACCTGGCGCAGCGCCGGGCAGTCGGCGCGCACCTCGGAGATCATCGCGGCGTAGTCGGAGGTCTTGAAGCTGGTGGCGGCCACCAGCACGGAGATCCCGGCCTGGTTGAGCACGAACTGCAGCTCGTGGGTCCGGTACGCCGGGTTGATGTTGACCAGCACCACGCCGATCTTGGCGGTGGCGTACTGGATCATGGTCCACTCGGCCAGGTTCGGCGCCCAGATGCCCACCCGGTCGCCCTTGGCCAGCCCGGCCGCGAGCAGCCCGTGGGCCAGCGTGTCGACCTCCGCGCGCAGCTCACGGTAGGTCCAGCGGCGGCCGGTGGCCACCTCCACCAGCGCCTCCCGGTCGGCCTGGGCCGCGACCGTCCGGTCGAAGTTGTCGCCGATGGTGTCCCCGAGCAGCGGGACGTCCGAGGTGCCCGAGGCGTAGGAGGGGACCGACGGGGCTGCGGTGGACCCGGGGGCGGGGACAGACGATGACACGGCGTCGGGCCTCTCGTTGTCGGCTCGTGGTCGGCTCGTGGTCGACACAGTGGTACGCGGCACATCCTGCGGCGATCACCGGGGCGCCGCCACCTCCGGATGGGGAGGCCGTGCCGGAAAGCCGCTGGCCCGGCCCCGATACCCTGGACCGATGCACGACCCCCGCGTCCTGCTCGACCCCACCACCGACGCCGTCCGCCGGCTCGCCCGGCGCGGCCACAGCCTGGACCTGACGTCCCTGGAGAAGCTGCTGGCCGGGCGGAACTCCGCGATCCAGCGCGGCGACGAGGCCCGGGCCGAGTCCAAGCGGGTGGCCACCGCGGTCAAGGGCGCCGACCCGGACGAGCGGGCCGAGCTGGTCGGGCGGGCCCGCGAGCTCAAGGCGGTGGTCGCCGCGGCCGAGCAGGACAGCCGCGCGCTCGACGCCGAGCTCACCGACCTGCTGCTGGGCATCCCCAACCTGCCCGCCGACGAGATCCCGGACGGCGCCAGCGAGGACGACGCCGAGCTCGTCCGGGTGCACGGCGAGCCGGTCGAGCCGGAGTTCACCGCGCTCGACCACGTCGACCTGGGCGAGCGGCTGGGCATCCTGGACCTGCCGCGGGCGACCAAGCTGGCCGGGCCGCGGTTCGCCGTGCTGCGCGGGCGCGGCGCCGCCCTGGAGCGCGCGCTGGCCCGCTACTTCCTGGACCTGGCGACCGAGCGGCACGGCTACACCGAGTTCTCGGTGCCCACCCTGGTCAACCGGGAGACCATGACCGGGACCGGGCAGCTGCCCAAGTTCGAGCAGGACCTGTTCAAGACCGGGATCGGCGACCGGGACCTCTACCTGATCCCCACCGCCGAGGTCCCGCTGACCAACCTGCACGCCCGGGAGACCCTGGCCGCCGAGGACCTCCCGCTCGCCTACACCGCGCACACGCCGTGCTTCCGCTCGGAGGCCGGCTCGTACGGCAAGGACACCCGCGGCCTGATCCGGATGCACGAGTTCTCCAAGGTCGAGCTGGTGCGCGTCGTCGAGGCGACGACCGCGCGGGACGAGCTCGAGGTCCTGGTCGGGCACGCCGAGGCGGTGCTGCAGGGCCTCGGGCTGGCCTACCGGGTGATCAAGCTGGCGGCCGGCGACCTCGGCTTCTCCGCCGAGATGACCTACGACCTCGAGGTGTGGCTGCCCGGCCAGCGCAAGTACCGGGAGATCGCCTCGGCGTCGAACTTCGGCACGTTCCAGGCCCGCCGGGCCGGCATCCGGACGAAGGCCAAGGACGGCACCCGCGGCTTCGCGGCCACCCTGAACAGCTCCGGGCTGCCGATCGGGCGCACCCTGGTGGCGCTGCTGGAGCAGGGCCAGCAGGCCGACGGCTCGGTCCGGATCCCGGACGCCCTGGTCCCCTACACCGGCTTCTCGGTCCTCACCCCCGGCTGACCCCACCCCGCCGGAGTTCAGGAAAGCCACGTTCAGGTCCTCTGCGGGCAGGAACGTGGCTTTCCTGAACCCGGGGACCGGTCGAAAACCGGTTCGCCGGCGTCGGTGATCTCCGTAGGCTCACCGCACCCCGCGGCGACGGACGCGGGGCCGACGGGGAGAGGGGGCCGGCCGTGCGTCACCGCACCGCTGTCGTCGTCCCCGCCCCCGGGCACGAGGTGATCCTGGTGTCCCCGGTGCCCGGATGCCGGCCGCGCGGCCGGCACTCCGACACCGCGACGAGCACCTGAACCGGCCGCACCCGCGGCCGTCCTCGTCGGCGAATCGCGCTGTCCCACCCCGATTCCGCGAAGGGCAGCAGACCGTGCGCACCCGCACCCCGACCACCGTCCGCAACCTGGGCATCCTCGCCCACGTCGACGCCGGCAAGACCACCGTCACCGAGCGCATCCTGTACCTGACCGGCGCCACCCACCGGCGCGGCGAGGTGCACGACGGCACCACCGTCACCGACTTCGACCCGATCGAGCGCGACCGCGGGATCACCGTGTTCTCCGCGGCCGTCAGCTGCACGTGGGCCGGGCACCGGATCAACCTCATCGACACCCCGGGCCACGTGGACTTCGCCGCCGAGGTGGAGCGCTCGCTGCGGGTGCTCGACGGCGCCGTCACGGTGTTCGACGCCGTCGCCGGGGTCGAGCCGCAGAGCGAGTCGGTGTGGCGGCAGGCCGACCGGTACCGGGTCCCGCGGATCGCCTTCGTGAACAAGCTGGACCGCGCGGGCGCCGACCTGGACACCGCCGTCGCGTCCGTCCGGGCCCGGCTGCACCCGCGGCCGCTGGTGGTGCACCTGCCGATCGGCCGGGAGGCCGGCTTCACCGGTGTGGTGGACCTGGTCGGCATGCGCTCGCTGGTCTGGCCGGACGGCTCCGACGCCCTGGTGGAGGGGCCGGTGCCGGCCGACCTGCGCGACGAGGCCCGGCACCGGCGGGCGCTGCTGGAGGAGGCGGTGGCGGAGGTGCATGCGGGCGCGCTGGCCGAGTTCGGCAGCGGTTCGGGTGTCGGCGACGGCACCCTGGCGGCGGCGCTGCGCGACCTGACCCTGGACGGCCAGGGCCTGGTGGTGCTGGGCGGCGCCGCGTACCGCAACCGCGGGATCGAGCCGCTGCTCGACGCCGTCGTCGCCTACCTGCCGGCGCCGTCGGACGTCCGCGGGGAGGCCCCGGCGGCCGACCCGGACGCGCCGCTGGCGTCGCTGGTGTTCAAGGTCGCCTCGACCGACCGCGGGCGACTGAACTACCTGCGGATCTACTCCGGGACGCTGCGGAAGGGGGATGTCGTGCTGAACGTGGCCACCGGGCGCACCGAGCGGATCGCCCGGATCCTGCGGGTGCACGCCGACCGCCAGGTCGAGGTCGACCGGGCGGTGGCCGGCGACATCGTGGCCGTCGTCGGGCCGAAGGCCGCCACCACCGGGACGACGCTGTGCGCGCCGGACGCGCCGCTGGAGCTGGAACCGGCGGCGAGCGCGCAGCCGCTGGTCTCGGTCGCGGTCGAGGCCCGGCGCGGCACCGACACCGACCGGCTGGCCGCGGCGCTGGCCCGGCTGGTGGAGGAGGACCCGTCGCTGGCCGTGCGCACCGATCCGGAGACCGGCCAGACCGTGCTGTCCGGGCTGGGTGAGCTGCACCTGGAGGTCGCCGTGGAACGGATCCGCCGGGCCGACGGGCTGGGGATCGGCGTCGGCCGGCCGCGGGTGGCGCTGCGCGAGACCGTGGTCGCCGGGGTGTCCGGGGTGCTGTACCGGCACGTCAAGCAGGACGGCGGCGCGGGGCAGTTCGCGCACGTCGTGCTGGACGTCGAGGCGCTGCCCGACGGTGTCGGGACCGGTGTCGGGACGGGCTTCGCGTTCGCCTCGACGGTGGTCGGCGGCCGGGTGCCGGCCGAGTACGTCCGCGCGGTCGAGGCCGGCTGCCGGGACGCGCTGGCCGACGGCCCGCTGGGCGGGCACCCGGTGACCGGCCTGCGGGTCACCCTGACCGACGGCCGGACCCACGTCCGGGACTCCTCGGAGATGGCGTTCCGGGCCGCCGGGCGCCTCGGGCTGCGCGCGGCCCTGCGGGGCTGCGCGATGGTGCTGCTGGAGCCGGTCGCGGAGGTCGCGGTCAGCGTGCCGGAGGACGCCGTGGGTGGCGTGCTCGGCGACCTGGCGGCCCGGCGCGGGCGGATCGAGGGGTCGGCCGCGCTGGCCGGCGGGGTGGTCGTCACCGCGACCGTGCCGCTGGCCGAGCTGTTCGGGTACGCGACCCGGCTGCGCAGCCGGACGCAGGGCCGGGGCAGTTTCAGCGCCCGCCCGGCCGGCTACGCACCGGCCGGCTGACCGGTCACAGACCGCCGGTGAACAGCAGGCGGTCGGCGGGGCCCCCGGCGTCGGTGACGACGCCGGGGGTCGCGTTCCCGACGATCCACCGCTCCACCGCCGCGCTCGGCGCGTCGGCGACGTGCTGCAGGTAGAGCGCGGCCGCGCCGGCCGCGTGCGGCGCGGCCATCGAGGTCCCCGTCCAGCTCGCCGTCCCGCCCCCGCTGGCCGGGCCGACGATCGCGGTGCCGGGGGCGTAGAGGTCCACGCACGGCCCGGTGGACGAGGTCGGCTCGCGCCGGTCCTGGGTGGTCGCGTTGGCCACCACCAGCACCCCCGGCACCGAGCGGGGCGCCATCGCGCAGTCGTCGCCGCCGGTGTTGCCGGCCGAGGCGACCACCAGCACGCCCCGCTCGACCAGGCCCCGGATGGCGGCGTCGAGCGCCGGGGACGGGCCGAAGCTCCACGCCATCACCGCCACCGACGGCCCGGTGAGGTGCCCGGCGACCCAGTCGATCCCGGCCAGCAGCGAGGACAGCGAGCCGGCCCCGGCGCAGTCGAGCACCTTGACCGACTCGACCCGGGCCCCGGGGGCGACGCCGAGGTCGCGCGCGGCGGCGATCCCGGCGACGACCGTGCCGTGGCCGTCGCAGTCGCCGCCGACGTCGTCGACGGTGTTGGTGCCGGTGGCGGCCCGGCCCTCGAAGGCGGGATGGGCGACGTCGACGCCGGTGTCGAGCACGTAGACGGTCGCCCCGGCGCCGGTCGCGGACGTGCGGTAGGCGCCGTCGAGCGGGAGCGCGCGCTGGTCGATCCGGTCGAGGCCCCAGCCCGCCGGCGCTCCCGGCGGGACCGGGGAGCTCCGGTCCGGGCCGGCGTCGGCCAGGACCGGGCGGGTGGTGTCCGGCTCGACGGCGAGCACGCCCCCGGTGGCGTGCAGCCGGCGGACCTGGGTCGCGGTCAGCGTGGCCGCGAACCCGGCCACCGCGTCACCGAACAGGACCCGGGGTCGGGCGCCGACGGCGGCGGCCACCGCGGGCGCGGCGGCGGCGGAGGCCGTCCGCACGACGTGGGCGGTCGCCGGATCCGGGGGCGCGAACCCGGCCGCAGACGCCGCGATCACGGCCACGAGCAGCAGTGACAGGGAGCGCACAGGTGGCGACGCTACGGACGGCCCGGCGACCTCGACAACGACACGATGGGGGTGCTTGAGCTGGCCCGATCCCGGGGAACCCCAGCTGCGGCGTGCACCCCGACCTCGGTCGCCTTGACCACGAACCACAGGTCGGCGCCCGGGTCGACGGCCAGGTCGGCCAGCGCCGCGGGGGTGATGTCGGCGGCAAGCCCGTCGGCCCACGCCGGGCCGCCGTCGCGGGCGGTGGCGCGCAGCCGCACCAGGTCGCCGTGCGGCTCCACGGCGGCCAGCCGCACCGCCAGCACGTTGCGCGGGCTGCCGTGCGGGGCCTGCGCGTACACCGCGACCGCCGACGGCGGGAACACCGCGACGGCGGGCTCGCCCGCGGTGAGCCCGGTGCCCTGCCCGGAGATCAGCTGCCCGTCGGCGGTGCGCAGGCCGTCGGGCGCGGCGGTGCCGGAGACCAGGTCCAGCCCGGCGATCCGAGCGGTGAACGGGCTGCGCGGGCGGGCGACGACCTCCCGGGTCGGTCCCTGCTCGACCACCCGGCCCCCGGTCAGCACGACCACCCGGTCCGACAGCACCAGGGCGTCCAGCGCGGAGTGGGTGACCAGCACCGCGGTCTGCCCGCTGTCGCGGATCATCCGCCGCAGCAGGGTGCGCATCGCCGGGGCGGCGTCGACGTCCAGCGCGGCCAGCGGCTCGTCGAGCAGCAGCAACCCCGGTTCCGCGGCCAGCGCCCGGGCCAGCGCCACCCGCTGCTGCTGCCCGCCCGACAGCTGGGCCGGGCGGCGGTCGGCCAGCTCGGCGAGGTCCACCGCGGCCAGCAGGTCACGGGCGGTCTGCTCGGCGGCACGCCGCGGGCGGCCCTGGGCGCGCGGCCCGAAGGCCACGTTGGCCAGCGCGGACAGGTGCGGGAACAGCAGCGGCTGCTGGGCCAGCAGGCCGACCCCGCGCCGGTGCGGGGGCACGTGCACGCCCGGGCCGGTGACCGTCCGGTCGCCGAGGCGGACGTGGGAGTCCGGGGCGGCCGGGCGCAGCAGGCCGGCCAGCACCGCGAGCAGGGTGGACTTGCCCGCGCCGTTCGGGCCGAGCACGGCCAGCACCTCCCCCGGCGCCGCGGCCAGCCGCACGTCCAGGGTGAACCCGGGCCGGTGGACCAGGACCCGGGCGTCCAGACCGGCGCTCACCGCAGGCCCTCCACCGAGCGCGGCCGGGCCACCGCGATCACCACCACGGCCACCACGACCAGCAGCAACGACAGGGCGACGGCGGCGTCCACGTCGGTCTCCCGTTCCAGGTAGACCAGCAGCGGCAGGGTCCGGGTGGTGCCCTGCAGGCTGCCGGCGAAGGCGATGGTCGCGCCGAACTCGCCCAGGCAGCGGGCGAACGCGAGCACCGCCCCGGACGCCAGCCCCGGCAGCACCAGCGGCACCGTGACCCGGGCGAACGCGTGGCGCGGGGCCGCGCCGAGGGTCGCCGCGACCTCCTCGTAGCGCTCGCCCGAGGTGCGCAGCGCCCCCTCCAGGCTGACCACCAGGAACGGCAGCGCGACGAAGGTCTGGGCCAGCACCACCGCGGCCGTGGTGAACGGGACGGTGATGCCGAACCAGGTGTCCAGCCCCTGCCCGACCAGGCCGGTGCGGCCGAGCAGGAACAGCAGCGCCAGCCCGCCCACGACCGGTGGCAGCACCAGCGGCAGCAGCACGACCGAGCGCAGCAGCCGCAGCCCGGGCAGCCGGCCGCGGGCGAGCACCACGGCCAGCGGCCCGCCGAAGACGATGCACAACGCGGTCGACACGGCCGCGGTCTGCAGCGACAGCCGCAGGGCCGACAGCGCGGCCTCGCTGACCAGCAGGGCCGGCACCCGGGGCCAGTCCGCCCGCAGCACCAGCCCGACGACCGGCAGCGCGATCAGCCCGAACGCCGCCGCCGCCGGGACCCACAGCAGCCCCGGCAGCGCCACCGCCCGGGTCGCACGACCACTCACGGGGCCCCGAAGCCGGCGGCCCGCAGCGCGTTTCGGCCCCGCTCGCCGGTCACCAGGTCCTGGAAGGCGGCGGCCAGGGCGGGCTGCGGCGCGTCGGCCAGCACGGCGATCGGGTAGTTCGTGACGGCCCGGTCGGCCTCCGGGAACGGCACGCCCTGGACGTCGTCGCCGGCGCCGGTGACGTCGGTGACGTAGACCAGCCCGGCGTCGGCGTTGCCGGTGGTCACCTTGCCCAGCGTGGACTTGACGTCGGGCTCCTCGCTGACCGGGCTGAGCGTCACCCCGGTGGCCTGCTCGATCTTCTCCGCGGCCGCTCCGCACGGCACCTGCGGCGCGCAGACCACCACGGCCAGATCGGGTCGGGCCAGGTCGGCGAAGGACGCGATGCCCTCCGGGTTGCCCGGCGCCGTGACGATCCGCAGGACGTTGGTGGCGAACACGGTCGGCGGCCCGACAACGGCACCGGTGTCGGCGACGGTCGCCATGGTCGACTCGCTGGCCGCGGCGAACACGTCGGCCGGGGCGCCGTTGACGATCTGCTGGGCGAGGTCGGACGAGGCGCCGAAGTTGAACCGCACGGTGACGCCGGGGTTGTCGGCCTCGAACTGCTCCCCGAGCCCGGTGAAGGCCTCGGTGAGCGAGGCGGCGGCGAAGACCGTCAGCTCGCGGCCACCGTCCTGGCCCGCGGCGGATCCGCAGCCGGCCAGCACCGCGACCAGCCCCACGAGGGCGACGAGCCGCCTCACGACGCCCCGCCCGGGGTCTCCACGACCACGGTCGTCGACTTGATCACGGCCACGGCCAGCACGCCCGGCTCCAGCCCGAGCTCGCGGACGGCCTCGCTGGACATCAGCGAGACGATCCGGTGCGACCCGCACTGCATCTCCACCTGCGCCATCACCCGGTCGGTGACCACCGCGGTGACTAGCCCGACCAGCCGGTTGCGCGCCGAGCGCTGCACCCCCGAGGGGTCGGGCGGCACGCTGGCCTGGTCGCGGGCGAACTCGGCCAGCTCGGCGCCGTCGACGACCTTCCGGTTCGAGCCGTCGACCTGCACCGACAGCACGCCGGCCTCGATCCAGCGGCGAACGGTGTCGTCGCTGACCCCGAGCAGTCGGGCGGCCTCCGATATCCTGAACTGCGGCACAGAACGGACTGTAGTTCCGCTGATGCGAGTTCAGCCAGTCGGGCCTGTCGTGTGGTTTGCTGCGGACGTGGACTTCGAACCCAGCGCCGCCGCTGCCGACTACACGAAGCGCATGCGCGCGTTCCTCGACGAGCGGGTGCTGCCGGCCGAGGCCGGGTACGACGCCTTCCGCGCCGAGCGCCGCGGGACCCCGCAGGAGTGGGACCTGCCGCCGGTGGTCGAGGAGCTCAAGGCCGAGGCCCGCTCCCGGGGGCTGTGGAACCTGTTCCTGCCGGCGGTGTCGGGGCTGTCCAACCTGGAGTACGCGGCCGTCGCCGAGGTGTCGGGCTGGTCGCCGGTGATCGCCCCGGAGGCGATCAACTGCCAGGCCCCGGACACCGGCAACATGGAGACCCTGCACCTGTTCGGCACGCCCGAGCAGAAGCAGGAGTGGCTGGAGCCGCTGCTGGCCGGGGAGATCCGCTCGGCGTTCGCGATGACCGAGCCCGACGTCGCCTCCTCCGACGCCACCAACGTCCAGACCTCGATCCGCCGCGACGGC
Organism: Pseudonocardia sp.; assembly: GCA_030147065.1. GTDB lineage: Bacteria > Actinomycetota > Actinomycetes > Mycobacteriales > Pseudonocardiaceae > Pseudonocardia. Next base: position 3,968 of record JASLAP010000196.1, on the reverse strand, counting down.
GACGACTACGTCATCAACGGCAAGAAGTGGTGGATCTCGGGCACCGCCGACCCGCGCTGCAAGGTCTTCATCGTGATGGGCAAGACCGACCCGGACGCCCAGACCCACCGCCAGCAGTCGATGGTGCTGGTCCCCCGGGACACCCCCGGCCTGGAGATCATCCGGCACCTGCCCACGTTCGGCTACCAGGACCAGCACGGGCACTCCGAGATCGCCTTCCACGACGTCCGGGTGCCGGCGGGCAACCTGCTCGGCGAGGAGGGCGGCGGCTTCGCCATCGCCCAGGCCCGGCTCGGCCCCGGCCGCATCCACCACTGCATGCGGCTGATCGGGATGGCCGAGCGGGCCATCGACCTGATGGTCCGCCGCGCCCGGGACCGGGTGGCGTTCGGCCGCCCGCTGGCCGAGCAGGGCGTGGTCCGCGAGCAGATCGCCGAGTCCCGGATCGAGGTCGAGCAGGCCCGGCTGCTGGTGCTCAAGACGGCCTGGCTGATCGACCGGTTCGGCGCCAAGGGCGCCGCCTCGGAGATCGCCGCGATCAAGGTCGTGACCCCGCGGATCGCCTGCGCGGTGATCGACCGGGCGCTGCAGGTCCACGGGGGTGCCGGGATGAGCGACGACGTGCCGCTGGCCTACTTCTACGTCTGGGCCCGCGCCCTGCGGCTGGCCGACGGCCCGGACGAGGTGCACCTGCGCACCGTCGCCCGCCAGGAACTGGGCCGCCACTGAAGCGGCACCGGCGAGCGGTCAGGGCTTGCGCGCCACCCCGCCGTGCTGCTCCAGGGCCGCGGCGTCCTCCGGCTCCTCCGGGCGCCACCGGACGATCGGGACGAACCCGGGCTCGACGAACTCGAGGCCGGCGAACAGGCTCTCGACCTCCTCCGGCGAGCGGTTGCGGTAGGCCATCGCGCCGGTGTCGGCGTACTCCTGCTGTGCCCGGGCGGTCGCCTCGTCCGGCACGGTGGTGGTGCCGTCGCAGATGGTCAGGTAGCTGCCCGACGGCAGCCGGTCCACCAGGCCGCCGACCGCGGACCTCGCCGCACCGAGGTCGGCGACGTGCCCGAGGACGCCCATGAAGTGCACCGCGACCGGCCGGTCGAGGTCGAGGACCTCGGCCGCCCCGGCGAGCACGGCCGCCGGGTCGTGCAGGTCGGCAGCCGCGTAGCGGGTGGTGTCGGGCGGGGCGTCGGCGAGCATCCGCCGCGCGTGGGCCAGCACCTCCGGGTCGTTGTCGACGTACACCACGCGCGCGTCCGGGGCGATCCGCTGCGCGATCTGGTGGGTGTTCTCGGCCGCCGGGAGCCCGCCGCCGACGTCGAGGAACTGCCGGACGCCGGCCTCGCCGGCCAGGAACCGGACCGCGCGGGCGAGGAACGCCCGCGACGTCCGGGCGATCGGGATGATCTGCGGCTGCACCGCCAGCCAGGCGTCCCCGGCCTCGCGGTCCACCGGGTAGTTGTCGGTCCCGCCGAGCCAGTAGTTCCAGATCCGGGCCGAGTGCGGGACCGTGGTGTCGACGTCGGCCGGGGCATCGGGGGGCTCGGCTGGCACGCGATCTCACTTCCCGTGACGGGTCGGCTGTCCCCCGTCACCCTTCCGACTCGTCGTGGCGGCTTCAACCCCCATTCGCGCGCACTCCGCACGACAGGTGCTGGTCAGTGCGACCCTCCCGGCACCACCGGCGCTCAGCGCAGGGCTGTTGCGCTCTCGGCCACGTGCTCGACGTACTCGGCGACGAGCGGGCGCGGTGGCGGCGGGGCCGGCAGCGGCTCCTCCCGCCAGTACGCCAGCGCGTACCGGACCAGCGGGCGCCAGCGCCGGTCGAGGACGTCCAGCGCGTACTCCCCGGCGGCCTCCTTGGACACCACCTCGCCGGTGGCGATGGTCCGGTGCAGCCGGGGCGGGCCGAGCACCGCCCAGGCGGTCGTCCAGCGCGGCCGCAGGCGCAGTGGGAGGGCGTCGGCCGCGTAGTGGCGGGCCAGCGGGCGCCAGTAGGACTCCAGGTTGTCCCGGTTCCACGCGCGCAACCGGTGCCGCTCGGGGTCCAGGCCCAGCGTCCCGGGGCGGGGGCCGCGCACGGCGATCCCGCGGTCGGCCAGCACCGTCCAGGCCACCGGGCTGACGTCGGACCCGGCCGCACCCGGGGTGACCCGTTCCCCCACGGCCGCGGCCACCGGCACGATCCGGGTGACCGGCGCGGTCAGGTCCTCGGTCCGGACGAACACCGCGTTGCAGGTCCCGCGCAGCGGCGACCGGCCCCGCCGCACGGACCCGGCCGCCGTCGCGGCCGCGCTCGCGAGGTGCAGCCACCGCAGCCGGCGCAGGTCGTCGGGGCGGTCCGGGCCGTCCAGCACGACCACCAGGTCGATGTCGCTGCGGGCCGGCCGGTAGGCGCCCAGCGCCACCGACCCGACGACGTACAGCCCGGTGACCCGGCCGGGCAGCAGGCGGTCGGCGAGCCGGAGGTACCCGGTCGCGGAGCGCTCGACGGGGGGCGGCAGGGCGGGCGGCACGGGCCCATCCTCGACCGCGCTCCGGGACGCCTGGCCCGGGGTCCCGCTCCGCGTCCCCGGCGATGGTCACCGGTTGCGGCACACCGGCCGCGCCGGTGCGGTTCCAGCACCGCACCCGGTGATCACGCACCGCGGCGGCTGGGTTCCGCTCCGCCCGTCCGTCGGCGAGGTCACCCCCGCCGGCTGCGCGTGGGCCGTGCCGAGAACCACTGCGGGTCCAACGGCCCTGTCCGCCTCGCCTGCTCGCGCACGACGATGGAGTCGTGACGCGGGAGCAGGCGGTGGTGCACCGTGCGGCCGGACCGGACGACGACGTCACGGCCTGGCTGCTGGCCGGGGACCCGGCGATCCGCTGGCAGGTGCTGGCCGATCTGCTCGACGCGCCGCGGGCGCGGGTGGCGGCCGAGCGGACCCGGGTCGCGGCGGAGGGCTGGGGCGCGCGCCTGCTGGCCGCCCAGGACGCCGACGGCCGCTGGGCCGGCGGCCTGTACGGCCCGAAGTGGACCTCGACCACCTACACCCTGCTGCTCCTGCACCGCCTCGGGCTCCCCGCCGGCCACCCGCAGGCGCAGCGGGGCTGCCGCGTGCTCTGGGACGGCGCCCGCCACTGCCACGTCGGCGGGCTGGCCCAGGCCCGCGGCGTCCGCACCCCGGAGACGTGCATCACCGCGATGTTCGTGCTGCTGGCGGCGGGGTTCGGCACGGTCGACGAGCGGGTCGACGCCGCGGTGGCGTGGCTGCTCGGCCAGCAGCTCGACGACGGCGGCTGGAACTGCCAGTCGGTCCGCACGGGGTCGCGCCACGGGTCCTTCCACACCTCGATCTCGGTGCTGGAGGCGCTGTCGGAGTACCGGGCCGGCGGGGGTGCGATCGAGACGGCTGCGGCCGCCGCGGGAGGCCGCGCGTTCTTCCTCGACCACCGGCTCTACCGCTCGCACCGCACCGGCGAGGTGGCGCACCCGGCGTTCACCCGGTTCCCGTTCCCCCCGCAGTGGCACTTCGACGTGCTGCGCGGACTGGAGCACTTCCGGGCCGCCGGAGCCGGGCGCGACGAGCGGCTCGCCGACGCGGTCGCCGTGGTGGCCCGAGCGCGGCGGCGGGACGGCAGGTGGCCGGGGCACCGCGGCTATCCGGGCCGGACGTGGTTCCGCCTGGAACCACCGGGGCCGAGCCGGTGGGCGACGTTGCGGGCCCGGCGGGTCCTGCGCTGGTGGGACGACGGCTGACCGGACCGTGAAGGCCGCCACACCTGTCCGAGAGGAGGGCAGAGCGGCGCCCGACACCACGCGGCTGCGCACTTTTCGAGGAGGCAGTTCCGCATCTGCGGAAACGCTCGTCCGCCCAGGTCGAGGTGGGGGTGGAGATCGCCGGACGCGGTTAGGCTCGTGTCGTGACGGCATCCGAGCTCGGCCTTCCCGCGGTGCGCGGCGCCGCCCGCCGCGACCCGGCCCGCCC
>JASLAP010000082.1 GCA_030147065.1 Pseudonocardia sp. | reverse complement strand
CGTGCCCACCGGGCTGTCGGCTCGTCCACCTGCGGATCGTCCTCCCTGCCGGCGACGCGCGACCACCGGTGGCCGCAGCGCGACGCTACTCGCGTGACAGCGCACCGCCGGGACCGCAGGCCCGGCGGTGCGGTCGCCGACAGCCGGAAACCGGTGGCTCGGCCGGCGGGCGGATTGATTGGCTCCGCTCGTGGACCTGGCCGCGGTACTGCCCGGATTCCTGCTCGCGGTCCTGCTCATCGCGGCCAGCCCGGGGCCGGCGATGGCCCTGGTGCTGCGCCGGGCCGCGCTCGGCGGCACCCGGGCGGCGGTCCCGACCGTGCTCGGCCTGGAGATCGGGCTGTACCTGTGGGCGCTGGCCGCCGGGGCCGGACTGGCCGCGCTGGTCGCCGCGTCCGAGGTCGCCTACGCGGTGCTGCGGGTGGTCGGGGCCGCGGTGCTGCTCGGGCTGGGCCTGCGCGCCTGGTACGGGGTATGGCGGGAGCGGGGCGCGGCGGAGGTGCCCGTCCCGGCCCCGCACTCGGCCCGCGGGGCCTTCGCCGAGGGCCTGCTCGTGCAACTGGCCAACCCGAAGGCGGCGGTGTTCGTGTTCGCCTTCTACCCGCAGTTCGTCCCGGCCGGCGGGCCCGTGCTGGCCTGGACGGCCGCCCTGGCCCTGCTGCAGGTGATCGTGGAAACCGTGCTCTGCCTGGCCCTCGCTGCCGCGGTCGGCCGGGCCGCGGGGTGGTTCCGGCGGCCGCGGATCCGGCGCGGGCTCGAGGCGGTGAGCGGCACCGTGCTGGTCGGGCTGGGCCTGCGGGTCGCGGTCGGCACCCGCTGAGCGTCGGTAGTGGCCGATGTCAGGTGGGCTCGTCCGCAGAGCCGGGTCGAGCTGTGGGGAGTTGCGCAGGACCCTGCTGAAGGGGCCCGCAGGTCGGAAACCTCGCCACGGCCTCGTCAGTAGTGCCAGGGGTAGGGGGACCAGTCCGGGTCGCGCTTCTCCAGGAACGCGTCGCGGCCCTCGACGGCCTCGTCGGTCATGTAGGCCAGCCGGGTGGCCTCGCCGGCGAACAACTGCTGGCCGACCAGCCCGTCGTCGATCAGGTTGAACGAGTACTTGAGCATCCGCTGCGCGGTCGGCGACTTGGCGTTGACCTCGCGCGCCCAGTCCAGCGCGACCGCCTCCAGCTCGGCGTGCGGGACGACCGCGTTCACCATGCCCATCCGGTGGGCGTCCTCGGCGGTGTACTCCCGGCCCAGGAAGAAGATCTCCCGGGCGAACTTCTGGCCGACCTGGCGGGCCAGGTACGCCGAGCCGTACCCGCCGTCGAACGAGCCCACGTCGGCGTCGGTCTGCTTGAACCGGGCGTGCTCGGCGCTGGCCAGCGTCAGGTCGGCGGTGACGTGCAGCGAGTGGCCACCGCCGGCCGCCCAGCCGGGCACCACGGCTATCACGATCTTCGGCATGAACCGGATCAGCCGCTGGCACTCCAGGATGTGCAGCCGCCCGGCCCGCGCCGGGTCGACGGTCGCCGCGGTGTCGCCGGAGGCGTACTGGTAGCCGGTGCGCCCGCGGATGCGCTGGTCACCGCCCGAGCAGAAGGCCCAGCCGCCGTCCCTGGGCGACGGGCCGTTGCCGGTGAGCAGCACGCACCCGACGTCCGGGGTCTGCCGGGCGTGGTCGAGCGCCCGGTACAGCTCGTCGACCGTGCCCGGGCGGAACGCGTTGCGCACCTCGGGCCGGTCGAAGGCGATCCGGACCGCGCCGGTGTCGACCGCGCGGTGGTAGGTGATGTCGGCGAAGTCGAAGCCGTCCACCGCGCGCCAGGCGGCGGGGTCGAACAGTTCGGAAACCTGGTCGGGCACGCCGCCACAGTACGGAGCCCGGCGGTCAGGACGCCGACTGCTGGGCCTTCGCGTAGGCGAGCTGCAGGAAGTCCGCCCCGGTGATCGCGGTGAAGGTGGCCGCCACCAGCCGGGTCACCCGCGGGGCGAACACCCAGCCGATCGCGAACCCGGTGGAGATCCACACGTCCAGGCAGAACGGGCAGGTCAGCAGCTCGCCCACGGAGTGCCGGAACCCGGAGGCGGCACGCACCTCCTCCATCACCTCGGCCGGCCCGCCGCGCCCGGTGTAGCGGGTGAACGGGGCGCGCAACGGCGCGGTCACCGAGTCCTTGCTGATCGTGCGGGACAGCTTGTGCGTGCCCGCCGCGAGCAGCGCGACGTCCCACGGGCTGATGGCCGACGGCAGCCGCCGGCCGGTGAGCGCGGCCAGCCCGGCCGCGCCCGCGACCAGGGCGGCGAACACCGCCAGCACCAGCACGTAGCCGCCCAGCGGCCGGTCCTCGCCGTCGCGGTGGGCGTCGGCCTCGGTGCGGGCCACGGCCGCGAGGTTCGGGCGGGGGGACTCTGCGGTCATCCGATCTCCTTCATCGGACACCGCGATACCCCGGCCGGACCCGGTCATGCCTTCCGGGTCCATCTCGCCGCCCGGCGCTCCCGGCCGGGCGGTGACCGGTCGGGAGCTCAGCCCACCGGTCGCTCGAAGGTGATCAGCAGGCCGTCCACCCCGCCCGGCCCGATCCGCCCCTTCACGTCGGCGGCGGTGATGGCCTTGAGCTGCCAGCCGTCGCCGGCCTCCCGGTTGAGGATCTTCTCCAGCTTGTCGTCGGACAGCTTGCCCCCGACCAGCCCCTCGCGGAGCTGCACGACCCGGTACTCGTAGCGCTTCATGCGTCCCACCCTGCCAGGGCGGGCCTCGGCGGACAGCCCGCGCGCTGGCAGGATCACCGGCGTGCAGACCCTCGCCAAAGGCGCCAACGCGCCGCTCCCTGCTGGTCCGGTGGCGGTGCGGGTCCGCGCCGCAGCGCCGGTCGACATCTCCGCGCTGCTGCTGACCGGCGCCGGCCAGGTCCGCAGCGACGACGACTTCGTGTTCTACAACCAGCCCTCGGCCCCCGGCGTGCGCTACCGCGAGGACGGCGTCGACGTCGATCCGGCCGCGGTGGACGCCGCGATCGAGACGGTCACCGTCACCGCCAGCCTGGACGGGCGCGGGCCGGCGACGTTCGGCGCGATGGGCGGGCTGCGGATGGAGGTCGCGGTGGCCGGCGCCCCGGTCGCGGTGTTCGAGCCGGACGGGCTGGCCGCGGAGACCGCGCTGCTGTGCGTGGACATCTACCGTCGCGCCGGGCAGTGGAAGGTGCGCGCGGTCGGCCAGGGCTACGCCAACGGACTGGCCGGGATCGCCACCGACTTCGGCATCTCGGTCGACGACGACACCGCGGGCCCGCCCGCGCCGCCGCCGGCACCGCCCACGCCCGTCCCGCCCGGCGGCGCGGCCGGGACGGGCGTGGGCGGTGCC
>JASLAP010000063.1 GCA_030147065.1 Pseudonocardia sp. | reverse complement strand
GAACGGGTGACTCACGTCCGTCCACCTCGCACCTCCGCCGGCCGCCGTTACCGGGTCGGCCGGGGTGTGCCCGGGCAGCGCGGCGACGCGCCCTAGGGTGCATCAACGCGCGCACCCGATCGGCGACCATCGGCGCGTGTCGCGGGTGACAGTGATCGCCCGCCGTCCACCACCGAGCGTGACGAAACCGGGGGAACCGTTGCCCGAGCCGCTGTCCGTGCTGCTGCCGGTCTGGGCCGGCGACGACCCCGACCACCTCAGCGCGGCGTTCCGGTCCACCGTCGACGAGCAGACCCGCCGCCCGGACCAGGTGGTGATCGTCCGGGACGGCCCGGTCGGCGTGCCGCTGGCCGACCGGCTGGCCGAGCTGGCCGCGTCCAGCCCGGTGCCCGTCGAGCTGGTCGAGCTGGACCGCAACGTCGGCCTGGGGATGGCGCTGGACGCCGGGCTCACCTTCTGCCGGCACGAGGTGGTGGCCCGGATGGACGCCGACGACATCAGCCTGCCGCACCGGTTCGCCGTCCAGATGCCGATCATCGAGGCCGGCGCCGACCTGGTCGGGTCGGGGCTGCTGGAGTTCGGTGCGGACCCCGACGACATCGTCGGCACCCGCACCCCGCCGACCGACCCCGCGGACATCCTGGCCCGGGCCCGGTTCGCCGACCCGTTCAACCACCCCACCGTCGTCTACCGGCGCTCCGCGGTCCGCGGCGTCGGCGGGTACACCGACTTCGCCCTGATGGAGGACTACCTGCTCTGGGCGAAGATGATCGTGGCCGGGGCCCGGGTGGCGAACGTGGCCGAGCCGCTGGTCAAGTACCGGGTCGGGGCCGGGGCGTACGCGCGGCGCGGCGGCTGGCGCCAGCTGCGCGCCGAGCTGGCCATCCAGCGCCGGTTCCGGCGGCTCGGGTTCACCAGCCGGGCGCAGTACCTGCGCAACGTGGTCGTGCGCGGAGGGTACCGTCTGGTACCCGAGCGGATCCGCCGCACCGCGTACAGAATGGTGATAGCGACCTACCGCAGGTGACGGCCGGCGCGCGGTGGTGGGCCCACCACCTGATCGAGTGGGGGAACGATGACCATCCCGCTGCCGACCTCGCAGCCCCCACCGGCCGGCGACACCGTCCAGCAGGCCCAGCAGCCGGTGGAGTTCGTCGAGCCCAGCCCGCTGCCGACCACCGAGCCGCTGTCCGCCGAGGGTGCCGCGCTGATCGACACCGGACGCGCGGTGGACGCCGTGGAGATCCTCCGGCAGGCCGTGGCCATCGGCGAGCCGTCGGCCGGTGACCTGCTGGTCCGCGCCTACCTGGACAGCGGCAGCTGGCGGGCGGCGGTGGACTGGCTGGGCCCGCTGGTCGAGCAGGGCGAGGTCCGCTACGCCGGGCGGCTCGGCGTCGCCTACGCCGAGATCGGCGACCGGGAACGGGCCGAGGACGCGTTCCGGCTGGCGGTCTCCTCCGGCGAGCTGGGCGCGGCCAACGACCTGGCCATCCTGCTGCGCGACGGCGACCGCCTCGGCGAGGCCCTGCAGGTGCTGGCCCGGGCGGCCGAGGCGGGCGACCCGCAGGCCGGGGCGAACCTGGTGGCCATGCACCTGGAGGCGGGCGACCCCACCGGCGCGATCACGGCCGCCGAGACCTACGCCGACGAGAACCGCCCGGACACCCTGGTCGCGCTGGCCGAGGTCCGGACGGTGCAGGGCCTGGCCGACGAGGCCGAGGCCTACTACCGGCGCGCCGGCGAGCTGGGCGCCCTGCGCGCGCACACCGCCTACGGGCAGTTCCTGCTGAACGTGCGCGGCGACGCGGCCGGTGCCGAGCTGGAGTTCCGGGAGGCGCAGCGGCACGCCGAGCCGGGCTGGGCCGCGACCATGGGCTACTTCCTGGTCGACGCCGGCCGCCCGGACGAGGCCCGCTGGTACCTGCAGAGCGCGGCCGACTCCGGCGATCCCGACGCGATGGCCGTGCTGATCGAGCTGGACGGCGGCGACCCGGCCGACGACTGACGCGCCGGGGGACCGGGGGCCGAACCCGTCGTCGGGGATCGAACGGACACGCCCTAGGGTCCCTGCAGTGCGGCGTGACCCCATCACGAGCTACGGCGACGGCGTCGCCGTCGTCACGGTGGCGTCCGCGTCGACCCCGGTGGACGCGGTGGCGGAGCTGGCGGCCACGGCCCGGGCGGCCACCGCGCGCCCGGTGCGGGTCGTCGTCGCCGACAGCGCCGCCGCCGACCGCTGCACCGCCGACATCGAGCTGGTGCGCCTCGGCGAGCACCTCGGGCGCGGCCCCGCGGTGAACCGGGCGGTGGCCGGGCTGGACCGCTCGGTCGGCTGGGTCGTCGTGGCCGATCCCGGGGTGCGCCTCGGGCCCGGCGCCCTGGACGTCCTGCTGGCGGTGGGGGCGGCGCACCCGCGGGCCGGAGCGCTCGGCCCGAAGCTGTGCGACGGGACCGGCCGGCAGGTGCCCGGTGGCGGCGCCGTGCCGGGCGTGCGCGACCTGCTGCGCCGCCGCCCGGCCACGCCGCCGCCGGCCGGGACCGTCGGCTGGCTGCCGGCGACCTGCCTGCTGCTGCGCCGCGCCGCGCTGGACTCCGTCGACGGGTTCGACCCCCGCTACCCGGGTCCCTTGGACGACGTCGACCTGGGCGACCGGCTCGGCCGGGCCGGGTGGCTGGTCCGCCACGTGCCCGCGGCAGAGGTGACCGTCGGCCGGGTGGACGGGCCCGGCATGCTGGAAACGGACGGCGCCGCGTTGCGCCGTTTCGTGCAGGACCGCAGTCCCGCGCCCGTGCGGGCGCTGGTGGCGCTCGCCGCGCGCGGGCCCCGCTGACCACTCGAGCTGGAGGAGATCGCGTGCTGGACGACGTCGAGGCCGTGGTGCTGGTGGGCGGGAAGGGGACCCGGCTGCGGCCGCTGACCCTGTCCGCCCCCAAGCCGATGCTGCCCACGGCCGGGGTGCCGTTCCTGGCGCACCTGCTGTCCCGGATCCGCTCGGCCGGCGTCCGGCGGGTGGTGCTGGGCACCTCCTACCTGGCCGAGACGTTCTCCGAGTACTTCGGCGACGGCTCCAAGCTCGGTATGGAGATCGAGTACGTCGTCGAGCACCAGCCGATGGGCACCGGCGGCGGCATCCGCAACGTGGCCGAGCACCTCACCGCCGAGAACGTGCTGGTGTTCAACGGCGACGTGCTGTGCGGGACCGACCTGGGCGCGCTGGTGCAGACCCATCGCGCGACCGCCGCCGACGTCACCCTGCACCTGGTCAAGGTGCTCGACCCGCGGGCCTACGGCTGCGTGCCGACCGACCCGAGCGGGCAGGTGCTGGAGTTCCTGGAGAAGACCAACGACCCGCCGACCGACCAGATCAACGCCGGGTGCTACGTGTTCAACCGGTCGGTGATCGAGTCGATCCCGGCGGGCCGACCGGTGTCGGTCGAGCGGGAGACCTTCCCGGCGCTGCTGGCCGCCGGGTCGCGGGTCTCCGGGCACGTCGACAACTCCTACTGGCGCGACATGGGCACCCCGGCCGACCTGGTGCACGGCTCGGCCGACCTGGTCCGCGGGGTGGCCCCGTCGGACGCGCTGCCCGGCCCGACCGGCGAGATGCTGCTGCTCGACGGCGCCGAGGTGCACCCCGAGGCGTTCGTACTCGGCGGCACCACGGTCGGTCGCGGCGCCCGGATCGGGGCCGGGGCCCGGGTCGAGGGCGCGATGGTGTTCGACGGCGCGGTGATCGGCGAGGGCGCCGTGGTGGAGCACTCGGTGATCGGCGCGGGCGCGCGGGTCGACGAGGGTGCGCTGGTCAACGACACCGTGCTGGGCGACCGCGCGGTCGTCGGCGCGCACTGCGAGCTGCGCAAGGGCATGCGGATCTGGCCGGACGTGGTGCTGCCGCCGCACGGGGTGCGCTTCTCCCCGGACGTCTGACCGGCGCTCGGCCCCGGCACTGTCGCAGCGCTTCGCGGGTGGCGCAGCCTGTGGGGGGTTCGCGCAGCGTGCCGGCGCGCTGCGACGGCACCACGCGCGCTGCGCTACCCGCCACGGGCTGCGAGGGCGGCCGGGGCAGGGCCGTCCGGGCAGGGCTTAGGGTCGCGGGGTGTCCCTCCCGGCCCGCAGCACCGAGCAGGTGCGCGAGTGGCGGCCGGAGTTCCGGCTGGACCTGGCCGGCGTCCTCGGCCCGCTGCGCCGCGGCCGGGGCGACCCCACCTGGCAGACCGACGCCGACGGCGCCGCGATCTGGCGGACGGCGACCACGGCCGACGGGCCGGTGACGACGCGCCTGCAGCGGCGCGCGGACGGCACCGTGGTCGTCACGGCGTGGGGGCCCGGCGCGGCCTGCGCCCTCGAGGCCGTCCCCGCCCTGCTGGGCGCGGACGACCGGCCCGACGAGTTCGTCGCCCACCACCCGCTGGTCGCCGACGCCCTGCGCCGCCGGCCGGGCCTGCGGCTGGGCGCGTCGCGGCGGGTGTGGGACGTGCTGGTGCCCGCGGTGCTGGAGCAGAAGGTCACCGGCACCGAGGCCCGCCGGTCGTGGCGCGAGCTGTGCCACCGCTTCGGCGACCGGGCCCCGGGTCCGGCGCCGGCCGGGATGCGCGTCCCGCCGACGCCCGCCCAACTGCGCGCCGTCCCGGACTGGGAATGGCACCGGGCCGGCGTGGACCACGCCCGCGGCCGGGCGATCCGGGCCTGCGCGGCCGTGGCGCACCGCCTGGAGCGGGCCTGCGAGCTGGGCGGGGCGCCCGGCCGGGAGCTGCTGCGGCGGGTGCCCGGGATCGGGGTGTGGACCGCGGCCGAGGTGGCCCAGCGGGCCTGGGGCGACCCGGACGCGGTCAGCTTCGGCGACTTCCACATCCCGTCCGTGGTCGGCTGGGCGCTGCTCGGGCGCCCGCTGGACGACGCCGGGATGCTGGAGGTGCTGGCGCCGTACGCGCCGCAGCGGCAGCGCGCGGTGCGCTACATCGAGGCGTCCGGGTTCCGCCGCCCCCGCTTCGGCCCGCGCTTCTCCCCCCGCGACTACCGCACCCTCTGACCCGCCCCACCCCCGCGCGCCCCCCCTCCACGGGGGGCCGTCGGGTGGCCGGGGCAGGCGCGTCGGGGCGTCGGTCCGGCGACGTAGGCTCGCCGTGTGAAGGTCACGGTGCTGGTCGGCGGGGTCGGTGGAGCCCGGTTCCTGCTCGGGGTGAAGGCGGCGCTGGGGCTGCCCGCGGTCGGTCCGGGCGAGAGCGAGCACGAGATCACCGCCGTGGTCAACGTCGGCGACGACATCTGGCTGCACGGCCTGCGCATCTGCCCCGACCTGGACACCTGCATGTACACCCTGGGCGGTGGCATCGACTCCGAGCGCGGGTGGGGCCGGGCGGGCGAGACCTGGTCGGTGCGCGACGAGTTGGCCGCCTACGGCGCCGACCCCTCCTGGTTCGGCCTCGGTGACCGCGACACCGCCACCCACCTGGTCCGCACCCGGATGCTGCGGGCCGGCTACGCCCTGTCCGACGTCACCACCGCGCTGTGCGCCCGCTGGCGGCCGGGGGTGGCGCTGCTGCCCACCACCGACGACCGCGTCGAGACCCACGTGGTCATCGACGACCCGGAGACCGGCCCGAAGGCGCGCAAGGCCGTGCACTTCCAGGAGTGGTGGATCCGGCACAAGGCCGAGCCGCGCCCGCACGACTTCGTCTCCGTCGGCGCGGATGCAGCCGGTGTGCTGCCCGCCGTCCGCGAGGCGATCGCGGGGGCCGACGCCGTGCTCGTCGCGCCGTCGAACCCGGTCGTCAGCATCGGCTCGACGCTGGCGGTGCCGGGGGTGCGCGAGGCGCTGGCCGCGACCTCGGCGAAGGTGGTCGGGCTGTCGCCGATCGTGGGCGGGCGTCCGTTGCGCGGGATGGCCGACGCCTGCCTGACCGCGATCGGCGTGGACACCACCGCCGAGGCGGTCGGGCGGCACTTCGGCGCCCGGGCCGACGGCGGGCTGCTGGACGGCTGGCTGGTGCACGAGGGCGACGCCGCGGAGGTCCCGGGCGTCGAGGTCCGGCCGGTGCCGCTGCTGATGACCGACGTCCCGGCGACCGCCGAGATGGCCCGCCGCGCCTTGGAGCTGGCCGGTGTCTGACCCGCGAACCCCGCCCCGCCCGGTTCAGGAAAGCCACGTTCCGGCCCGCACAGGGCAGCATCGTGGCTTTCCTGAACCGGGGGAGCCGCGCCCCGACGGCGACCACGCCGCCCCGGACGCGATCACCGTGCTGCCGGTGCGCGGGCTGCCCGAGTTCCGCCCCGGCGACGACCTGGCCGGCGCGCTGGCGCAGGCCGCTCCGTGGCTCGCCGACGGCGACGTCGTGGTGGTCACCTCCAAGGTGTTCTCGAAGGTGGAGGGCCGGCTGGTGTCCGCGCCGACCGACCTCGACGCCCGCGACGCGCTGCGCCGCGAGCTGGTCGACGCCGAGACCGAGCGGGTGCTGGCCCGCCGCGGCCGCACCCTGATCGTCGCCGGCAAGCTCGGCATCGTGCAGGCCGCGGCCGGCGTCGACGGCTCCAACGTCCGTCCCGATGAGCTGGCGCTGCTGCCCGCCGACCCCGACGCCAGCGCGGCCCGGCTGCGCGACGACCTGCGGCGGCTGCTCGGCGTCGCGGTCGCGGTGGTCGTCACCGACACCTTGGGCCGGTCCTGGCGGGTCGGGCAGACCGACGTGGCGATCGGCTCGGCCGGGCTGACCGTGCTGCACCGCTACGAGGGCCGGACCGACCCGCAGGGCAACCCGCTGCTGGTCACCGAGGTCGCCATGGCCGACGAGCTGGCCGCCGCGGCCGACCTGGTCAAGGGCAAGCTCGGCGGGTTGCCGGTGGCGGTGGTGCGCGGCGCCGCCCCGGTCGACGACGGGTCCACCGCCCGCGACCTGGTCCGCCCGCTCGACGAGGACATGTTCTGGCTGGGCACCGACGAGGCGCTGGCCCGCGGCCGTCGCGAGGCCGTGCTCATGCGCCGCAGCACCCGCGACTTCGCCGACGAGCCGGTCGACGGCGCGGCGCTGCGCCGGGCGGTGGGGGTGGCGCTGACCGCGCCCGCGCCGCACCACAGCACCCCGTTCCGGTTCGGCTGGGTGCGCGACCGCGACCGCCGCACCGCCCTGCTCGACGCCCTGGCCGTGCGCTGGCGCGAGCACCTGGAGGCCGACGGCCGCCCGGCCGAGGAGGTGGCGCGCCGGATGCGCCGCGGCGACCTGCTGCGCCGGGCCCCGGAGCTGGTGCTGGCCTTCCGCACCGGCGACGGCATGCACACCTACCCCGACGACGCCCGCCGCGTCGGCGAACGCACGATGTTCACCGTGGCCGGCGGGGCGGCGGTGCAGTCGTTCCTGGTCGCGCTGGCCGCCGAGGGGCTGGCGTCGTGCTGGGTCGGGTCGACGATCTTCGCCGCGGACGTGGTCCGCCGCGAGCTCGACCTGCCCGCGGACTGGCAGCCGCTCGGCGCGATCGCCGTCGGGGTGCCGGCGCAGCCGCTCGCGCCGCGCCCGGCGCGCGACCCGGAGGCGGGGCTGGTCGAGTGGTAGCCGCGGCCACCGCGGCCGCGGAGCTGGCGGCCTGGCGGGCCCCGACGACCGGTCAGCGGGCGCTGCAGCACGCCCTGCTGGCCTTCCTGGACGCCCGCCCGGACGACGCCTGCGCCCGGTCCTGCGTGCCCGGTCACCTGACCGCCTCGGCCCTCGTGCTGGACGCCGACGGCGAGCGCGCCCTGCTCACCCTGCACGCCCGGTTCCACCGCTGGGTGCAGCTGGGCGGGCACTGCGAGCCCGGCGACGCGAGCCTGCGGGACGCGGCGCTGCGCGAGGCCACCGAGGAGTCCGGGATCGACGGGCTGACCATCTCCGAGCAGCCGGTGCTGCTGGACGTGCACCCGGTGACCTGCTCGCTCGGCGTGCCCACCCGGCACCTGGACGTCCAGTACCTGGTCCGGGCGCCGGCCGGGGCGGTGGAGCGGATCAGCGAGGAGTCGGCGGACCTGCGGTGGTGGCCGCTGGACGCCCTCCCGTCGGACGACGACACCCTCCCCGACCTCGCCGCCGCCGCCCGCGCCGCCCTCACCCCGACGCCCGCAAGGCCACCGTCCTGACGGCTCAGCGCCAGAACAGCAGCTCGCTGTACCCGACCGACGCCAGCTGGTAGGACCCGCCGACCGCGGCGAACAGCGCCCCGCCGGCCTCGAAGAACGCGCCCGCCACCCCGGGCACCCCGATGATCAGCAGGAACAGCACGATCGGCGCCCACGGCCGCAGCCGCGCCGCCAGCTGCACCGCCCCGACCGGCAGGAACGGCTCCAGCACCCCGAAGCCGTCCAACCCGGGGATCGGCAGGATGTTCAGCACGAACGCCAGCACCTGGATCAGCGCCAGGCAGGACAGCCCGACGGCCAGCCCGATCGGCATCGGCAGCACCCCGACCGAGACCGTCAGCAGGGCGGCCAGCACCAGGTTGGTCAGCGGCCCGGCCAACGAGACCAGGGACCGGGCCCCGGGTGACCGGATCGCGCCGTGGTTGATCCAGACGGCGCCGCCCGGCAGCGGGATGCCACCCAGGAGGAGGAACACGACCGGCAGCACGAACGACAACCCCACGTCCGTGTACCGCCGGATGTCGAGGGTCAGGTAGCCCTTCTCGCGCACGCTCCGGTCGCCGGAGCGGTACGCGACCATCGCGTGCCCGAACTCGTGCAGGCACAGCGAGACCGCCCACCCGCCCAGCACCAGCAGCACCACCCCCGCCGTGAGCAGCACCGACGCCCCCGATTCGACCGCGGCGGGAGTACCCAGCACCGTCAGCACACCCCCGACGAGGGTCACCGCAACGAGCAGGAGGAACCACGGACTGATCCGATCCGTCGCACGAGTCACCCGTCCATTGTGCTGAACGGGCGACCGATGGGGTGGACCGCGTCACCCGGTCGGCAGCCACGGCTTGCCAAGGCTGGGCTCACAGCGCTGTACTTACATTGCTGTCATTCTGGTTCTGGACAGCCATTCGCCGGGTGTGGGGAGGTGGGCGAGTGAACGTGGCCGCGATCGCGTCGCAGCAGGTCGGGACGTCTGAGGGGGCGTCGGAGCCGACAGCGGACGGGCGGGGGGAGAGGGACCTGACGTCGATGGACGGGGAGTTCGGCCCGACCACCGGTACGCCGGTCGGCGGGTGGGTCGACGCCGGGACCGAGCCGGTCGAGCCGGAGCAGCCCGCGCTGCCCGGCGCGGACCTGTCCCGGGTGGACGTGCTCGGCTCGTTCGCCGTGGACGACGGCGAGGAGCCGGACTGGCAGGAACGCGCCCTGTGCGCGCAGACCGACCCGGAGGCGTTCTTCCCGGAGAAGGGCGGCTCCACCCGGGAGGCCAAGCGGATCTGCCTGGGCTGCGAGGTGCGCGCCGAGTGCCTGGACTACGCGCTGGCCCACGACGAGCGCTTCGGCATCTGGGGCGGGCTCTCCGAGCGCGAGCGGCGCCGGCTGCGCCGCGCCATCTGACGCTGCGCGACCCCATCCCGTCGACAACGACGTCATGGTGATCGACAGGGCTCCTCGATCACCGTGACGTCGTTCTCGACGGATCGGGTGGTTACTCCGCGCCGCCGTCGATGGCGTCGGGCTCGATGTTGAGGTACTCCGCCACCTGCTCGACGAGCACCTCGTGCAGCAGGTCGGACAGGTCCTCGCCGCCGCGCGCCCTGGCCTCCAGGGGTCTGCGATAGATCACGATCCGGGCCCGCGACGGCAGCCCCTCCGGGTCCACCCCGGCGGGCACCAGCCGGGCCAGCGGCACGCCGATGTCGGAGAGCACGCCCTGGCCCCACACCACGTCGTCCGGTGAGGTCTCGTCGACCTCGGGGACGTCGTCGACGGCCAGGTCCAGCTCGGCCAGCTCCGAGCCCCAGCGCAGCTCGATCGGCTCGAGGGCCTCCAGCACCAGCGCGTCGAACTTCTCCGCGCGCGTCCGGGCGGCGGGCATGCTCGACGGGTACAGCAGTCCGCGCAGGCCACGGCCCCGCCGGTCACGCCGGCGGGGCGAGCGGCGCAGGGCGCGACGGGCCACGGTCACCGCGCGATCCTACGACCCGCCGGGGGTGCCGCGACGCTCCGCGCGTCGCGTCGTCCGTCGGACGGGTGCAGGCGCTATGGTCGCAGGCGTGTTGAGTGTGCGGCGCTGTTCGCGGTCGGGGTGCACCGAACTCGCGGTGGCCACGCTCACCTATGTCTACGCCGATTCCACGGCCGTGGTGGGTCCGCTGGCCACCCAGGCCGAACCGCACTCCTACGACCTCTGCGACCGGCACGCCCACCGGCTCACCGCGCCGCGCGGCTGGGAGGTGGTGCGCTTCGAGGGCGAGTTCGCCCCGCCGCCGCACACCTCCAGCGACGACCTCACCGCGCTGGCCGAGGCCGTCCGCGAGGCCGGCCGGGTGGACCGCCCGCCGGCCCCGGTCCCGACCACCGGCACCGGCCGCCGCGGCCACCTGCGGGTGCTGCCCGGTCCCGCCGACGACTGACCCCCGCACGGGGGCAGTGCCGGGCGGGGTGCAGGCCGCCACCGGGCGCACCGATAGGGTTCCGGTCCGTGGCAGACCTGTCGGCGATCGTGAAGGCCTATGACATCCGCGGCGTGGTCGGCGAGCAGCTGGACGCGCCGACGGTGCGCGACCTGGGGGCGGCGACGGCCCGCCTGTTGCTCGCCGAGGACGGCCCGGCCGACCGGATGGTGATCGGCTACGACATGCGGGAGAGCTCACCGGAGCTGGCCGCGGCGTTCGCCGAGGGCGTCACCGGGCAGGGCCTCGACGTCGAGAACATCGGCCTGGCCAGCACGGACATGCTCTACTTCGCCTCCGGCCTGCGCAACGCCCCGGGTGCGATGTTCACCGCCAGCCACAACCCGGCGAAGTACAACGGGATCAAGCTCTGCCGGGCCGGCGCCCGGCCGATCGGCCAGGACACCGGGCTGGCCACCGTGCGCGCCTCGGTCGAGCAGGGCGTCCCGGCCGGCCCCGGCGGCGGCACCGTGACCGGGTCCGACCAGCTCAGCGGCTACGCGCAGTACCTGCGCGAGCTGGTGGACCTGACCGGGTCGCGGCCGCTGAAGGTGGTCGTCGACGCCGGCAACGGGATGGGCGGGCACACCGTGCCCGCGGTGCTCGGCGCCGACCTGCCGCTCGAGGTCGTCCCGATGTACTTCGAGCTCGACGGCAGCTTCCCCAACCACGAGGCCAACCCGCTCGACCCGGCCAACCTGGTCGACCTGCAGAAGCGGGTGGTCGAGGAGGGCGCCGACATCGGGCTGGCCTTCGACGGCGACGCCGACCGCTGCTTCGTCGTCGACGAGCGCGGCGAGCCGGTCAGCCCGAGCGCGATCACCGCCCTGGTCGCGGTGCGCGAACTGGCCAAGGCCCCGGGCTCCGCGGTGATCCACAACCTGATCACCTCGCGGGCCGTGCCGGAGATCGTCCGCGAGCACGGCGGCACCCCGGTCCGCACCCGGGTCGGCCACTCGTTCATCAAGGAGACGATGGCCGAGACCGACGCGGTCTTCGGCGGCGAGCACTCCGCGCACTACTACTTCCGCGACTTCTGGCGCGCCGACTCCGGCATGCTGGCCGCGCTGCACGTGCTGGCCGCGCTCGGCGAGCAGGACGGCACGCTGTCGGAGCTCATGGCCGAGTACAGCCGCTACGCAGCCTCCGGCGAGGTCAACTCCACGGTGCACGACCAGGCCGGGCGGATCGCGGCCATCAAGCAGGCCTACGGCAGCCGGGACGGCGTCGAGCTCGACGAGCTCGACGGGCTGACCGTGTTCCTGCCCGACGGCTCCTGGTTCAACCTCCGCGCCTCCAACACCGAGCCGCTGCTGCGGCTCAACGTGGAGGCGGCCGACGCAGCCGCGGTGGCCGCGCTGCGCGACGAGGTGCTGGCGATCGTCCGCGGTTAGGGAACCGGGTGCCGGATCGGCGGCACGCGGCGCTCCACCCTGGCAGCATCGCGGACATCCCCGTACGGAGGAGGAGAAAATGGCCGTACAGCTCGACCCCCAGCTGATGGACATCCTGGCCTGCCCGTCGGACGACCACGCCCCGCTGCGCGCCGGCACCCCGGACGACCCGGACGCCGACGTGCTCACCTGCACCGCCTGCGGCCGGATGTACCCGGTCACCGACGGCATCCCGGTGCTGCTGCTGGACGAGGCGACGCTGCCGCCGGGTGCGCCCGACGGTCCACCCGCCGCCGCGTCCGGCGCCTGACGGTGCTCGACGACACGCTGCTGACCGACCCGAGGGCGCTGGCCGCCGTCGACACGGGCGGTGTCCTGCGCTCGGCCGCGACCGCCGGTGCCCAGGTGCGGTCGGCGGCCGAAGGGGCCTTCGAGGCCGGGATCGGCGACCTGGCCGGGACCCGACCGCGGGCGCTGGTGCTGCTGCGCCGCCCCGGCGCGTCCCGGGTGGCCGCGGACCTGCTCGTCGCCCTGCTCGGACCGACCTCGCCGGTGCCGGTGGTGCTGGCCGACACCGTGCCGCCCTGGATCGGCCCGCTGGACGTGGTGGTGGCGCACAGCGCCGACCCGAACGACGCCGTGCTGGCCGACGGGGTGGCGCTGGCCGTCGGGCGCGGCGCCGAGGTGCTGCTGTCCGCGCCCGCCGAGGGCCCGGTGGCCTCGGCCGGGGCCGGTCGCGTCCGGCTGGTGGAGCCGCGCATCCCGGTGCCGCCGGGGCTGGACCTGCCGCGGGCGCTGACCGTCGGGCTGGTCACGCTGGGCGTGCTGGACCTGCTCGACCTGCCCCGCCACGGCGGGCTGGAACCGCTGGCCGACCAGCTCGACGCCGAGGCCGAGCGCAACCAGCCCGGCCACGAACCGTTCCTCAACCCGGCCAAGTCGCTGGCACTGCGGCTGGCCGAGCACGTCCCGCTGCTGTGGGGCACCGACCGGCTGGCCGCCGCGGTGGCCGGGCACGCGGTCGACGCGCTGGCCACCCACGCCGGGGTGGTCGGGCACGCCGCCGAGCTGTCCTCGGCGGTGTACGCGACCGGGCTGGTCCGGGCGGTCGACCGGGACGCGTCGGGGGGCGACGTGTTCCGCGACCCGTTCGACGACCCGGCCGACGGGGCCGACGCACCGCCGGTGCGGCTGGTCCTGCTGGCCACCGGCGACGAGGACCCGGGCCAGGTCTCGTTGCGCCTGACCGGGCGCGGGTGGCCCTCGGCCGACCTGGTGCACCCGGTGGAGGAGGTGCCGCGCGACGTGCGGCACGCGCCACTGGTGCGCGCGGCCGTGCTCGCCTCCCGATTCGTCGTGGCCGCGGTGTACCTGGGTCTGGCCACCCGCACCATCGAACCGGCCTGACCGGACCGGGAGAGGAGTCCGAGCCGTCGTGGAGCTGCTGGAGAACGCGGTGCGTCCCTACGCGTGGGGGTCGCGCACGGTGATCGCCGAGCTGCTGGGCGAGGAGGTGCCCTCGGCGCACCCGCAGGCCGAGCTGTGGCTCGGCGCCCACCCGGACGACCCGTCCCGGCTGGTGCACGCCGACGGCCGGCGGGTCCCGCTGGACGACGCGCTGCGCGCCGAGCCGCACCGGCTGCTCGGCCCGGACCGGGCCGACCGCTGGGCGGGCACGCTGCCGTTCCTGCTCAAGGTGCTCGCCGCCGACGAACCGCTGTCGCTGCAGGCGCACCCGAGCCTGGAGCAGGCCCGCGCCGGGTTCACCCGGGAGAACGCGGCCGGGCTGGACCGCTCGGCGGCCGAGCGCAACTACCGCGACGCCAACCACAAGCCCGAGCTGATCTGCGCGCTCACCGAGTTCCACGCCCTGGTCGGCTTCCGCGACCCGGCGGCCACCGTGCCGCTGCTGCGCGCGCTGGACGTCCCGGAGCTCAACGGGCACGCCGGGCTGCTCGCCGCCCAGCCCGACGCCGACGGCCTGCGCGCGCTGTTCACCACCTGGATCACGCTGCCCCAGTCGGCGCTCGACCAGCTCGTCCCGGCCCTGCAGGACGGCTGCGTGCGGCTGCTCGGCCGCGGCGACGGCGGCGGCACGGGGGACTTCCGGACCGAGGCCCGCACCGCCCTGGACCTGTCCGAGCGCTACCCCGGCGACGCAGGCGTGCTGGCCTCGCTGCTGCTCAACCGGGTCACCCTGGCCCCCGGGGAGGCCCTGTTCCTGCCGGCCGGCAACCTGCACGCCTACCTCAACGGGGCCGGCATCGAGCTGATGGCGAACTCCGACAACGTCCTGCGCGGCGGGCTGACCCCCAAGCACGTGGACGTCCCCGAACTGCTGCGGGTGCTGGACTTCACCCCGTCCCCGCCGCCGGTGCTGCGTGGCCGCCCGGACGGCGACTGGGTCCGCTACGACACCCCGATCGAGGAGTTCCTGCTGCGCCGCTGGGAGGGCCCGGCCGGTAGGGACACCACCCGCGGCGCCGTCGCCGTCCCCGACGGCGGCCCACGGATCCTGCTGTGCACCGCCGGCGCGGCCTCCGTCACCGTGCCGGGTGGCGACCTGGAGATCAAGCGCGGCGGCTCGCTGTGGCTGGGCGCCGACGACACCGGCGTCGTGCTGCACCCCGGCGCCGAGCCCACCCAGCTGTTCCTGGCCGGCGACGCCCTGGGCTGA
>JASLAP010000057.1 GCA_030147065.1 Pseudonocardia sp. | reverse complement strand
CCGGCATCGCGGCCAGCGCCTGCGCCGAGTCCGGGGCGCCGGTGGCGGCGTCGATGATCGCGGCGTCGGGCAGCACCCGGCCCGGGGCGATGTCGCGCTCGGCGGCCAGCCGGTCGCGGGCCTCCCACAGCGCCCGCACCGCGGCCAGCGGGCGGGCCTTGCGGATCTTGTGGATGCCCGAGGTGCGCCGCCACGGCTCGGCCCGCGGCGTCGGCGGCCCGGCCGTGCGGACCGCCTCGAACTCCTCCTCGGCCCAGCCCAGCTTGCCCTGCTCGGCCAGCAGCCCGGCCAGCACGTGGCGCAGCTCCACCAGGACCTCGACGTCCAGGGCCGCGTAGACCAGCCAGTCCTCGGGCAGCGGCCGGCGCGACCAGTCGGCGGCGCCGTGCCCCTTCTCCAGGGCCAGCCCGAGCAGCTGCTGGACCAGCGGGCCCAGCCCGACCCGGGGCAGCCCGGCCAACCGGCCGGCCAGCTCGGTGTCGAACAGCCGGGCCGGGGTCAGCCCGACCTCGGCCAGGCAGGCCAGGTCCTGCCCGGCGGCGTGCAGCACCCACTCCGGGCCGGTCAGCGCGGGGGCGAGTTCGCGCAGGTCGCTGCCCAGCGGGATGGGGTCGATCAGCGCGGTGCCCGCGCCGACCCGGCGCAACTGCACCAGGTAGGCCCGCTGGGAGTACTTGAAGCCGGACGCCCGCTCGGCGTCGACGGCGATCGGACCGGAACCGGCGGCGAACGCGGCGGCCGTCGCGGCCAGCGCCGACCGGTCGGCCACGACCGGCGGCAGCCCGTCGGCCGGCGCGAGCAGCGGCTGCGGCGCCGGTTCCGGCGGTGGTTGCGGCGCAGCGCCGGGCACGGGCCCCTCGTCGAGGGTGCCCGTGCCCGTACCAGCGCTGTCGTCGATCTCGGTCCTGCCGGGGTCGGTCCGGCCGATGATGTCCGGTGTCAGCGGATGACCCCGGCCCGCATCGCCAGCGCGACCATCTGGGCCCGGTCGCCCGTGCCCAGCTTGCGGCCGATCCGCGACAGGTGGCTCTTCACCGTCAGCGCCGAGAGGCTCAGCGCCTCACCGATCTCCTTGTTGGACTGCCCGTCGGCGACCAGCTGGAGCACCTCGACCTCGCGCGCCGAGAGCTCGCGCGGGGTGTTGTCGGTACCCGGAACCCGAGTTCCCGTGGCCAGTAGAGGCGCCACCGTCGGGTCGGCGTACACGCCGCCGTCCAGCACCCGCTTCACGCCGTCGGTGACGATCGCCGCCGACGCCGACTTGAGGAGATAGGCCTGTGCGCCGGCCTGGAACGCGGACCGCACGGCGTACGGGTCGTCCGAGGACGCCAGCACCACCAGGCGGTTCCAGCCCAGCGACCGCAGCTCGGTCACCAGGTCCAACCCACTGCCGTCCGGCAGCCCGAGGTCGAGGATCGCCAGGTCACACGGCCCGTTGGCGTGTGCCCGAGCACGCGCCTCGGCAACCGAGGCGGCCTCGTACACCGTTCCTGCGCCCATCGAGCGCAGCCGCGCGGCGATCGCCTCGCGAAGGAGCGGGTGGTCGTCGACCACCAGCACCGAGAACAGCTCTTCCCGCGGGTGCGGGACCATCGCAGGCGACAGCACCGCACCCGTCGCACCCCGCACTGGTGCGCCCTGGCCTACAACGGCCACGTTGTTACCTCCCTGGAGTCGGTCGTTGCCCCCCGACCGGCACCAGATCCCCGGATGGCGAGAGGTGAAGCTCACCGCCCGGGGAGGTGTCGTGGAGGAAGCCTAGCCCCCCAAGCGGTCTAACGTCGTTATCGCATCGAACTTGCCCGGGTGAAAGTTACAGCCTTGTCGACACGGATCTACCCGTCCGAGTGACCAGGGTGATCACGCCGAGCGGTGTACTCGCAGGTCACGGTGGGTGTTCAGCCGGATCGTCGAGCGAGAGAAATTGCTCCGACCGGCGGAAGGCCTGCCGCCGACGAGACCAACGCGCAGAACGCCTCGGCGTGCGGCCCCAAATCGTTACCCCGCGGCGTCCACGACGCCCGCAGCTCCACGTCGTCGTCGCGGCGCTGGCCGGCCATGTCGCCGAACCGGACCGACGAGGTCTGGGTGACCGTCCCGCCGAGCGCGGTGTACTCCGCGCCGCAGCCCTGCAGCGCCTCGGTCAGCCAGGACCAGCCGACCACCGGCAGCATCTCGTCGCCGAGCTGCTCGGGCTCCAGCCGGGCCTGGACGAAGCAGACCAACCGGAAGACGCCCTCCCAGGCGTCCTGGCCGGCCGGGTCGTGCAACAGGATCAGCCGGCCCGAGGTGTCGGGTTCGAGGTCGTCGAGCTCGTCGCCCTCGGCGTGGTCGGCGTCGGCCTCCACGCTGAAGGCCCAGGTGTACGGGGCCAGCCGGGGCGGCGCGTCGACAGCGGAGAGTCGCAGCTCCGGCCGCGGCACCACCGCCCGCATCGAGGCGACCGCCTGCTGGAACGACGGGGGAGGGGCGGTCGTGTCGGACACGGACGAGGACTCTAGGTCGCTCTCGGTGATCGACGCCCGAGGCGCGCCGCGAGTCGACCGATCCGGGACCGGATCGCCCCCGATCCGGCGGTCCGCCCCCCGGCGCGTCGCCGGGCCCGGCCTGGCGGGCGGCCCGGTACCAGGGCGTGGGACAATGGTCGGGCCATGGTCTCCCACATCGCTCCGGCCGTCCCCGGCGTCGTCGCGGGCCGGCGCCGCGACCTGCGGGACGCCCCGCTGCTGGCCGCGATGCGCGGCGAGGCGCCCGCCAGGGTCCCGGTCTGGTTCATGCGCCAGGCCGGCCGCTCGCTGCCCGAGTACCGGGCCCTGCGGGCCGACACCGGCATGCTGCAGAGCTGCTTCACCCCCGAGCTGACCTGCGAGATCACCCTGCAGCCGGTGCGCAGGCACGGGGTGGACGCGGCCATCCTGTTCAGCGACATCGTGGTCCCGCTGCACGCCGCCGGGATCGGGGTGGACATCGTCCCGGGCACCGGACCCGTGGTCGCGGCGCCGGTGCGCACCGCGGCCGACGTCGACCGGCTGCCGCGGCTGGACGTCGAGCAGGTCGCGCCGGTGGTCGAGGCCATCGGGCTGCTGCTGCCCGAGCTGGGCGACACCCCGCTCATCGGGTTCGCCGGGGCCCCGTTCACGCTGGCCTCCTACCTGGTCGAGGGCGGGCCGAGCCGCAACCACGAGCGGACCAAGTCGCTGATGCGCTCGGCGCCGCAGGTCTGGCACCGGCTGATGGACTCGCTGGCCGACACCACCGCCACGTTCCTGCGCGCCCAGGTCGCCGCCGGGGTCGACGCGGTCCAGCTGTTCGACTCGTGGGCCGGCGCGCTCTCCCTGCGCGACTACCGCGAGTACGTGCTGCCGTACTCGACCCGGGTGCTGGCCGGGCTGGCCGACGCCGGGGTGCCCCGGGTGCACTTCGGGGTGGGCACCGGCGAGCTGCTCGGCGCCATGGCCGGGGCCGGCGCCGACGTGATCGGCGTGGACTGGCGGGTGCCGCTGGACGAGGCCGTCCGCCGCACCGGCGGCCGGTACCCGGTGCAGGGCAACCTGGACCCGGCGGTGCTGTTCGCCGACCCGGCCTCGATCGAGGCCGAGGTACGCCGGATCGTCGACGAGGGCCGGGCCGCCCCCGGGCACGTGTTCAACCTCGGGCACGGGGTGCTCCCGAACACCGACCCGGACGTGCTCACCCGGGTCGTCGAGCTGGTGCACAGCCTGCACCCGTGACCGTGCACGTGGCGGTGGTGGGGGCCGGCGTGTCCGGGCTGGCCGCGGCGCACCGGCTGCGCACCCGGCTCGGCCCGACCGCCACGGTCACCGTGCTGGACCAGCGCGACCGGGTAGGTGGCGTGCTGCACACCGTCGACCTGGCCGGCGTGCCGTTCGACGTGGGTGCCGAGGCGTTCCTGGCCCGCCGCCCCGAGGTGCCCGCCCTGCTGGCCGAGCTGGGCCTGGCCGACGCGCAGGTGCACCCCACCGGCGCCGCGCCCGCCATCCGGGCCGGCGGCCGGAGCCGGCCGCTGCCCGGCGGCACCCTGCTCGGGGTGCCCACCAGCGCCGCCCGGCTGGACGATCTGCTGTCGCCGGCCGCGGTGGCCGCCGTGGCCGCCGAACCCGGCCGTCCGTTGCACTGGGAGCGCGGGGGCGACGTCGCCCTGGGCGGGCTGCTGCGCGAGCGGTTCGGCGAGGAACTGGTCGACCGGCTGGCCGACCCGTTGCTCGGCGGGGTCTACGCCGGCCGGGTGGACGCGCTGGGCCTGCGGACCACCAGCCCGGCCCTGGCCGCCGCCCTCGACGCCGGCGCGCCCTCGCTCACCGCCGCCGCCGACCGTCACCGCCTCGGTGCCCTGGGTCTCGACGCGCATCGTGACCTGCACGTTCTGCCGCGGCACCACCACGGGCAGCACGTCGCCGCGCCCGCCGGTGCGGGCGACGAAGTAGTACTGGTGGTACACGTCGTCGTCCAAGATGACCGCGCCGTCGCTCACCATGTACTCGCGGGCCGCCTCCCCGCGCGGCGTGGTGAGCACCGCGGCGAACAGCCCGCGCTCCACGGTGCCCTTGAGCCGCTCCTGCATCGCCGCGCCGCTGCGCACCTCGACGCGGTAGGCGAGGAGGCCGCCCTGAGTGTCGGTGCGCAGGTCGGGCGCGAGCTGCCGCGGGCCGAGGCTCACGGTGGCGCTGGCGACGAAGTTCACGCTCGTCTCGGACGTGGGCGTCCGCCGGATGCGGAAGTCCTCGCGGCCGATGCGCGTGCCGTTCTGCGAGATCGTGAAGCTTCCCTCGTCCACCGTGGAGACCTGGGCGGCGGCGGGGGAGGCGACGATGAGCGCGGCGGCCGCGGCGGCGAGGCGCATGGTAGACATTGGTACCCCGGGCGGGGGAGGGAGTTCGGCGGACCGCCTACTCGTCGTCCGGCGGCGCGAGGAAGATCCGGTCGCCGATGCGCGACCGGATCCGCTCGTAGATCGCCCGGCCCTTCTCGGCCGTCGCGAGCGTCGGCCGGCCGATCGAGCCCGAGCTTCCCTTGGGGACGCGGAGCCAGCCGCGCCGGTAACGCCGTAGCTCGTCGGGCGACATCATGTAATCTTGCGCCAGCTCCATCCGCACGAGCTCGGGGGCCAGGTGCAGCATGATCGACGTGTCCACCTCGTCGCCGTGCATCGGGCCGGTCTGCCCCTCCAGCAGGTCGGCCACGTCGACGGCGAAGATGTCCACCACCCGGACGCGCGCCTCGGTGGTGATCACCGTGGCCAGCGCCTCTTGGTGCGGGTCGTGGCCGTGGGCGGTGAGCAGCACGAACTCGTAGATCCCCGTGTCCTCCCAGGCGTCGAGCAGGTCGTTGAGCGCCCGGTGGAGGGTCTTCTTCCGCAGCGACGCGTTGCCCACGAACCCCCGCTCCGTGTCCACGTTCACCCCGTACTCGACCGCCGGCGCGCGCAGCACCCCGTACTCGGCCGAGAGGTCGTCGGCGAGGCGCTCGACGATGATGGTGTCCACCCCGATCGGGAGGTGAGGGCCGTGCTGCTCGCAGGTGCCCACGGGGACGATCAGCCGCGGGTCGGCGGTGATGATCTCGACGACCTCGCCGGGGGTCAGCTCCTTCAGTCGCCGCGGCCGGGCCGCGGAGGGTGGGCGGGTCATTCGTGATCAGGGGCGGGAGGATCGCGCGCCGTCGGCTGCGGGCGCGCGCCGGCTGTGGGCCGCGCTCGCCGCAGTCGGCCTGCTGTGTGCGGCGCTCTGGCTGCGGGCGCCGGGCGTACCATACCTGGTCGTCGCGGCCGCCGCCACGCTCGGGGCCGCCGTCGCGGCCACGCGCATGCGCGGCCCCGCCCGGGGGTGGGCGCTCGCCGGCGTGGCGCCG
>JASLAP010000001.1 GCA_030147065.1 Pseudonocardia sp. | reverse complement strand
TGGCCACGGTGGACGCGCTGGGCCTCGGCGAGAACGGCCGCTACATGACCGCGCTCACCTTCGGCAACGTGCACGGCGTCTACAAGCCCGGCAACGTCAAGCTGCGCCCGGAGATTCTCAAGGCGGCGCAGGACGCGATCTGCGAGAAGCGCGGCCTGCCTGCCGGCTCCAGGCCCTTCGACCTGGTCTTCCACGGCGGCTCCGGCTCGCTGCTGGAGGAGATCCACGAGGCGCTCGACTACGGCGTGGTGAAGATGAACATCGACACCGACACCCAGTACGCGTTCACCCGCCCGATCGCGGCGCACATGTTCACCAACTACGACGGCGTCCTCAAGATCGACGGCGAGGTGGGCAACAAGAAGGCCTACGACCCGCGGTCCTACCTCAAGGCCGCCGAGGTCGGGATGGCCGAGCGGGTCACCACGGCCTGCGAGAACCTGCGCTCCACCGGCACCTCGCTGTCGGTGTCCTGACCCCGGGCCCCCAGCAGGTTCAGGAAGGCCACCTTCAGGTCCCCACCGGACCTGAAGGTGGCCTTCCTGACGTCGGGGAGGGGTGGCTGGCTCCCCCGGGTGGCGGCGGCGGGGCAGGATGCGCGGCATGACGATGCACGGCAACCTGCTCGGACCGGAGCCCACCCTGCTGCCGGAGGACCCGGCCGCCGCCGAGATCGACCGCGGCGTCGAGCCGGCCGAGGTGGCCGCGGCGCACCCGACGTCCAGCCTGGCCTGGGCGGTGCTCGCGGAGCGGGCGCTGCAGGACGGCGTGACGATCACCGGCTACGCCTACGCCCGCACCGGCTACCACCGCGGTCTGGACCAGCTGCGCCGCTCGGGCTGGAAGGGCTTCGGGCCGGTGCCCTTCTCGCACGTCCCCAACCAGGGCTTCCTGCGCGCGCTGGCCGCGTTGCAGCGGGCCGCGGCGATCATCGGGGAGACCGAGGAGGCCGAGCGCTGCCGCTCCTTCCTGGCCGACTCCGACCCGGCCGCGCCGGGCGCCCTCGGCCTGGACTGAGACCGTGCCCGACCCCGACCGGCCCGACGACCGGCCGGTCCCGCCCGCCGACCTGCCGACCCTGCCGTCGGCGCGCCCGGTGCGCCCGCAGCGCGGCGGCCGGATGCCGCGGGTCCGGCGCGGGCTGGGGGACCGGTGGCACCGGCTGCGGCACTCCGCGCTGCCGATCCTGCAGTGCGCCGTGGCGGCCGGGCTGGCCTGGTTCGTGGCGCACGACCTGGTCGGGCACGAGCGCCCGTTCTTCGCCCCGATCGCCGCGGTGATCAGCCTCGGGGTGTCGCTGGGCAGCCGGTTGCGCCGGGTGGTCGAGCTGGTCGTCGGGGTCAGCGTCGGGCTGCTGGTGGCCGACGCGCTGATCGCCTGGATCGGCAGCGGGGCCTGGCAGATCGCGCTGGTGGTGCTGCTGGCGATGGCGGTGGCGGTGTTCGCCGACGGGGCCGCCCTGCTGGTGGCGCAGGCGGGGTCGTCGGCGGTGCTGGTGGCGACCCTGCTGCCGCCCGGTGGCTCCGGCGGCGTCGACCGCGCCGTCGACGCGCTGATCGGCGGGCTGATCGGGGTGCTGGTGGTGGCGGTGCTGCCGACCGACCCGGTCGGCCCGGTGCGCCGGGAGGCCCGCCTGCTGCTCGACGAGCTGGCCGCGGTGCTGGCCGGCACCGCGGACGCGCTGCGCAAGCGCGACCCGGCGGCGGCCGCGGCCGCGCTGCGCCGGGCCCGGGCCAGCCAACCCCTCGTCGACGAGGTGCGCGGCGCGTTGCGCGGTGGCCAGGAGGTGACCGTGGTCGCCCCGGTCTACCGGCGCCGCCGCCGGGTGCTCGGCCGGTTCGCCGAGCTGGCCGAGCGCAGCGACTACGCGATGCGCAACGCCCGGGTACTGGCCCGGCGCACGTTCACCGCGCTCGGCGACGACGAGCCGGCCGCGCCCGAGTTGGCCGACCTGCTCGACCGGCTGGCCACCGCGGTCGGTGCGCTGACCGCCGAACTGCGCCGCGACGGCGAGCGGTCCCGGGCCCGGGAACCGGTGCTGGACGTGGTCGCCGACGCCGACGAGCTCGCCGCGCGCTGGTCCCCGGGCCCGTCGGAGACGGTCATGCTGGCCCAGCTCCGCTCGATCGCGCTGGACCTGCTGCAGGCCACCGGCCTGTCCCGGAGCGAGGCCCTGCACGCCATGCGCCACCCCGAGGACGACGAGCCGCCCGGCCGGTGACCGCCGGGTCGGTGGCCGTCAGATGAAACCGCCGATGCCCTCCCACACCCCGGGTGCGGGTGGGGCCTCGTCGCGCACGATCGAGGCCTCGATCAGCCCGTAGGGCCGGTCGGCGGCGTACCAGACCTCGTTGGGGTTGTCCAAGCCCCACTTCGACAGGTCGACCAGGAAGTGGTGCCTGTTCGGCATCGAGAACCGGATCTCGGCCAGCTCCGGGTGCTCGGCCAGGGCGGCCTCGCCCATCGTGTAGAGCGTCTGCTGCAACGACATGCTGTGCGTGAGCGCGAACTTGTCGAGCAGCACCTGGCGCACCGAGGCGAAGGCCTTGTCCCACTCGACGTCGGTGCCCAGGTAGCGCCACCGGGCGGTGACCGCGGTGGCCAGGATCCGGTCGTCGGTCTCCACCAGCGAGGTGAAGGGCACGTCCGGGAAGCCGTGGAACTCGCTGCCGGTGCTCTTGAGCACCACCAGGTCGGTCAGTCCGGAGACGACCACCTCGTCGGCGCCGTGCTTGGTGACCACGGTGGTGCGGGTCTCGCCGGTGTCCCGGACGAACGCGTGGTCGTGCGGGCCGGCGTCGGTGGTGGAGATCCGCCCCCAGGAGTGCTGCGACACCTCCTGGCGGGCCCCGCTGACCTGCTCGAACCCGTCGACGAAGTAGCGGGCCAGGAGCAGCGCGAACTCCTCGGGCGCTCCGACGCCGTGCTGGCGGGCCAGCGCGTAGACGGTGTTCTTCTGGGTGTCGGTGGCGATCACCTTCGCGTTGTCACCGGTCCGGTGGGTGTCGGCGAAATCGCCGGTCAACTGGCTGGTGACCGTCACGTCGGTGATCCGGTGCACCGGGCTCGACCGGTCGACGTGCACCAGCCGGCACTCCGCCTTGCCGTACTGGTTGTACCCCAGCGAGATGCCCACGCTGCCTCCCGGTTCGTTCGGACCCTGGCCCGGGAACGGTAGGTTGCGCACGACCGGCCGTGCCGCATTGACCCGATTGTCGACCCGCTCGTCGTGGCGCTCAACTGCCGGACACACCGGCGGAGGGAGCATTCGCCAGATGCGGATGGCCGAGTTCGACGCGCTGCCCGCCGCCGCGGCCGGGGCCGCGCTGCTGGAGTGCTGCGCGTCGCCGCGCTGGGCGGAGCTGGTGGCCGGGGGCCGGCCGTACGGCACCGTCACCGCGCTGCTGGACCGGGCCGAGGCGGTCCTCGCCGGACTCGACGAGGCCCAGGTCGACCTGGCGCTGGCCGGGCACCCGCGGATCGGCGACCGCCCGGTGCACGCCTCCTCGGTGCGCGAGCAGGCCGGGATGGCCGGTGCCGCGCCGGAGGTCCGGGCCGCGCTGGCCGACGGCAACCGCGCCTACGAGCAGCGCTTCGGGCACGTCTACCTGGTCTGCGCGGACGGCCGCCCGGCCGCCGAGCTGCTGGACGTGCTGCGGTCCCGGCTGGACAACGACCCGGCCGTCGAGCGCGCGGTGCTGCGCACCGAACTGGCGAAGATCAACCGCATCCGGCTGGGCCGGCTCATGGAGGACCGATGACCGGGATCAGCACGCACGTCCTGGACGCCGCGCTCGGCCACCCCGCCGCCGGCGTCCCGGTCGCCCTCACCACCCCCGACGGGGCGAGCCACACCGGGGTCACCGACGCCGACGGCCGGGTCGGCGCGCTGACCACCGATCCGCCCGGTCCCGGCGTGCACCGGCTGACCTTCGACACCGCCGCCTACTTCGCCGCCACCGGCCGGACGGGCTTCCACCCCGAGGTCACGGTGGCGTTCGAGGTCACCGACGACCGCCCGCACGTGCACGTCCCGCTGCTGCTGTCGCCGTACTCGTACACGACCTACCGGGGCAGCTGACGCTCCGGCCTCCCGGGGGCACCCGACGTCCGGCCGCGACCGGCGCGGTCCTGCGCGGTCCAGCCGCCCCCCGTCGCGGTCGGGGGGACCGGTGGATGACACGCCGGCGGGCAGCCGGGATGATCGGGGCGTGCGGGGGTGGCTGGTGGTCGCCGTGGGCGCTGCGCTGTACGCCGGCGCCGTAGTCTGGATGGCCGGGCAGCTCCCGCCCACCGGCGTACCGGTGCACTTCGACGCGTCCGGGACGCCGGACCGGTTCGGTTCCCGGGCCGAGGCCGTCGGGTCCGCGGCGACGGCCGGGGCGGTGGTGGCGGCCATCGCCGTGGCGGCGCTCGCGCTCGTCCGGTGGGCGCCGGTGCGCCTGCTCAACGTCCCGCACCGGGAGTACTGGACCGCTCCCGAGCGGGTCGACCGCTTCCGCCGGATGGTCGGTCGGGACCTCGCGCTGCTGCTCGGCGGCACCCTCGCGCTGCTGAGCCTGCTGCCGATCGGCACCGTGCTCGCCACCCGGGCCGACCCGGTCGCGCTGCCCGGGCTGCTGGCCTGGGCGCTGGCCGGCTACCTCGTCGCCGTGGGCCTCTGGGCGCTCTGGGTCGTCCGCTACCGCTACCGCCCCGACCGGGACCGCTGACCCGCCGTCACGCCCCGGGCGCGCTCAACGCCAGCTCCCGCTCGGTCCAGCGGCGGCGCAGCCAGCGGTCGTGGCTGGCCACCACGACCGCGCCCGGCGCGCTGCCCAGGGCCTCCTCCAGCTCGTCGGCCAGCGCCGGGGACAGGTGGTTGGTCGGCTCGTCGAGCAGCAGCAGCTGCGGGGCGTCGGCGACGAGCAGCGCCAGGTCGAGCCGGCGGCGCTGGCCCACCGACAGCTCCCGCACCGGCCGGTTCAGGTCGCGCGGGGCGATCAGGCCCAGCTCGCCCAGCGGCCGGGCGGCGGCCCGCTCCTCGCCCAACCGCTCGGTGTAGACGGCCAGCGCGGTGCGCTCCGGGTGCGGGATGCGGGTGTCCTGGGCGAGCAGGCCGACCCGCAGCCCCCGGCGGCGGTGCACGGTGCCGGTCGCCGGTTCCAGGACGCCGGCCAGCACGGCCAGCAGGGTCGACTTGCCGGCCCCGTTCGGCCCGGTGACCAGCAGCCGCTCGGCGGCGCCCAGGTCCAGGTGCGGCACGGCGAGCCGGCCGGGCACGCCCACCCCGCGCAGCGCGGCCACCGCACCCGGAGCCGCGCTGCCCAGCGTCGCGGTGAACCGCAGCGGGGCGGGCGGGCGGCGGACCTGCTCGCGGGTCAGCTCGTCGAGCCGGCGCCGGGCGTCGCGGACCCGCCGGGAGACCGCCTGCTGGACCCGGCCGCCCTTGAAGGCGTAGATGAACCCGTCGCTGTCCCGCGGCGGGCGGTCGTGCGGGGCCACCTGGCGCGCGGTGTGGCTCACCGCCCGCCGCAACGCCCGCAGCTCCTCCTGCTCGGCGGTGTACCGCTGCTCCCAGCGGGCCCGCTCGGCGCGGCGCTCGGCCTGGTAGGCGGAGTAGCCGCCGCCGTAGCGGGTCGGTCCGTCGACCGCCGGGTCGAGGTCGATCAGGTCGGTGCACACCGCGTCCAGGAACGCCCGGTCGTGGCTGGCCGCGACGACCACCCCGGGCAGCCCGCGCAGCTGCGCCTCCAGGAAGGCCGCGGCGTCGTCGTCGAGGTGGTTGGTGGGTTCGTCCAGCAGCAGCGTGGACGGCCGCCGGACCAGCAGCGCGGCCAGCCCGAGCCGGCTGCGCTGACCGCCGGACAGCGTGCCGACCGGCCGGTCGGCGGCCACCGCGGCCAGCCCGAGCCCGTCGAGGACGAGGTCGGCGCGGCGGTCGGCGTCCCAGGCGTCGTGCTCGGTGCACCAGTCCAGCCGCTCGCCGTAGCGGGCCAGCAGTCCGGCGTCGTCAGGTCGGTCGGCCAGCTGCTGGGCGAGCTCGTCGAGCTCGCGCAGCGCGGCGCGGGAGTCGCGCAGGGCGTCGTCGAGCACGTCGGCGACCGCGGCCGACCCGGCGAACGGCAGCTCCTGGTGGGCGAAGCCGAGGTCGGGCGGGCGGACCACCGACCCGGCGTCCGGCGCCTCGACGCCGGCCAGCAACCGCAGCAGCGTCGACTTGCCGGCGCCGTTCTCGCCGATCAGGCCGATCCGCCGGCCGGGGGCGGCGGTGAGCGAGACGCCGTCCAGGACGGCGCGGCCGCCGTAGACCTTGACGAGGTCGTGGGCGAGGAGAGCTACGGGCACGCGGGACCACCGGAACGATCGGGGGTCACCCGCCGGGCGGTGCCGCGGACGCGGGTGGGTGGCGTGCTCAGCTGAACATGGTGGTCCCACCCTGCCCCGCCGCCACCGCGCCCCGCAACCCGTTTCCGTCGAGAACGACGTTGCGGTGATGAACAGGGCGGAGTCGATCCCACGACGTCGTTCTCGACGGAAACGGGCCGGGCCGGCGGGTGAGCACCCGGCGCAGCGCGAACGCCCTGGCGCCGCGGTCCGAGGAGCCGAAGGCGCCGCGCCCTGGTCCTGTCACCGCGATCGGACCAGACGCAGCACCCGGCGAGCACTGGTCGCGCACACCCGAGGGCAGGACCGAACGTGCGTCTGCAGGGCCGATCGGGTGGACGTCAGCCGATGCGGGAACCACGGACCGGGCAGCGCCGTTGCCCGGCCGTGCATCTGCTGGTCCGCTGGCTGTTGGCCCCCCTGGCCCGACTCCTCTACCGGCCTGTCGTGCACGGCGCGGACAACGTCCCGCGGCACGGCCCGGTGATCATCGCGTCGAACCACCGGGCCGCCGTGGACACCGCGGTCATCGCGCTGACCGCCCGCCGCCCGGTGTCGTTCCTGGGCAAGGCGGAGTACTTCACCGGCCGGGGGCTCAAGGGTCGGGCGCTCGCCTCGTTCCTGTCCGCGCTGGGTTACGTGCCCGTCGACCGGGCCAACGCCAAGGCCGGGCTCGCCGCGCTGGCGGCGGCCCGCGAGGTGCTCGAGGCCGAGGGCGCCTTCGCCATCTACCCCGAGGGCACCCGATCGCTCGACGGCCGCCTGCACCGCGGCCACACCGGCGTGGCCACCCTCGCCCTCGACACCGGGGCGGTCGTGGTGCCGGCCGCGCTGATCGGCACCGAGCGGGTGCAGCCGGTCGGGAAGCGGTTCCCCCGGCTGCGCCGGGTCACCGTCATCTACGGCCCTCCGCTGGACTTCTCCCGCTACGAGGGCCTGGCCGGCTCCAACGTGATCCGCCGCGCGGTCACCGACGAGATCATGGACGCCATCGCCGTGCTCTCCCACCAGGAGTACGTCGACCGCTACCACCAACGCCCCGCCGCCTGACCCCGCCGGCCTCCATCCACGCGGCACCACTCCCCACCGCCCGGCCCTCGCCGAGCCGCCCCGCTGCCTGACGGCCGGGTCCACGAGCTGACCGGACCGGCGCCAGTCATCCCGCGGCAGTGGGCTGCCCCGACCGGGCCACCGCCTGCGTGTCCAGCTAGGCCGGCTGCCGCCGCACCGCCCGGCTCCCGTCCTGCGCTGCCGCCGGCTCCCGTCCTGCGCTGCGCCGCCCGGCTCCCGCTCCGCGCTGCTCCGCCTGGCTCCCGCCCGGTGCTCCTCCTCTCCCGCCCCCGTCCTGCGAACGGGACTCTCGCCCAACCTGGCCGGCCCAGCGCCGCTCTC
Source organism: Pseudonocardia sp. (assembly GCA_030147065.1). Lineage (GTDB taxonomy): Bacteria > Actinomycetota > Actinomycetes > Mycobacteriales > Pseudonocardiaceae > Pseudonocardia. The sequence continues at coordinate 160 of JASLAP010000001.1, read as the reverse complement.
GCTCGCTGTCGTGCGACCTGCGCCACCCACGCCAGCCGCGTTGCCGTCCGTCGCAGCGCGTGGTGTGTCGCGCAGCCGTACGCGTGCCGTCGCAGCACGCCGACGGGCTGCGACGACACCACGCGGTCTGCGCGAGGCCAGTTCGCCTCGCGCCCCCGTG
>JASLAP010000718.1 GCA_030147065.1 Pseudonocardia sp. | reverse complement strand
CGGACGCGCCGGGAGCGGATCGCCGGTTCGGCCCCGAGCCGGCCGATCACCTCGGCGAGCACGGCCCGGGCGCCGGCCACCCGGTCCGGGCCGAGGGCGTCGGCGATCTCGGCGTCCAGCACCGCCCGGAGCCGGCGAGCGGCCTCGACGGCCGCGAGGCCGCGCTCGGTCAGGTGCAGCAGCCGGGTCCGGGCGTCCGCGGGGGCCGCCCGCCGGTCGAGCAGGCCCCGGCGCTCCAGGTCGGCGACCGCCTTGGACGCCGCCTGCTGGGTCACCCCCATCCGCCCGGCCAGCTCGGTGATCGACAGCGGCCCGGCCAGCACGTGCTGGAAGACGACGCCGTCGTTGAAGCGCAGCTCGCCGTGCCCCTCTACGGCGAGCCGGCGGGCGAGTTCGTCGCTCATCGCCCAGCCGGCGAACAGGCTGAGCAGCGACAGCTCGAGGCTCTCCGGGCTAGGATTCACAACCATGGTTGTGAAACCTACCCCGAGTGCCGCCGCGGCGGTGGCCGGCGCCTTCGTCGAGATCGCCCACCGGATCGTCTGGGCCACGGTCGCGACCGTCGACCGGCGCGGCCGCCCGCGCTCCCGGGTCCTGCACCCGTTCTGGGAGGCCGGGACCGCGGGGATCACCGGCTGGGTCTTCACCCGTCCGACCCCGCTCAAGGTGGCCCACCTCGCCGCCGCGCCGCACGTGTCCTGCAGCTACTGGGACCGGGCCGGGTACGAGGTCGCGGTGGCCGAGTGCGACGCCGCGCTGGTCGGCGACGCCGCCGTCCGCCGGCGCGTGTGGGACCTGTTCGCCGCCGCCCCCGCGCCCCTCGGCTACGACCCGCGCATCCTCGGCGTCGACGACCCGCTCGACGAGCGGATCACCGTGCTGCGGATGGATCCCTGGCGCCTGAGCACCTCCGGCGCCCTCCCCGGGACGCCCCGCCGCACCTGGCGCCGCCCCACCTGACGCCCGCTTACCCTCCCTTCCCGACCCGGTGACGCGAGAGTGGCTCTCGTTCGGTCAGGTCGCGCGAAAGTGGCTCTCGTTCGGTCAGGGCGCGCGAGAGTGGCTCTCGTCCGACGGTCGGGTGCGGGTGCGACGTGTGCTCAGGGGTGGCGGCGGGCGAGGGCGACGAGGTAGCGGCAGGGGTGGTCGGTCGGGTTGCGGTAGGTGCAGGGGGCCGGCGGGCCGAGCTGGAGGCAGTCGCCGGGGGCGAGGTCGTGGACGGTGTCGCCCTCGTGGAACCGCAGGTGGCCGCTGAGCAGCCAGATCTGGTGGTGCACGAAGGCGTAGGTGTCGGGCGGGAACGAGACCTCGGCCCCGCCGGGCAGCTCCACCTCCACCAGCTCGATCGGTCCGCCGGCCGCGGGGGAGACCGCGCGCCGCCGGTAGCCGGTGCCGGGATCGGTCCACACCGGCTGGTCGGCCGCCCGGACGAGCCGGCTGCGGCCGTCCTCGGCCCGGGCCACCAGCTCGGACAGCGTCATGCCCAGCGCCCCGGCCAGCCGGCCGAGCAGGGCCGCGGTGGGCTGCGCCTCGCCGCGCTCGATCTTGCCGATCATCGCCCGGGACACCCCGGACCGGTCGGCGAGCGCACCCGCCGACATCTCCCGGGCGCGCCGGGCGGCTTGCAGGGTGGCGGCCAGCGACGGCGTCAGGGGGTCGGACATGGCTTCACTATAGGAGCAGAGCTGCCTACTATCGTGTCATGACCGCCCCGATCATCCGCGCCGCCACCGAACGGGACGCCGAGGCGTGCGCGGCGATCTACGCCCCCTACGTCACCGGCACCGCCATCACGTTCGAGACCGACCCCCCGTCGGTCGCCGAGATGGCCGGGCGCATCGCCGCAGCGGTCCGGTCGCACGCCTGGCTGGTGCTGGAGGACGCCGGCCGGGTGGTCGGGTACGCCTACGGGTCGTCGTTCAAGCCGCGCGCGGCCTACCGCTGGTCGTGCGAGGTGAGCGTCTACCTGGAGCACGGCCGACGGCGGACCGGGGGTGGCCGCGCGCTCTACGTCGAACTGATCGACCGGCTGGCCGCGCGCGGCTTCCGGACCGCCGTGGCCGGCATGACCCTGCCGAACGACGCCAGCGCCGGGCTGCACCGGGCGCTGGGCTTCGAGTCGGTCGGCACCTACCGGCGCATCGGATGGAAGTTCGACGCCTGGCACGACGTCGAGTTCGTGCAGCGGGCCATCTCCGCGGATCAGGGCCCTCCGCACGAGCCCGTCTGACACACCCACCTCGCCCGTACCCACCTGGCCGGGCCCGCCCGTGGTGGACGAAAGCCGCTCTCGTCCCGCCGGGTCGGACGAGAGTCGCTCTCGTCCGGCTGGGTCGAACGAAGGTCGCTCTCGCTCGCGCGGGCGCGCGTTGGGTATTGATAAACCGAGCGCTCGGTCTAATAATGGCCGAGTGACCGCGCACCCCGACCGCTTCCGCCTGTCGCACGCCGGCTCCCTGCTGGAGCTCTCGGCGCGCCGTACCGGGTTCCGGACGGCGGTCACGGTGTTCCGCGACGGGGAACCGGTCACGGCGGGGGACGGGTTCGGGAAGATCCTGGTCCCGGTACCGGTCGACGACGGCGCGGCCGGGGGCTCCGCGCCGCCGTCGACCGGCGGATCGGGCCCGGACGATCCGGCGGGCGATCCCGGCGAGCCGGGGGAGGGGGCGGCGGGTGGACTTGCCGGCCCGACCGTGCTGGTGCTGGCGGCGGTCCCGGGCAAGGTCCACCGGGCGCTGCTGCTGGTGCCGCGCCCCCGGTCGACCGGTGCCGACCGTGCCCCCGACACATCGGCTGCCGCTGACCGGACCGCCGACCTCGACGAGGCGGTGGCCGAGCTCCCGCCGGCGATGAAGGCGGTCGCCGGCATGGCCACCGCGGCGAAGCACCGCTTCGCCCCGCCGCCCGGGTCCCTCGCCGCCCGCCTGCTCGCCTTCGAGCGCGACCACCCGCACCTGTGGGCGTCCCGGCACGTCGTCCTCGCGGTCGCGAAGGTCGCGCTCGGCGTGCTCGGGGTCAC
>JASLAP010000665.1 GCA_030147065.1 Pseudonocardia sp. | reverse complement strand
GCAAGCCGATCGCGGAGATCTTCGCCGACCACGGCGAGCACGCCTTCCGGACGCTGGAGGAGCAGGTCACCGCCGAGCTGCTCGACGGGCCCGGGGTGCTGGCACTGGGCGGCGGGGCGGTGCTGTCGGCGAAGACCCGGGCCGCGTTGCGCGGACGCCGGGTGGTCTGGTTGCGGATCGGGCTGGCCGCGGCGGTGAAGCGGGTCGGGATGGACACCGCCCGGCCGCTGCTGCTGGGCAACGTCCGCGGCCGGCTGCTCGGCCTGCTCAACGAGCGCGCGCCCCACTACGCCGAGGTCGCCACCCAGGTCATCGACACCGACGACCTGGACCCGGCCGCGGTCGTTGCCCAGCAGCAGCGGCCGGGCGGTGTCCATCCCGACCCGCTTCACCGCCGCCGACAGCCCGATCCGCAACCAGACCACCCGGCGGCCGCGCAACGCGGCCCGGGTCTTGGCCGACAGCACCGCCCCGCCGCCCAGCGCCAGCACCCCGGGCCCGCCGAGCAGCTCGGCGGTGACCTGCTCCTCCAGCCTCCGGAAGGCGTCCTCGCCGTCGTCGGCGAAGATCTCCGCGATCGGCTTGCCGACCCGGTCCACGATCACCGCATCGACGTCGGCGAACTCCAGCCCGAGCCGGTCAGCCAGGGCCCGGCCGACGGTGGTCTTGCCGGATCCGGGCGCCCCCACCAACACGATCGACCCCGGTTCAGGACTCATCGCCCCGGACCTGCAGGCCGCGGTCGGCCACCTGCTTCAGGTAGGCCTCGCAGTTGCGCCGGGTCTCGGCCACCGAGTCGCCGCCGAACTTCTCCAGCGTCGCCTCGGCCAGGACCAGCGCGACCATGGCCTCGGCCACCACGCCGGCGGCGGGGACGGCGCAGACGTCGGAGCGCTGGTGGTGGGCGACGGCGGCCTCACCGGTGGCGGTGTCCAAGGTCCGAAGGGCGCGCGGCACCGTGGCGATCGGCTTCATCGCGGCCCGCACCCGCAGCACCTCGCCGGTACTCATCCCGCCCTCGGTGCCGCCGGACCGGTGCGACGCCCGCGCGATGCCGCCGGTGCCGGGCACGATCTCGTCGTGCGCCGCACTGCCCCGGCTGCGGGCCAGGCCGAAGCCGTCGCCGACCTCCACCCCCTTGATCGCCTGGATGCCCATCAGGGCGGCGGCCAGCCGCGCGTCCAGCCGGCGGTCCCAGTGCACGTGCGAGCCGAGTCCCGGCGGCAGTCCCCACGCCACCACCTCCACCACGCCCCCGAGGGTGTCCCCGTCCTTCTGGGCCTGCTGCACCTCGGCCACCATGGCCGCGCTGGTCTCCGGGTCGAAGCAGCGCACCGGGTCGGCGTCGACGGCCGCCAGGTCGTCCGGGTGGGGCAGCCGTCCCGCCGGCACCGCCACCGTGCCCAGCTCGACCACGTGGCTCAGCACGCGCGCCCCCAGAGCCTGCTCGAGGAAGTTGGCGGCGACCCGACCGAGCGCCACCCGGGCCGCGGTCTCCCGGGCGCTGGCCCGCTCCAGGATCGGCCGCGCCTCGTCGAAGTCGTACTTCTGCATCCCCACCAGGTCGGCGTGGCCGGGTCGCGGGCGGGTCAGCGGGGCGTTCCGGGCCTGTTCGGCCAGCACCTCCGCCGGCACCGGGTCGGCCGCCATCACGGTCTCCCACTTCGGCCACTCGGTGTTGCCGACCTGAACCGCGACCGGACCGCCCTGGGTCTCGCCGTGGCGGACCCCGCCGAGGATGGTCACCGCGTCGGCCTCGAACTTCATCCGCGCCCCGCGTCCGACCCCGAGCCGGCGCCGGGCCAGCGCGTCGGCGATGTCGTCGGTGGTCACTCGGACATGGGCCGGCAGGCCCTCCAGGATCGCCACCAGGGCAGGGCCATGCGACTCCCCCGCGGTCAACCAACGCAGCACGATCGGTAAGTCTGTCACGCGGGGCCTACGGGGGCCGGACGGTTGTCCAGCGCGCCGTAGAGCACCTCGGCACCGACGGCCCGGCCGGTCATCAGCTCGATCTGGCGCAGCGCCTGGCCGACCAGCAGGTCGAGTCCGCTGAGCACCGTCCCGCCGGACCGCTGCACCGTATCGGCCAGCACGGTGGGCCAGGGCGCGTAGACGATGTCGAAGACCAGTGGCGCGCTGGCCGCCGCGGCCGCGGCCAGCGGGTCCGCCGCCCCCGCGGTCACCGTGGAGATCACCAGGTCGGCCGGTGGCAGGTCGGTGGTCCACGGCCGGACGGCGACGTCCAGGTCCAGGTCCCGCCCCAGGGCGACGAGCGTCTCCGCCTTCGCCGGGGTGCGCGCCACCACCGTCACGCTGGTCACGCCGAGCTTCGCCGCGGCCAGCAGGGCGGAGCGGGCGGTGGCCCCCGAGCCGAGCACGGTGACCCGCGGCACCGGGTCGGCGGTCGCGCGGCGGACCGCCCAGGCCAGCCCGGGCACGTCGGTGTTGTAGACCCGCCGGACGGTGTCGTCCAGGATCAGCGTGTTGCCCGCTCCGGCCCGCCGGGCGACGGGGTCGACCTCGCCGAGGCCCAGCACCGCCTCCTTCAGCGGCATGGTCAGGCTGAGCCCCCGCCAGGTTCCGTCCAGGCCCGCCACGAAGTCCGGCAGCTCGGTCGCCGTGACCTCGAACCGGTCGTAGGTCCAGTCCAGGCCCAGGGCGGCGTAGGCGGCTCGGTGCAGCGCCGGAGAGAGCGAATGGTCGATCGGCGAGCCCAGGACCGCGCAGCGGGTGCGAGCCTCAGCTGTCACAGCGCCCGGTGTTCGCCCGGCACCAGTCCTGGAACTCCTGCCGGATCACCTCGAACTCCTTCTGGCTGGTGGCGAACTTGGTCTCGCC
>JASLAP010000650.1 GCA_030147065.1 Pseudonocardia sp. | reverse complement strand
TCGACCACGGCGACACCGCCGCGGACATGGTCCGCCGCGGCCGCGACGCCGAGCGCCTGGTGCTGGCCCGCGGCCTGCGCTGGCACCTGGAGGACCGGGTCCTGCTGCACGGCAACAAGACCGTCGTCTTCCACTGAGCCTCCCCACCCGGAGCCTCGGACGTCACCCCAGGTAGCCGCGGCGCCGCAGCATCCAGCAGTACCAGGCGAAGAACACGACGACGACACCGATCCCGAGGTCGAACCACGACGTCGCAGCGCCCAGTGCGTGCCACCGGTCGCGGAGTGCGAACGTCACGACGAGCAGCACAGCCTGCGATGTCGCCGCGGCCACGGCGATCGGGGTCGCCCACCGGCTGCGGGCCAGCAGCGACAACGGGGCGAGCAGTCCGGCGACGACGGTGATGGTCCAGATGACCCGCAGCGCCAGCGGGTAGTCGGCGAAGTACCCCACCCCGCCCTGCCCGAACTGCCGGACGATGTACCCGGTGTCCTGGCCGAGGATGAGGAGGTAGTCGCGGCCTCCGCCCACGTAGAGCGCGAAGGTCGCGAGGGCGATGACCCAGGAGTGCCAGGGCAGGCGGAGCGCAGCCCCGCGTCTCGACGTCGTCACGATCGGTCCTCCCGGCGAGCCCTCGTCACTGCCATCGGTCGTTCCCGCTCACTGATCATCGCCGCACCCCGCTGCGCACGGCGTCGGCGGCGGAGCGGCCGCCGACTACGCGGACCCGCGTAGGGCGGCTAGCGCACCAGGCCCGAACGCATCGCGAAGACGGCCAGCTGGGCCCGGTCGCGGGCGTCCAGCTTGACCATGGCCCGCCCCACGTGGGTGCGAACGGTCGCCGGGCTGAGGAACAGCTTCGCGGCGATCTCGTCGTTGGACAGGCCCTCCCCGACCAGGCCGACGACCTCGGCCTCGCGGTCGGTGAGCGTGCCCACCCGCGGGTGCGGTGCGGCGCGCCGCGGCCCGGCGGCGAACTGGGCGAGCAGCCGGCGGGTGACCGACGGCGACAGCAGCGCCTCACCCGCCGCGACGACCCGGACCGCCCGCAGCAGCTCCGCGGTCTCACCGTCCTTGACCAGGAAGCCCGCCGCGCCGGCGGCCAGGCAGTCGACGATGTACTCGTCGAGCTCGAAGGTGGTGAGCATGACCACCCGGGTGCCGCGCAGCGCGGGGTCGGCGACGATCTCGCGCAGCGCTTCGATGCCGTCGCGGACCGGCATCCGCACGTCCATCAGCACCACGTCCGGGCGGTGGGCGCGGACGAGCTCGACCGCCTGCCGGCCGTCGCCGGCCTCCCCGACCAGGACGATGTCGTCCTCGCCCTCCACCAGCACGCGCACGCCCATGCGCACCAGGGCCTGGTCGTCGGCGACCAGCAGCGTGATCACGGCCGCCGCCGCACCGGCAGCCGGGCCCGGACGGTGAACCCGCCACCGGGCGCCGGTCCCGCGGCGAGGGTCCCGCCCAGCGCCTCGGCCCGCGTCCGCATGCCGACGATGCCCAGCCCGCCGCCCGATCCAGCGGGGCCCGGCCCGCCGCCCGGGCCCCGGCCGGTGTCGCTGACCTCGACGGTCAGCTCGTCGGCCCCGTGGCCGATGCGGACGGCCGCCACCGCCGGACCGGCGTGGCGCAGCGCGTTGGTCAGGGCCTCCTGCACGATGCGGTAGGCGGTCAGCTCCACGCCGGCCGGCAGCGGACCGGGTGCGCCGGTGCGGACGAGCTCCACCGGCAGCCCGGCCTCGGCGGTCCGCTCCACCAGCGCGTCGAGCTGGTCCAGCCGTGGCGCTGCGGCCCGCCCGTCGTCGGTCGACCCGAACAGCGCCAGGGTTGAGCGGAGCTCGTCGAGGGCGTCGCGGCTGCTCTGCTGGACCGCGGCGAGGAGCTGCCGGGCCCGCTCCGGCGAGCGGTCGAGCACGTGCAGCGCCACGCCGGCCTGCATGCTGATCGCCGCGAGCCCGTGCCCGACGATGTCGTGCACGTCGTGGGCGGTCTGCAGCCGTTCCCGGTGGGCGCGGTCCCGGCGGGCCTGCGCCCGCGCGGCGCGCGCCGCCTCCCGCTCCATCCGCAGGATCGCGCCGATCGCCCAGGGGGCCAGGCCGCAGATCAGCAGCCACTCCGTCGCCGGGGCGGTGAGCGCCGCCCACCCCGACGGGTCCGGGACCTCGACCGCGGTCAGCACCGCGGCGCCCACCACGCACGCCGGTAGCGACCGGCGGACGGCGAGGTGCGCCCCGACGGTGTAGGTCATGATCGGCACGGCGAGCAGGATCGGCCCGTCGGGCAGGCCGAGCGCGAGGTAGGTCGCGACCGCGGCGACCACCCCGCCGAGCGCGACCAGCGGGAACAGCCTGCGCACCAGCAGGGTGGCGGTCACCAGCCCGACCAGTGCCCAGGCCGGCGCGTCCTCGGGACCGGTCGGCCGGTCGATCGAGCCGTAGTACGGCCCCACCATGACCACGCCGAGGACCGCGGCCAGCACGCCGTCGGCCACGAGCGTCCGGGCGGGAGGCCGGAGCGACCGGACCACGGGGACCACGCGCCGACCCTACGACGGCAGAGCCCCGGCGGACGTCAGCAGCGCGACGTAGCCGGGCTACGTCGACCGCATCAGGACCTCGTCGCCGCCGCGGGTCAGTGGCCGCGGACGCGGTGCGGGGTGAACCGGAGCGCGACGTTGTAGGTCTCGCCGAAGACCTCCGGCGTCATCGCCAGCGGGCCGGTGATGTCGGCGCGGTACTTGGCCAGGTAGGGCTCGTTGTCCTGGGGCGCGGGCGCGGTGTCGTCCACGACCGCCTCGCCGGTGAGCACGACGACGTCGCCGCCGCTCGCGGTCGCGTTCAGGTGCAGCGCGACCCTGGAGTTCTTCCGCAGGTGGGCCAGCCGCCTGGCGTTCTTGTCGCTGTAGACCAGGGCCGTACGACCGTCCCAGAGGAACCAGACCGGGGCGGGCTGCGGGGTGCCGTTCGGGTCGACGAGGGTCAGCCAGGCGACCGGCTCGTCGCGGAGCCGGCGCTCCACCCGGGCGCCGAACTCGGTGCTGGTGTCGGGCAACACGCTCATGCCACCTCGAACCCCTCCCCACCGGCCGGCATTCCGGCGGAGACGGCGGAACCCCCGCCGCCGAGTGGCGACGGGGGTTCCGGGGTTGCGGATCAGGCCGCGGCGGCGGCCACCGGGGCCGGCTCCAGGGCCAGGTCGAGGACGTCGGCGACGTCCGCGACGGGGTGGATGCGCAGCTCGCCGCGGACGCTCTCGGGGAGGTCGTCCAGGTCGGGCTCGTTGCGCTTGGGGATGATCACGTCGGTCAGCCCGGCGCGGTGCGCGGCCAGCAGCTTCTGCTTGACCCCGCCGATCGGCAGCACCTTGCCCTGCAGGGTGACCTCACCGGTCATCCCGACCGAGGACCGCACCGGCCGCCCGCTGGCCAGCGAGGCCAGCGCGGTGGTCATCGTGATGCCCGCGCTCGGGCCGTCCTTCGGGACGGCGCCGGCCGGCACGTGCACGTGCAGCTTCTTCGAGGCCAGGTCGCCGGCCAGCCCCCGCGAGCGCAGGTAGCTGAGCGCGATCGACACCGACTCCTTCATCACGTCGCCCAGCTGACCGGTCAGGGTCAGGCCCGGGTCGCCGTCCATCGCGGTGGCCTCGATGAACAGCACGTCGCCGCCGGCACCGGTCACCGCCAGGCCGGTCGCCACGCCCGGGGTGGACGTGCGCTCGGCCGACTCCGGGGTGAACTTCGGCCGGCCCAGGTAGGTGACCAGCGCGTCGGCGTCCACGTGCACGGGCGCCTCGGTGCCCGAGTCCAGGGCCACCGCGACCTTGCGCAGGACCTTGGCCAGGCCCCGCTCCAACTGCCGCACCCCGGCCTCCCGGGTGTACTCCGCGGCGATCATGCCCAGGGCGACGTCGGAGA
>JASLAP010000300.1 GCA_030147065.1 Pseudonocardia sp. | reverse complement strand
CGAGGGGAGCGAGGTGTTCCGCAGGTCTGACCGCAGGGACGGCGCCCCGGACGAGGCCGCCCTGGCCGCCCGCAACGCCGCCACCCAGGGCTTCCTGGCCCTCGACGACGAGCAGCGGGCCGCGGCCGCCGCGGTCGACGCCGCCCAGGAGATGGGCACGGCGGGACGGCTGGGCCGGGCGTGGGCGGAGGTGGCCGCCGTCGGCGACAAGGCGACCGAGGCCTATCTGACCGCCACCACCGACTTCCCCGTCGTCGACGGCCGGCCGAGCCCGGGCGGGCGCGCGGCGGACGAGCGTGCGCTGCGCGAGATCGAACGCGCCCGCGACGTCATCCGCCGGTTCCGCGAGTCGCACGCGCGGGTGCTCGACGAGGCGGCGTTCGCCCTGAACAGCCTGCCGCGCACGGTCCAGGAGGCGCGCACGGCGTTGACCGCGGCCCGGACGGCAGTGCAGCAGGCCGACGTGTCGGGCCTGCGGTCACGGCGGGCGGAGACGCAGCTGGCCGAGGCCGAGCAGGCCGCCGCGGGCCTGGAGGACACCGCGGCCGGCCTGCGCGAGCGGCGGGCGGCGGCCCAGCGCACCCTCGATCTGGCCCGGTCGGCCGCCACCCTCGCGGCCGAGGCGCCCCGCACCGCGCAGACGGTGCGCAGCGCGCTGGCCAGCATCGCCACCCGGCGCAGCGCGGCGGCGACCAAGACCGACCGGATCGAGCCGGCGATGTCGGCGTTGCGCCGGGAGTTCTCCGAGCCCTGCTCGCGCGACCTGGTCGGCGCGGAGCGGTCGGCGGCCGACGCGCTCGCCGACGCGGACCGGGCGATCGCCGCCGCGCGGGCCGGCGCCGCCGAGGGCGACTGGGACGGGGCCGCCGAGCAGATCACCGCGGCACGCTCGGCGCTGAGCCGGGCCGAGGCCCAGCACGAGGCCGTCACCGACCGGCTCGACGAGCTGCGCGAGGTGCGCGCCGACCCGTCCCGCCAGGCCGGGGACACCCGGTTCGTGCTGCGCGACGCCCAACGGCTGGTGGTCGACCGCGGGCTGACCGCGGAGTTCGCCCCGGTCCTCGACGCGCAGGCCGTCCGGCTGCAGAACGCCCAGGACCGGCTGACCGGGGTGCACCCCGACTACTGGCTCTACCTCACCGAGCTGCGCGGGATCCGCGACCGGGTCCGCGAGGTGGTGGCCGACGCGCGTCGCCGCTGACCCGCCCGGGTCAGACGGTGAGCACGAGCTTGCCCGTGGTGTGCCCGAACTCCCCGGCGCGGTGCGCGTGCGAGGCCCGCTCCAGTGGGAAGGTCTCGGCGACCAGCACCCGCAGCCGCCGCTCGGCGACCAGGTGCGCCAGCTCCTCCAGGCCGTCGCCGTCCGGCTCGACGAGCATGCCGGTGGCCCGCAGGTCGCGCTCGGCCGCGGCGGCCACGGCGTCGGCGGCGCCGGCCGAGGGCACGCAGACCAGCCGGCCGTCGGGGCGCAGCACGTCCAGGGAGCGCACCGACACCTCCCCGCCGACCAGGTCGAGCACCAGGTCGACGGGGTCGACCGCGCGCTCGAACGCCTCGGCCCGGTAGTCGACGGCCTCGTCGACGCCCAGGTCGTGCAGCAGGTTGTGCTTGGCCACCGAGGCGGTCCCGATGACGAACGCACCGCGCGCCTTGGCGATCTGCACGGCCAGGTGGCCGACCCCGCCGGCCGCGGCGTGCACCAGCACCCGCTCCCCGGGGGCCACGTGGGCCACGTCGACCAGGCTCTGCCAGGCGGTCAGCCCGGCCAGCGGCAGCGCTCCGGCCTCGACCTCGGAGAGCCCGGCGGGGCGGTGCGCGAAGTGCCGCGACGGGGCGGTCACGAACTCGCCGTAGGCGCCGGCGGCACGCGGGAACCACGGCATGCCGAACACCGCGTCGCCCACCGAGAACCGGGTGACCCCGGTGCCGACCGCGTCCACCGTGCCGGCCACGTCCCAGCCCACCGTGAACGGCGGCGGCCCGAGCACCGCGGCCATGCCGGCCCCGGCGCGGGTCTTCCAGTCCACCGGGTTCACCCCGGCCGCGGCCACCCGGACCCGGACCTCGGTGGGCAGCGGGTCGGGGACCTCGGCCTCACCGACCTCCAGGACCTCCGGGCCGCCGGTGGACAGCTGAGTGATCACGCGCATCGTTCCCACGGGGCCGATGCCTACCACCGCCCGACCGTGGGCGCGGGGCCAGGGGGTCGGGCTCCCCCTGGCGGTCAGGGACGTGCGGCCGACCGGTCCTTCTCCCAGGCGAGGAAACGCTCGGTCTCGTCGAGGAACGCCCCGCCCAGCCACAGCGCGACGACGGCGTCGTCGACCAGGCCGAGCAGGCCGAGCACCGCCTCGGGCACCAGGTCGATCGGGGACAGCAGGTAGACCGCGGCCAGCAGGAACAGCCCGAGCCGGCCCCGGCTCAGTTCCGGGTACCGGCCGGAGGCGGCGCCGGACACCATGCGGGGCAGCACCCGGGCCCGGTCCGCGAGGTCCGGGGCACCGGGGCGACGGCTCTGCGAGACGGCGCGCCACAACGCGCGGAACGCGGCGACACGGGCGGGGCGGATGCTGGGCACGTCCGTCCAACGCCGGTGGCGCCCGCTCCGTTCCACTCGTCCGTGACAGTCCGGTCACGGACCTGCCCCCGGCAGGGGACTTCACAACGGGCCGTCCCGGCGGTGACTACCCTCGGCCGCCACCACCCGCCGAAGTGCCACTGTTCCGGAGCGTCCCGATGTCCCTCGCCGTGCGCGGTGCCCCACTGGCCGCGCTCATCGCCCTCGTGCTGCTCACCGGCTGCGGTGGCTCGGTGGCCGACTCCGACGCCCCGGCCGCCCGCCCCACCCGCGACGCGCCGACGGCCTCGGCCGACCCGTTCTGCGAGGCCTCGCGGGCCAACGCCGACGCGATCGGTCCGCTCAACGCCCTGGTGAGCACCGGGTCGCCGGACCGGCAGGAGCTCGCCCGGGCGGTGGACGCGGTCCGCCGGGCCGGGGCGGACCTGCTGCAGGTCGCACCACCGGAGATCCGCGGCGACGTCGAGCAGACCGTGGACGCGGTGGACGTGCAGCTCGACGCCCTGCTGGCCAACGGCGGCGACGGCCGGGCGATCGGCCGCGACCCGGCGGTGGCCTCCCGGCTCAACTCCCCGGAGCTGGCCGCCGCCAGCGAGCGGCTGACCAGCTACGTCACCCGCACCTGCGGCGCCACCCGCCGCTGAACCCGCGGGTTCAGCGGCCGATCGAGCCCCGCGAGCGTCCCTTGACGGCGCTGTAGGCGCGGATCGCCGGTCGCGGCGCGGCCGGTCCCTCACCCTGCCACGGCCGGGGCCGGTTCGGCCGCTCCGCGCACCAGCGCCTGCTTCAGCAGGGCCAGTTGCCAGACGACGGCGAAGGCGATGACCGTCGGGTTCTTCACCGCCAACAGCACCGACCAGTACAGCGCCTGGTACGCGGGCGGCACCTGGGGAGCGATCAGCAGGTCCGGGAGCAGGTCCAGGACGGCGACCGCGGCCACCAGCCCGCCCAGTTGCAGGAGCAGCGCGCGCGGGTACCGGCGGACGTAGCGGCCCACCCGCCGGGCCGCCTCACCGATCCCCACCTCGCGCAGCCGGTGATCGGAGGCGATCGACCAGCGGAAGACCAGGACCAGCAGCAGCACCCGGCTCCCCCACACCACGCCCTCCAGCAGGAGCACGGCCCAGCCGGGCAGCACGTCGCCGTAGTACTGCAGGACGGGTCGCTCGACCGCCCCCACCAGGGAGAGCCCGACGATCGGGACGAGGTGGCGGCGGTAGCAGCGCCACGCGTCGCGCAGGACCTCGGCGGCGAGCCGGGTGGGGCGGGGCGGGAGATCGCTCATCGGAGTGCCTCTCGGGTCGTCGGCGATTGTTTCGGTAGACTAAACCTTTTGGCCTTCCGAAACAACTGATCGGGGTGCAGGATGAGCCGGTGACCGACAGCGGCGGGAGCAGCCCGGACGGGGCCGAACTGGGCTGGGAGCTGAGCACCGCGATCGTGCTGTTCCACGAGGCGGTCGGCGAGCGGCTGGGCCTGAGCGCGGCCGACCACCGGGCCCTGGGCCTGATCAGCCGGGCCGGGTCGATCACCGCGGGCGAGCTGGCGCAGCGCACCGGGCTCTCGCCGGGCGCGGTGACCGGCCTGGTCGACAGGCTGGAGGCGGCCGGCTACGTGCAGCGCAACCGCGACCCGGCCGACCGGCGACGGGTCGTGATCGGGCCGGCGGCGACGGCCGGTCGCCCGGACCTCTCCGGCATCTTCGCCGGCCTGTCCGCCGCGATGCAGGAGGTCGCCGCCGGCTACGACGCGCACCAGGCGTGGGCGATCCAGGACTACCTCACCCGGACGATCGCCGTGCTGCGCGAGCAGACCCGGAAGCTGTCGGCCGAGGCGCCCGCCACCGCGGCCGACCTCGGCGGCGCGAGCCGGGTCGCCGACGACCGGTCGTCGAGCCGGTAGCGTCCGGACCCGTGGCCGCCCCGGAGCACCCGCCCGTCGAGCACCCCGCCGCCCGTCCGGACGCCGGGGGTGGGCGCCTCGTCGCCACCCAGGTGCTGGAGACCGTGGCCCGGCACGGCGCGCACACGGTGTTCGGCCTGCCCGGCGTGCACAACCTGGCCTTCTGGCGTTCCCCCGGCCCGCACACCCCGGTCGTGGTGCGGCACGAGCAGGCCGCGGTCTACGCGGCGGACGGGTGGGCGCGCGCCACCGGCGGGCTGGGAGCGGCGGTGGTGACGACCGGGCCCGGCGCGGCGAACACCGTGGCCGCGTTCGGCGAGGCGGCCGCCGCGCAGTCGCCGGTGCTCCTGGTCGCCTCGGAGATCCCGCAGGCGCTGCGCCGGCCGGGGCGGCTGCGCGGGGTCCTGCACGAGTCGCGCGACCAGGCGGCCCTGTTCGCCCCGCTGGCCCGGGCGGTGTTCACGCCGCGGTCCCCGGTCGAGGTCGCCGCCGTGCTCGACGAGGCGGTGGCCGCGGCCATGGTGCACCCGCGCGGCCCGGTGTACCTCGACATCCCGGCCGACGTGCTGGGCCGGCCCGCGGAACCGGCGCCGCACCCGCACGGCTGGCACGAGCCCGACCCCGACCCGGCCGCGCTGGACGCCGCGGCGGCCCTGCTGAGCGGGCGGCGGGTGGTGATCTGGGCCGGGGGCGGCGCGCTGGACGTCGAGCCGTCGCTGTCGGCACTGGCCACCCACCTCGGCGCGCCGGTGGTGGAGTCCTACCAGGGCCGCGGCTGCCCGGCCACCGCACACCCGGCCGCGGTCGGGCTGCCCCCGCACGAGCCGGAGGCGGCGACGCTGATCGGGTCGGCCGACGTGCTGCTGGCCGTGGGCGGCGACCTGGACGGGATGAACACCCGCAACTGGTCGATGCCCCGCCCGCCGCTGCTGGTGACCCTCGATCCGGCCGCGGTCCCGCAGCCGGAGTGGGCACCGGACGCCGCGGTGACCGGCAAGCTCGGCGAGGCGCTGCGCGGGCTGGTCGAGCGGGTGCCGGCCGCGCCGCCGTGGGCCCCGTCCGGTCTGCGGGACGCGGTGCTGACCCGGCTCGCGGCCGACCCCGCGACCGCCGAGGCGGTTGCCCTGCTGGACGCGGTGCAGCGGGCGCGGACCCCGGACACGGTGCTGGTCTGCGACATGGCCGTGGCCGGGTACTGGGTCGGCGGGTACGCCGAGGCGCCCGGACCGCGGCGGCTGGCGTACCCGGTGGGCTGGGGCACGCTGGGGTTCGGTCTGCCCGCGGCCCTGGGTCCCGCCGCGGCCGGCCATCCGGTGCTCGCCGTGTGCGGGGACGGCGGGCTGATGATGGCCCTGGGCGAGCTCGCCACGCTCGTAGAGCAGGACCTGCCGGTCACCGTGCTGGTCGTCGACGACAGCGGCTACGGGATGCTGCGCTACGACCAGGTCGTGGCCGGTCACCCGGAGGTCGGCGTGGACCTGGTGACGCCGGACTTCGTCGCGCTGGCCGGCTCCTTCGGGCTGCCCGCGACGGCGGTGACCGGGATCGGCGAACTGCCCGAGGTGCTGGCCGCGGCGGTGCGCGGGCGCCGCCCGCACCTGGTGCACGTCCGGGCCCGGCTGACCCCACCGCGGACCACCTCGCCCCGCTGGCACGAGGACTGACCCACTGAAGCGACACGGATCACAGTGTCGCTGGCATTATCACGATATATCGTGATGGCACACGAGCTAGTCGGGTGCTATCGGAGCGCTCGGGCTCGCGAACCGAGGAGAACGACATGAACAGCACCGATCCCACCGCCGGCGGCCCGATGCGCTTCCGCGGCCGCCGCCACGGCCGGCGTCCCTTCGCCGGTCCGATGGACGTGCCACCCCCGCCCCCGCCCCCGTTCGGCGGCCCGCTCGACGACGAGGATGTCGGCCCGCACCGCGGGCACGGTCCCGGCCGTCGGGGCCGCCGGCACGGCGGCATGCCGCCGTTCGGTCCCGGCTTCGGCCCGGGCATGCGGGGCGGCCCCTTCCCGGGTCCGCGCGGC
>JASLAP010000299.1 GCA_030147065.1 Pseudonocardia sp. | reverse complement strand
CGGCCGGCTGATGCGGTCCGACGGCTTCCCCCGCTGGCTGGTCGCCTCGGCGCTGGACGCCCTGGTGGCCGACGCGTCGGCGAGCCTGGCCGAGCTGTCCGGCGGCCAGTTCGAGCTCACCCACGCCGGTGGCGAGTTCCTGGTGATCGACCACGCCGACGCCGACGCCCGCCGTCCGGTCAAGACGCTGTCCGGCGGGGAGACCTTCCAGGCCAGCCTGGCGCTGGCCCTGGCCCTGTCGTCGCAGATGTCCGGATTGGCCGCCCAGGGCGCCGCCCGCCTGGAATCGATCTTCCTGGACGAGGGCTTCGGCACCCTGGACGAGCACAACCTCGAGGTGGTCGCCAGCACCCTGGAGACCCTGGCCACCCGCGGCGACCGGGTGGTCGGGGTGATCACCCACGTGCCGGCGCTGGCCGAGCGGGTGCCGGTGCGGTTCGCGGTGAGCCGCGACCAGCGGACGTCGTCGGTGACCCGGGAGGGCGCGTGAGTCGCGCCCGCGCCGTCGTCGGGCCGTGTCGCTGCGGGGCTGGGGCCACCGCGGCGGTGAGGATCGGCGGATGAGGTTCAGCATCGACCCGTGGGACCCGGCCTACGGCACCAGCCTGGGCGCCCAGCGCGGCGAGTCCAGCGCCGAGGTCGACGTGGACGTCGAGGTGCCGGCCGACGAGTGGGCGCCGGTCGACCCCAGCCCCGGCCTGGCCCCGCCGGCCGCGGTGCTGTTCGTCGACGGGGTCCGCCGGATCGACGCCCAGGTCTGGGTGGACGGCCCGGACGGCGCGGCCACCCCGGCGCTGTGCGCGTCCTACGCGGCGGGGGTGGTGTGCTGCTGCCGCGACGGCGGCGCGCACGTGGTCACCGCCGACGTCCGGCGCGGGCTGTTCACCACCGTCGAGGACGGCTCGGACGTCGTCACCGGCGCCGGCACGTACCGGGCCAACCGCACCGCCACCCGGTCCGACGTGGCCCCGATGCAGGTGCTGTCGCTGGCGTTGCAGCGCGAGCTGGCCGACGCCGAGCAGACCGCCGCCGAGCGGGCCCGCGCCGACCACGGCACCGACGACGACCTGCTCGTGGTCGACGGCCCGCTGCACGACCGCGGGCACCTTCCGCGGGCGATCGGTTTCGTCAAGAGCCACCGCAGCGAGTACCTGCCCGAGCGGCTGGTGCCGATCGTGGGGGCGCTGGCGACCGGGCAGCGCACCCCGGTGTTCCGCGTCGGCAGCCGGTACGAGGTCTACACCTGGTACCTGCGGCTGCCGTGCGCCCCGGGCGCACCCTGGGCCGGGGTGGTCCGGGTGGACTGCAGCGCGGAGCTGCCCGCGCCGGAGGCCGCCGCGCTGGCCGCCCTCAGCCAGACGACCCTGGTCCGCTACGCCTCCACCGAGTACAAGGACTCCCGCGCCCCGCAGAACCTGTACCCGATCGCCGGGCTGGAGCGGGCGCTGCGGCGGCGGCTGGGGGAGCCCGGGGTGCTGTACCGGGCGCTGCGCCGCGCCGCCTTCACCTCGGCCGGATCCGTCCCCGCCGCCTGACCAACCTATGAGGTGGAAGTCACGTCCTGGTCGTAGGTGACATTGGTCGTGGTGGGTCGGCTCGGCCTGTCGCCGCCGAGTGGGCACCGCCGCAGCGGTCGGGGGTAAGGCCCGCCCGGCCCGCCCACCACACCGTCGCCGGCACGACCGGAGCCGCACCTGGCGGGGCACCGGCGGGAGGACCGGAGCGCCATGCGTAACGACGACACCCGCGGTGCCGAGCTAGGACAGCGAGTTTCGAACGATCCGCGCCGTGATGTAGCGATCATGGAGGTGCATGGATGTCCACACCACCCGAACCAGCAGACGACAGTCGAGCCCGGCTCGAGCGTGAAGCGCTCTTCCACGACAACCGCTTCGCGGAGGAAACGCGGGCCAAGACCGACAAGTTCTACGAGATCACCACAGCCTCGGCGCAGCACTATTCGGCGCTCATTCAAGACGATGTCGCCGGGCAGAAGGTGCTGGAGTACGGCTGCGGGACTGGCTCAGCGGCCTACGATCTTGCGGCCTTGGGTGGCACCGTCGTCGGCATCGACATCTCCCCCGTCGCCATCGATCTGGCGACACAGGAGGCAGAGCGGCGTGGAGTGGAGGACCGGACCGAGTTCCACGTCGGAAACGCGGAGGATCTCCCATTCCCAGACGGTCACTTCGATGTGGTCTGCGGCACGGGCATCCTTCACCACCTCGACCTCAGGCTTGCCTATCCCGAGATCAAGCGGGTGCTGGGCCCCGGAGGTCGGGGCGTCTTCTACGAGCCGCTCGGGCACAACCCGCTGATCAACTGGTACCGCAATCGAACTCCGAACATGCGGACCGAGGACGAGCACCCCCTGCTCAAGGCCGACCTGCAGGAGGCCGAGAGGATCTTCCCGCATGCCGCATTTACCTTCTTCCATTTGACAGCGTTGGGGTCGGTACCGCTGCGTAGAACGCCCATCTTCCGCAAGCTGTCTCCAGCTTTGGATCGCGTCGACTCCATCCTCCTGTCGCGGAACTCCCCATTGCGCCACCAGGCTTGGATGGTCGTCATGGACCTGCGCATGTGAGTGAGACTGCGGCACTGCCACCGCGGCGACCATCCGTCGCTGGCTTACCGCTGGCCGCAGACCTGCGGAATGCCGCACGGAACCTTGGCGAACGTCCTGTGGCCTCTCAACGCGGTCACCCATTCCGCGGTGCCCAGCTACCTACACCACCGCGGAGACGTGGCTCCGCTTTCAGGAGGAAGCCTTGATCGCGTCGGATCACGTCAGCGCAGCGACCTGCAGAGCATTCTGTCGACGTGCTGTGAAGTCAACGCGTCAGCACGGGATCGTTGGGACGGCTCGTCGAATTGCTGCACGTGCCATAACCCGTCGTGCCGAACTGAAGTGGTATCGCCTGAACTTGGCCAGCGAACATCCACGGCGCAGGCTCGAAGCGGGCCTGACCCTGCGTAGAGGTACCGCGGGGGACGTCGATCTTGTCACGCAGTTGCCGCAGTCTCCGCACGTCACACCGATGAGTCCGGATGTCATAGAAGCGCGGTTGCGGACTGGGGCAGAGTTATACTTGGTGACCGAGGGTGATGTCCTTGCTTTTGCATGTTGGATTTTCTATGGCAAGGCCCCAGTATTCGGAGTCAAGGGTGGAGGCGTAGCGCTGCCGAGAGATGTTGCATTGCTCGAGGATTCGGTTGCATCTCCTGAATTTCGCGGGCGCTCGATCGCCCCTGGAGCATGGGCGTGCATCGCTGACATACTCCAGGAGCGCGGCTTCTCGGCCATCGTGACCAAAGTCGATGTCAAGAACGCTGCATCGTGCCGCGCCGTTGAGAAGGTTGGCTTCCACGAGATCGCGCGCATGAAAGTCAAACAACGCTTCGGCCGCTACCACTTCGCAGTTCGAATGATCGATGACCGGTTGTCGAACAGGTGGCTCATCGGTCTCGATCGGACGTGATGATGGGATGCCAGATCGGCTGTGGGATGCCTGTCGCGGTGGGGACCATAGACTGGCTTCGGCGGCGGCGTCACGCTCTTTCCGGTAGCGGTTGACCAGGGTGTGTCGTGGCTGATCGCCACCATGATCGCCGTCAACCTCATCGCGTCCGCGTGGGACCGCGCTTGCGCTGGTCGACCGACCCCGCTGCCGCGTCCGCCCGGCTTGCCGCGGCTGCTCGCCCAGCCGTTGAGCTCGCCCCTTTCGACCCTGCGACACCACGGAGCAACCGGCAGCACAGCAGGCCGGCACTTCAACATGCCCAACCGGAGCGGAGTCCGCCCCCGAAGATCAACTAAGGTTCAGAAGATCGACTCCGAGCCGGTGAACGGCCAGGGCCAAGGCGGGCGCCCTCACGACTGTACGCAGCTCCGCTCCGCCAGCGACCGACGCACCTGCCGGGCCGAGTTCACGGCCCGGGCTCGCAGGGACACCCCGCCGTATCGCCCCCACACGAGCGGGTTCGACTGCCCGCCGCTGAGCTGGCGCTTGAACCGCGCGTCACCGGCGAGGAACTCGTACTGCCGAAGGCCTCGCCTGCGGCAGTCCTCGGCGAACATGGCGTGACACAGCAGCCCCGCACGTTTGCGGTTGTCGCGGAACTGGCGCGCTCCGGCCTGGTAGTACAGGAACCGATCCTGCTCGACGAACCCGATCACGCACCCGAGCGTGCCGCTCGGTCCGGCCAGCCGGTACAGCCGGACCTTTTCCTCGGCACTCCAGGCTCGTACGAGATCGGTCAGGAACCCGGAGAATCGCTGACTTGCGAAGGCACCGGGTTCTCCAGCCGCGGTCCACCGAGTCTGGTGCAGGCCAGCCAGCTCGGCCAGCAACTGCTCAGCGCCCGCAACGTCGGCGGCCAATTCGGGTTCGCCGGGTTCGAGGCTCTCCACCGCCTGCCGCACCAGCCGGCGCGTCGGACCAGGCAGCGCCAGCGGGATCGGGCGGTCCGGATGCAGTCGCATCGTCCACGACTGCTCGACGCGCTGCTCGAATGGGATCACCGACCTGATCGCGTCGGCCGTCTCGGCCCGGAAGCCCGGCAGGTCCAGCTCGTCCCAGCCCGGCAGTTCCAGAACCGCGCGACCCAAGGCGCGAACCACGTCCGTGCAGTCCTCCGGGGCGCACAACAGGTCGTTGTACTCCACGAACACGGTGTGCCCGTCGGGCTCACCTGCGGTACCGAGGTGCAGCGTGCGCACGGGGAAGAACCGGGGCCCGCGCCGGGAAACGACAAGCAGGGCAGCCCCGATCGGCTCACCGGCGCGTTCGATCACGGCGAACCTCGGGTGCACGGCATCCCCGTAGTACCGAAGCCACAGCGAGGTCCACGTCCAGCTGGTCATGAGCCGGCCGTTGCCGACCCGTCGTTCGAGATCCAGCCACACCGGTCGGACCGCGCCCTCGTCTTCCGCGCGCAGCAGATGGACGCGCACGGTCATGGGTGGAACCCGGTCTCGGGAGGGGCGCCGTTCCGGCCGCTCCCACCAGTGCGGCTCGCCCGCGGCCACAGCACGTGGTGTCCCATCCACCACTCGCCATCGAGCCGTGTCAGCTGGGACTTCGCCGTGGGTAGCAGGGACATCAACGTGCTGTCGGCCGTGTGGACGAGCGCCCAGGCGCTCCTTGTGAGGAGACACCTGCGCTCGTGCAGGGCGCCCAGCGCCGCCGGCTCGATTCTCCCTTGTACGGCGACCGCGCCGCCCTGCGCCGCATCCTGGAAGATGTGATCGAGCACCAAGCCGACCTCACCGTCGGTCGCGACCGCGGCGAGCACCTGGGCGATCCCGCCCGGGGGAAGGTAGTAGACGTACCAGCCGAGGACCCTGCCGCCGCGGTCGCGGAGCAGAGCGCGGACCGGGGTCCCGCGGACACCGACCGCGTCGAGCTCAGCGAACAGCCATCGAGCGTACTGCACGTCGTAGTCCGGACACACCCGAAGACGGCGGACGGCGGCGTCGACCTGCTCGACGAGGAACTCGGGTGTGAGCGGCTCGGCCGTGGCGCCAACCGGTGCGGGAGCGAAGCCCTTCTTCCGCTTCAGTAGCGCGCCGATCGCCGGGTCGACGACCGGGGCGGCGAGTCGGGCTACGCGCTTCAGCACCGGCCGCGAGGGGCGACCGGACAACCAGGCTGCCGCGGCCCGGCCAGGCTTGAGGATCTTCGTCCATCCGATCGAGGCATGCACCAGCGGCTGCCCGCCAAGCGCTGTCCACATTCGACGCACGGTTTCGGTTGCGCCGTCCGTGATGGTCAACTCCTGCGGGCCGGCCATGTACTGCCGCATCAGCAGGGCGCCCGCGCCCCGATTACCGGTCTCGGGCGCTGCGACCAACTGCCCGCTGCACCCCATCCGCACCCCTCGGCCGTCGACACGCAGGCGCCGCACGTGGGAGCCGAGAAACCCGACGATCCGGCCGTCGCGGTCGGTGTAGACGAGGGATGGGATCTCCGGGTCCGCCCATGGATGGTCGAACAGGGTTCGCCGGAAGTAGTCGGACAGCCCCGGTGGCGGCACGGCGGAACCCGACCGGGCCACGCGCTCGTACAGTTGTGAGATCGCCGGGAGGTCCGCCGGTTCTGCGGCGCGGATCCCGCTCACCACGACTCGCGTGCTCCGGCTACCCCGACCCTGGTCAGGTAATCGGCGATCCGCGCGACCGAGGCGAAGTCGGCTATCTCGAAATCATCGAGCGGCAGCTCGCATGCGAACGATTCCTCCAGGGCGGCGATGAGCATCACCAACGCCAGCGAATCCAGGAGACCCTCGTCGATGAGGTTGGTCTGCGCGTCGCGCACATCGACCGAGAGCTTCTCCCGGATGATCGCAGCCACCCGGACCTGCATGTCGAGGTGAATTGCGGTCATCGTGTCGCCTTGACCGATGCGGATCCGACAGCTGTGGATGCGGTGGCAAGCGCGGTGGTGAACTCCTGCCGTATCACCTTCCGGTCGATCTTGCCGTTGACGTTGGTCGGAAGTTGGGCCCGTACCTCCCAGCGGGATGGCAGCATGTACGCCGGGAGCAGCCGAGAGACCTCCTTCCGCAGCGCAAGCGGCGCGAGCTCCGCTCCTTCGAGCGTGGCGTAGGCGCAGCAGATCGTGGTGCCCTCGAACCCGCCCATGTCAACGCCGACGACGGCGCACTCTCGCACCCCGGACACCGCGTTCACCGCCGCCTCGACCTCACCGAGCTCGATGCGGTAGCCCCGACTCTTGATCTGCGAGTCTGCCCGGCCGAGGAACTGCACCAGCCCGTCCTCGTCCAGACGCGCGAGATCCCCGGTGCGGTAGATGCGGTCCCCTGAGCCTGTTCCGCGGGGATCGGGCAGGAACGCGGCGTCGGTCTTCTCCCGGTCCCGCCAGTACCCCGGCGACAGTCCGACCCCGGCGATGTAGAGGTCTCCGACCTCTCCCGTACGCACGGGGCGCAGCTGCTCGTCGAGTATCAGCAGTTCCTCACCCGCGCAGGGCGTTCCGATGGGCACCGCGGCTGTCTCGTCGACCGGGCACGCCGGCACGGTGTGGTAGCTGCTTGCGATCGTGGCCTCCGTAGGCCCGTAGAGGTTGGTGAAGCGGACGTGCGGCAGGCGGCGCATCCAATGTGCGAGCACCGGGGTCGGCAGCACCTCGCCACACCACAGCAACCGCTCGAGCGCGGGGAAGTCGTCCTGCTTCACCGCGTCGAACTTCGCCATGTAGGTGAGCACGGACGGGACGGAGAACCACTGCGTCAGCTGGCTGTCCCGAATCATCGTGGCGAGACCGCGCGGATTGACGCTCATCGATCCGGGTACGAGGTGCAATTCGGCGCCCGCAGCGAAGGTGGCGTAGATGTCGAAGGTCGACAGGTCGAAGTGCAGCGGCGGATGCCCGGAGATCCGATCCGTCGGCCGGGTACCGAAGTAGTCGACCGCCCACTGCACGAACGCGACGACGTTGGCGTGTGTGATCACGACGCCCTTCGGGACACCGGTCGAGCCGGATGTGAAGAGCAAGTGTGCGACCTCGGTGCCCGCGGTGACAGGTGGTTCGGCAGAGAACGAGTCGGCGTCGCGCCGGGCGAACGTCGAACGGAATCGGGCGCCCTCCACGGGAGCGTCGACCGCCCCGATGGGTGTGTTCAGTTGATCGATCGCGGCGGCGTCGATGAGGTCGTCGAGCATCTTCGTGGCGCTGGCGTCGGCGAGCAGCAGGTCCGGCTGCGCCGACTCCAAGATCCGGGCTACGCGCGCCGCGGGGCTCGCGCTGTCGACCGGCACGTAGGCCCCACCGGCCTTGAGCACCGCAAGCAGGCTGGCGATCGTGTACGGACTCTTCTCCGCCACCACGCACACCCGGGAGCCTTCCCGGCAACCGGCTGACCGCAGCAGGCGCGCGAGCCTGTTCGTCAGCGCCTCGAGCTCGCCGTAGGTGAGCCGCTGCGAACCCATCACGAGAGCGGTCGCAGATGGGTCGCGCTGAGCCGACCGGGTGAGGTACTGCTGCAGCGAGCCGATCATGTGAGGACTTCTTGCTGCGCGCGGCCGAAGACGATTCCGGTGTGGTGCAGCTCCTCGGCGGACGGCGGGATGTCAAGGATGAATGTAGAGGATCCGACTGCGATGTAGTGACCGATCAGGGCGGCGACGGTGTCGTAGCTGCCCACGAGATACGGGCAGAAAGTGCGGTAGTTCTGGAACGGCCCGAGCCAGTACGGGTTGGGTTCGGCGGTCGTCGGATCGGGGTTCGCGGCGTCGGCCCGTCGAGAGAGCTGGCGGTGCCAGTGGGAGTCGGAGACGCTCATCGCCACCTTGTTCATGATCTGGCCCCCGCGGTCCTCCGGGAAGCGCTCCAGCGCAACGCGCCACGCCTCGTCCGCGGTGGGCCGGGCGATGACGCCGATCCGCACGCCGAAGGTCTCCCCGTCGTCGCCGACCCACTGCGCTTCCTCCCCGGGCGGGCGGGGATACTTGACCGCAGTGGCGCCGATGACGCGTGCGGCTGCCAGGCCGGCGGGCGAGGAGCCCGACATCAGGACCTCGGGCAGCAGCGCGGGGTCGAGCCGGGGCGCGAGCTTGAGGTTCTCGACCTGGTAGTAGCGCCCGTCCATGGAGAGCGGCGCCGTGCCGCGGAGCAGCGCCATCATGATCTGCGCGTACTCGACGGCTCGCACGTACCGGTCGTCGTGCGGCGTGACGTCGCCGAGGGCGACGAGATCGTTCTTGAAGCCGCCGGCGAGCATGTTGAGATGCACCGACCGGCCGTGCATGTACGCCAGCGAAGTGATCATCTTCGCAGCGGTGTAGGGGTGCATGTACACCGGCTGGACCGCGACGAGCGGGGCCAGCCGTGCGGTGTTCTCGATGATCGCTTGGGACGCCAGCCAGGGGTCGACGATCCCGTTGTCGGTGTAGACGAGGATTCCGGTGCAACCGGACTCCTCGCTCCAGCGCGCGACCTCGGCCACTCGGCGTCGGTAGTCGGCCGCGGGGACGTCCTTGGACTGCGGACAGGTGGAGTAGATGCGTACGGGCATCTGCCGTCCCTCCGAATCGGGATACGACATCGTCGAGTCTGGGTCTCGGCTCGGGAGCGTCGCCGACTCGCAGCCGTCCCTGGGGCTCGGGTGCCCCCCGCGCGGTGTTATCACCGGTCGGCCAGGTTCACCCGATCGGCCGTGTGGACCGGGCGCAGAGGATCCCCCTCTTGCAGCAGTGCGGCGGCGGGAGTGGCGGCAGCTCCCGCTGTTCGGACACGCGCGACGCTCACCCATTCGTCGGCGGCGGCCACGAGTACGGCGCCGCCCTCGGCCGCGCCGACGGTTCCTGGTGGCCGGTCGGTCGATTCGCCGGTCTCGGTGGCGCGCAGGATCTGCACTTCAGCCCCCTCCACGAGGGTCCGGGGCCGGCCCCACGGAGACGGCCACGGGCCGTAGTCGCAGGCACGTACGAAATCGACGATGCGCCGAGCCGGCAGCGACCACGGCAGCCAGCCTCCATGGGGGACCTCGCGGCCGTACCATCGCCGCCCGGCGAGGTCTTGTTCGCGGGCCGGGACGTCGGCCGGGTCGGCGGCCATGCAATCGAGGAGCTTCCCGATCAACGGGACGCCGCGCTCCACGCAGCGCGCCGAGACCGACAGCCCGGTGTCGCGCGGGGCGATGTCGAACCACGCCTCATAGGCGACCGCGCCCGCGTCGACGCGCGCCGCCATCCAATGCAGCGTCACCGCGTGCCGGCGCTCCCCCTGGTAGACGGCCCAGCTCGGTACGTTCAGTCCGGCGTAGGTCGGGAGCGGGCCGGGATGCAGGTTGAAGCTGCCCAGCGTGGGCACCGCCAGTACCTCGGCTGCGACGAGGTACAGCGAATGCACGTTGAGGAGGACATCCACGCGCAGGCGCCGCATCTCCTCGCCGAATGCAGGGTCCTTGACCAACCGGGCCGGGTGGACCAGGAGACCGAGTTCCCGGGCCACGGATTCCACTGTCACTCCCCGCTCCGCGCCCTCGCCCGAATCGTTGCCCGTCAGAACCGCGACAACTGTGTGATCCGAAGCTGCGGCGAGCCGCAGCGCGGCGATCCCGGCGGCTTCCTGGGCCGAGATGGCAATCCTCATGCTTCCTGCGCCCACATCGCTCCTTCCCACCATGACGAGATCCTGCGGGTGCTCAGCTAGCCCGTCCGATCACGCTCCGCAACGCGCGCAAAGCGTCGTCGGCGAGCCACTTCAGGAGCACGAGGTAGATCGCGGCGCCCAGCGGGACGAGCACGAGCAGACGCGCTGCCGGGGGCCACGCGGGCAGTAGGACACTCGCGCCCAGGACGGCGGCGGCCATCAGGATCGCGGCCAGGACCGGGCCGCGATAGTTCGCCAGCTGGCGCCGAACCGGCAGTTGCAGGACCCGTCCTACGACGACGATCCGCACCGTGAAGTGCACGAGCTCGAGGCAGACGAGCGTGCCGGCGACGGCGATCGCCGAGTACCCGGCGGCGATCCATACAGCTGGGATCATCACGATGAGCCCGCCCAGCGTGATCCACGTCAGGATCATCGGTCGTCCGATCGCCTTGTAGGCATCGCCTGAGTGGAAACTCGCCGCGTAGAGAACTGTGTACACGGAGAGTACGGCGAGGATGTCAGCCGTGGAGCTGTAGCGCTCCCCGTAGAGTACGACGACCAGGTCCGGCGCGACCGCGGCGATACCCAGGCCGATCGGCGCGACCAGTGCCATCACAACTGCCACCGCGGACAGATAACGCCGGGTGAGTGCTGGCCGGTCGTCCTGCACCCGCGACAGCGCGCTGAACAGTACCTCGCCGATCACAACGCACAGGGCGAGCACGAGCAGCTCCGGCAGCCGGTAGGCGAGGGAGTAGAGACCGAGGTCCGCGCTCCCCTGAAGTCGTCCGATCGCTGCCGTGGGCAGACTGTGCACAATAAAGCTGAGCAGTCCGATCGAAGTGACCGGCAAGCCGAATCCGAGTAGCGAGCGGGCAGCCTGGGAATCGAAGCCGAAGCGCGGCTCCGGCCTGGATACGGCCCAGTACAGGCTCGTCGTGACGGCAGTGGCAGCGAGCTGCCCCCAGACCAGGCACCAGACCCCGGCGCCACCGTATGCGAATCCGATGGACACCCCCATTTTGACTACCGCCCCCGCAACTTCGGGGATCAATCGGCCGCGGAAGTCGATTCGGCGGCGCAAGAGGGCGAGTGGTAGCGTGGCCGCCGAACCGACAAGTAGCCCGATGGCGAGCACGCGGACGAGCTCGCTCAGCGCGGGGTTGCCCAGGAGGCCTGCGATCGATGGCGCAAGCAGCGCGGCGGCGCCCGCCATCAGGACACCGAAGACCACCGAGAGCGTCAGCCCGGTCGGTGCCAGTCGGGACCAGGCCTCCCTGCGCTGTACCAACGCCGCGGCGACCCCGAGATCACGGAGGTAGTCGAAGAGGTTGAGGATGACCAGGCCGAGCGCGAACAGTCCGAAGTCGGACGGCGCCAGCAGCCGCGCGAGCACCATCGTCATGACCAAGGTCGACGACTTGCTCAGGGCGAAGATCAGGTAGTTCCACGCCGCCTGGCGGCCGGCTGTCCCGCTGCCCGTCCGTTCCCGTGTTTCGGCACGCGCCACCACGCGCTCGACATCTGCGTCCTCGGAATCCCCACGGGGCCGCGCTCGAGGCGACACGTTCAGTTCTTCCGGAGCCGGCGGCTGGAGTTGCCCGCCGTCTTCGGCGTCGATTGCAGAGGCATCGCCAGTGGTATGGCGGCCGCGACCAGATCTGCACGCTCGCGCGCCATGTACAAGTGGCAGCCGAGGATGGCGAACGTGTTGTGGAACCGCAAGAATATGCGCACGAAGTGCCCTTCGGTCCATGCTCTGCCCTGCTCGAGCCGGGAGGGCGCGGACACGAACGGCCACAGGATGTCGTGAATGTGTACAATTAAGCCGCTCTGCAGCACAGGGAGGACACGGAACAACGGGTGCACGACAAGCGTGAAGCATGCCGATGCGTTGCGCACACGCCTACGCACGTGCAGCGGGCCCCAGCGCCCCGAGGTCGACCCGACTGACATGTTGCTCTCCTGTCGCAGGACATCGTGAACCCGAGGACGTCCTATGAGGTTCAGTTCGTGATGGACCGGGTGATCGTTACCGCTGCTGCGTCGTGGGGATGTGTTCCTCGATCGTCACCACGGGCGGCGCCGGCCCGGGCTCGCCGGCGGCGTGCTCGTGTCGGAGACAGCGCCGTTCGTGCTGGTCTACCTCGTCGGCCTGAGCCTGACGGTCCAGGACGGATGGCAAGGCGGTCCGCTCGCTGCGGGCGGTTCAGCCGTAGACGGCGCAGCGGTTGACCTCCGGCATCCGGGGGCTCTCCTCGACCGGACCCAGCTTCAGCACGCGAAACCGCTCGACCGGGATCTTGTCCAAGCTCACCCATGTCTCGGCGGGAAGAAGACCCTTGAACGAGTCCGGGTGCTGACTCTGCGGATGGGCCGCGTAGAGGGTGAAACCGCCGCTGCTGTCCCCGAGCACCATTCCATAGCGCTGGAGGGCTTCCGCGATCGTCCGTTCCGTCGTATTCAGGTCGAGAGTGTCGAGGTTGAGCGACGGGTCGAGCTGGACGCGCGCCCCCTGGGGTAGCGCAATGGGCGACGAGCTGCGGCCGTCACTGTTGGTGGCCGGCGGGACGGGGCCGCCGGCGCGCGTCAGCGGGTACGCGAAGACCAGGGCATGGTCGATGCGTCTGTTGCGGAGCTCCTCGGGAAGGATGAGGCCCGCGGCGGCGGAGAAGCCCGATGCCCTCGCGGCCAGCCCTCCCCAGTAGAGGCCCGTGCCCTCGGCCGGGAGGGCACCGGCCCACTGCGCCGTCCATCGCCCATCCTCTTCGCGCCGCGCCCCCCAGAAGTCATACACGCAGCCGGTGCTCGTGTCGTTCACGACCAGGTGAGCGTCTCCGGCCGGGTCCGGCCGCGCGGCCTCGGGGATCGGTACGGACCGGAGGGTCTTGCGGGGCGCCCAGTCCGCCGTCAGCTCGACGTCCGACCGCGGCGTCGACGCATGTGCGTCGTACAGCGGGATCGTCCACTTGAGCTGGGAGACGACCAGGGGCTGAATGATCAGGCCCCGCACGTACTCGTCAGACCTGGGCTCGACAGGAGCATCCGGCGGGATGAGCCTGGTCCAGGGGCTGCCCACCCCTGAGAACAGTCCGGGGTCGGGGGGCGGCGGAGGCACGGTCCGGTCGTCGGACTGGCAACTGCTCAACGCGAGCATCGCGGCCGCGGTGAGGAGCGCGAGGCGGCTGGGACGTCGACCCGCGCGACTACCGAAGGACACCATGCGACCTTTCATCGACGACGGCCCGGTGCGGCGAGCAGGTGGGGCATCGCCGCAGTGGCTCGCACCACACTCGAGGAATCCTCACGGAACACTCCGACACGCAGGACGTCGTAGGGATCCCGCGGCGCGGACGTCCGGCGAGGGTTGACACCGCCGCAGAAGCTGAACGCCCGCCGCACGCCGACCTCGGCCAGTAGGGCCGTCGTCCTGTCGTCGAACGTCCACCGCCCTCCCACCGGGTAGGCGAAGGTGTCGATGGGTCGATGCAGCTCGTCCCGGAGGCGTCGCAGCGAGCCGGCGATCTCCTCACGCTGGGCCTGCCCGGGCAGGGTGGCGAGGACCGGGTGGCTCACCGTGTGACCGCCGACCTCCATGCCCGCTGCGACGAGGTCCCGGACGTCGTCCCAGCCCATCCACTGGTCCCGTGCGTGCTCTGACGTCAACCGGTCCTGGCCGGCCTCCTCGGCCAAACGGTCGAGAAACGCCTCTCCTTGCTCACCGGCCGCACGCTTGTACCCGGCGTTGATCCCCCGGCGTACCTGGTCGGCCGGCCGACCGACGACGTGCAGCCCCTCGGGCAACCAGGGCGACGCCCTGAGGTCGCGACGCAGACTGCGGCTCAGCCAGGCGATCTCGTCCCACCAGGCGACACGCGGGGCATCGACGAAGCCGGTGCAGATGAAGAAGGAGCCGGGAACGCCATGCCTGCGCAGAACGCGCGCCGCCTCGACCTGGTCGCGGTAGCCGTCGTCGAGCGTGATCGCGATGCGGCGCGCCGGACGCGCGAGATCCAGGTCGGCCGCACCGGCGGGGACGATGCAGAAGCGATCGGCGAGCAGTCGGACATGCGTGTCGAAGTCCTCGACCGTGGCGCTGAAGAGGTCGGGATCGTCGAATTCACCGGGACGGCCGATTCGGTGGTAGGTGAAGACGAGCAAGCCTCGCCAGCTCAGCCGCGCGAGGCGCTCCAGCCCGGACGCGCACAGCAGCAGTGAGAACCGCTCCCGGCGGTGAACTACCATCTGGGTGTCCCCTGCTTGTGTGGCGCTCCGATCGAGGCGTAGTCCCTGGTCGCCCCGTCCTCTACGCTCACCGCGTGCGAGCCCTGGTCACCGGCGGCGCCGGATTCGTTGGATCGAATATCGTTGACGGACTCGTGGCGGCGGGTGCGGAGGTCCTGGTCGTGGACGACCTCAGCCACGGCCACGAGCAGAACCTGGCCTCCGCCATCACCGCCGGCACGCAGCTGGCCGTTGTCGACGTCCGCGAGCGCGAGCCGCTCGACGAGGTGTTCGCCTCCTTCCGTCCCGACCTGGTCTTTCACCTCGCCGCCCAGGTCGACGTCAGGGTGTCGATGGCGCAGCCCGCGCAGGACGCCGTGGCGAACATCGTGGGGTCGATCAACGTCCTCGCCGCAGCGGCCGCCCACGGCGTGCGGCGGCTCGTGAACACCTCCACCGGAGGCGCCATCTACGGAGGGAC
Organism: Pseudonocardia sp.; assembly: GCA_030147065.1. GTDB lineage: Bacteria > Actinomycetota > Actinomycetes > Mycobacteriales > Pseudonocardiaceae > Pseudonocardia. The sequence goes on along the minus strand of JASLAP010000299.1, from coordinate 16,677 downwards.
GACCGTCGTTCCCACACCCGAGACGGAGCCGGCGGTACCACTGTCGCCATACGGGCTGAGCAAACGCACGGCCGAGGAGTACGCGGCGTGGTTCGACCGCGCCCACGGCCTGGACACCGTCACGCTCCGGTACGGCAATGTCTATGGCCCTCGCCAGGACCCGGCCGGCGATGCCGGAGTGGTTGCCATCTTCTGCGATCGGGTGCTGTCCGGGTGTTCCCCGACGGTGTTCGGGGACGGTCGACAGACTCGGGACTACGTGTTCGTCGGCGACATCGTGGCAGCGAACCTCGCCGCCGCACGGATCCCCACGCTGTCCCACGCGCAGTTCAACATCGGTTCGGGTGTGGAGACCAGCGTGCTGCAGCTCATCGCGGCGACCGCGGAGGCCGCGGGCGTGTACCCGGCGGACTTCGCCCCGGTGTTCCGGCCCGCGAGGCCGGGCGAGGTTCGTCGAAGCTGCCTCGACGTATCGCGTGCACGCGCTCACCTGGGCCTCAGTCCACCCACTCCGCTCAGCAAGGGCCTGCGGCACACGATGGACTGGGTACGGACGCTCACCCGGTGACAGCACCGATCCTCCCGATCGCTCATCCACCGGGCGCTCGATCGAGAACGCCCTCGTAGACCGACCGCAGGCGGGTCGCCCAACCACGCGACTCGAAGCGGTCGAGGAACCGCGCCCGACCGGCGCCACGCATCACCTCACGCTGTTTCGGGTCGTCGAGGAGGCGGGACACCGCAGCAGAGATCTGCGCCGGGTCCGGGGCCGTCAGCACTCCTGTTCCGTCGACGACGATGTCCGGGATGCCGCCCACGCGGGTTGCCACGACCGGAACCCCGACGGCGAGGGCGTGGATCAGCGTGGTCGGCAGGGCATCGGCCAGGCTGGTGTGAAGCACCAGGTCCGCCGCCGCGAGTAGGCCGGGCACGTCGTCGCGGTAGCCCAGGAAGCGGACCCGGTGACGGAGGCGGGGGTCGTCCTGCACCCGCGCGGCCAGGGCGCGGCGCAGCGGACCGTCGCCGGCGAGGCCGACGACCAGGGCGTGTCGCTCCGGGAGCAGCGCGACGGCGTCCAGCAACAGGTCGTGGCCCTTCTCGGGTCGCATGAGCGACGCCGAGACGACCAGCGCGCCGCCAGCCGGGACACCGAGCTCGGCACGGATGGCCGCACGTCCGGCCACGGTCGGCGCGGCCGGGTCCGCCACAGCGTTGGGCAGGACGACGATGTCCTCGCCTCCGGACATTCCGTCGTACCACTGTCGCTGGGCCTGGGAGACCGCGATGGTGCGGGCAGCGTACCGGCGCCGGACGGCGAGCCCCGCCGATCGCTTGAATCGTTCCAGAGGGGTGCGTGGCATGTCCTCGATCACGTGCAGCGTGGACACGCACGGAATGCCGAGGTGACGGCCGACGGCGGCACCCACCAGGTCAGCGTGCTTGAGATGGGTGTGGATCAGGTGCACCCCGTGCCGGCGCAGAACGGCCGCGGTGCGAGGCACTGCCCGAGGGTCCCACCGTCCCAAGCCGAGCTCGACGACCGGCACCCCGAGCTGTCTGAGAGTGTCGGCGTGAACGGGCTCCTCGACCGGGGACAGCCCTACGACGACGAGTTGCAGCGCGGCGGCGTCCGCCGCGGAGGCGAGCTCGACCAGCACGTTCTCCGCCCCGCCCGGCCCCAAGGAGTGGATGACGTGCGCGACGCGCAGCGTCGGTGGCGTGCCCGGCGTCGAGAACGAGGGCACCTCGAGTCGCTCGGTCATGGCATACGGCTCCCTCGTCTCGCCCGGTACCACCGGAGTGCGGCGGCGATCAGCAGCAGCTCGACCACGACGCCGAGGCCGGTGACGACGAGCGCACGGGTGGGGTAGGTCTTCTCCACGCTCGTGTCGGCCGGGCCGAGCTCGACCAACCGGTACTGGCGATCGCCGCCGAACCGCCGGAAATCGGCCGGCACGTCGGCCACGGTGGTGGCGAGCCGAATCTCGGCCTCCTCGCGGCTGGAGCCGTAGGCCGTCATGGTGATGAGGCCCTTCTGCGGCTCAGCCTCGACCCTAACCCGGTCGCGCGGGACGCCGCTCTGCAGCACGGCTCCGTAGGCCGGCAGCACATGCAACCTGTCGCGGATGTCGATGGCGTAGCCGACCCAGACATCCTGGGCGGGTAGCAGGGTGAAGGTGTTCTGGGAGGAGTAGCGCGCCTGTCCGGTAGCGGCGAGCAGCACCGCCATCACCGGAGCAACCGCCGCGACGAGCCCCGCACCTCGCAGGAGCCCCACGCGCATCGCCCGGGATGACGCGCTGGAGGACTGCGCCAGCTCGTCCGGCGCTCCTCCGTCCACCTGATGGCCGGTCTGGTGCACCAGCACGACCAGCGCGAGCACGATGAGCAGGGCTCGGAGGTACTCGAGGTGCAGGAAGCCGCTCGCCACGGACCACGCGAGGACGGCGGCGACGACGCCGGCGGCGAGGGCGCGGGTCGGCTGACCCAGCCGCCCTTCAGGGTGCGCGCCGGAGAGCCGGAGGACCGATCGCACGCCGAGAACGACGAAACCCCCGATGAGCACGAGCCACCCTGCAAGACCGACGACTCCGGCCTCGGCGGCCTGCTCGAGGTAGAGATTGTGCGGCGCACCGGTCCGGCCGATGAGGACGTTGCCGGCACGGGGTGCGTACTCGAGCAGTAGCGCCTCGAACGACTTCGGTCCCGCTCCGAACAGGGGGTTGTCGGCGAAGACGACGACCGCGACCTGCTGGACAGCGGCCCGTTCGACGAGCGAGGTGTCGATGGTGTAGGCGGGTACGTCCGCGAAGACGATGTCGAGCTGCAGCAATCGGTTTCCCACACCCGGCACGAGCAGGACGAGCACGAGCAGCGGCAGGGCCTGGAGGGCACGCCGGCGCACCCGTGGCCCCGAGGCGATCGCCCAGACCGCCGTGCCCACCAGGGCCGCCAGGAAGGTGCCACGAGACTGGGTCAGGTAGATGCTGCCGAGGAGGGCGGCGGCGCACGTTCCCCACCCGAACACCGGCAGGCCACGTCCTGCCGCCGCTGAGCGGTGGACGAGCGCGTAGGCCAGGGGCAGGCCGAGGATCAGGTTCCGTCCCCAGAAGTTGGAGTCGGCCAGCGGACCGGCATGGCGCGGTGTGGTGATCATCTCGCCCAGTGCGGCGCTCACCGTGGCGAACCCGCCGAAGCTGGACGGCTGGGGCCCCAGCGCGATCTGGTTGATGATGGTCATCACCCCGAGCGTGCTCAGGGTCATCACGATGGCTGCGGCGACCCACCACGGACGGCCCGCGACGAGACCGAGCAGCAGCACGACGACGAACAGCAGGAGGTCCTTGCCGAGGTCGATACACCACTCCTGCGTCTCGACGGGTACCTGCGAGAAGAAGATGGCCGGCAGGATCGCGACGAGATAGGCCGCAACAAGCAGCATCGGCGCAGTCAGCTGCCCTGAGAAACGGGCGCGGACCGCGCGGTCACGGAGCGCGAGCGCGACCGAGGTAGCGCCCAGCAGGATGGTGCCGAGGTAGAACCCCGGCAGCGCAAGGATCGTGGCGGTGTTGGAGAATTCCACGACGCACAGCAGGACCAGCGCGACGCTCGGGTGCAGAGCCGCGGCGAGGGCCAGAACGCAGCCGCCCACGGCTGCGAGCAACAGCAGAGCCGGTCCCGTACCGACGAGCAGCGCGAGGACGCTGGCCACGAGGCCGAGCACGACGGCCACCCCGGCCCAGCCGTCCGGTCCGAGCCCGAGCCACGTGCGGTCCCCCGGCTGTAGCCCGAGCCAAGAGCGCGGTCGACGCTCTTGGCTGTCACGTCGTGGTCGACGGCCCGTGGTTTCGCCTCGCTGAGGCGATCTGCGCGTCGTGACGCTCACATCGCCTTCTCGGGGGCACCAGTGCGCCGGCCTCCACCTCGAGCCGATGCGGGCCGTTCGGGGTTCTGCAGGAAGGGGGACGTGGACGGCTCCTGGCCTTCGGCCGACCAGCGCGGCAGACCGCCGTCCGCCGTATCGGGGGCACGGGGTGCCGCGGCGAGCTTCGCTCGGCGACGTGTGACAAGCAGCGTGGATCCGCCACCGATCAGCAGGCCGGCTGCCCCGGCGAAAGCGACGGCCTGGCCGCCCGTGGCACCCACCTCCGTGGCACTGCCGGCGGCGTCCTGCACCACCTCGAGCGCGAAGGGGCCCGACACCTGTTCGACGACTGGTCGACCTTCCCGCACGACGGCATCCACAGCCGCCTCGGCGGCCCAGGCGGACGGCGCCTCGACGGAGACGTTGATCAACGTGGTGTTCGCGACGGGTCCGGCCGCCAGGGTGAGGGCACCGACCGGGACACCGCTCGCCGCTGAGGCGGGTGCGAGCCATCGTCTCTGACCCAGGACTTCGGCTCCGATGACACCCGCCTGGCCACGGCTCAGCGCTTCCCAGAGGCTGGATATCTCCTGGACCGGAGCCTGCCGGGACGGCACGAGCGCGACCTGCGTCTCGGCGCGGTACCGGTTGGGGGTGACGGACTGGGCGATCAGCACGCTGCTCATGCCGAGCAGCGCCGCGATGACCCCGGCGAGTGCGATGATGACGAGCTTCCGCTTGTCGAGCATCAGATGGTCCGATCCTGTCGAGCTGCTACGACCTGGGTGCCGACCGGCTCATGCGGTGGCAGGAGGCCTCGGTACAGGTCCGCCAGGGACCGCGCCCAACGCCGGTGGTCGAATCGCTCCTCGGCCAGCGCCCGCCCAGCGGTTCCGTAGCGACGGCGGCGGTCGGGGTCGGTGAGGAGCTCGACGACCGCGGCGGCTGTCGCGGAGGGACTTCCGGCGGGGACCAGCAGCCCGGTCCGTCCATGCTGCACCGTCTCCGCGGTGCCGCCGACATCGGTGGCGACGGCAGCGACTCCACACGCCGCCGCCTCGATCATCACCGTCGGCAGGGCCTCGGTGAACGACGGGAGCAGCGCCAGCGTCGAGGCGCGCAGGATCTGCGGGACGTCATCGCGCGCGCCAGCGAAGAGCACGCCGTCCCCGGCGGCCGCCCGCAGCGCGGGCCCGTGGGGCCCGTCGCCCACAACGAGGAGCACGGCGTCGGGCACCGCGGCCCGGACCGCCGGCCACGCGCGCAGCGCCGTGATGTGTCCCTTGGGTTCGCGCAGCGCCGCGACGATGCTGACGATCGGTGCTCCCGGCGGCACCGGCAGGTCGGGCGGTGGGGACGCGGGGACGGTGCCGGCGGGTCGCAGCGCGGACAGGTCCACCCCGTTGTAGATCACGCGCCAGGTGGGTCGCGCTGGGCCGAAGTGCCGCGCCGCGGACCGCCGGGCCGCCTCCGACACGTAGACAAGGGCCGCGCCCCGCTCCGCCGAGCGGGTCCAGAGTCGTTCCTTCACACGCTCGCGCCACGGTCCGCGTGGGTCGGGCACGTGGTGCAGCGTGCTGACGCACGGCACGCCCGCTCGTCGTGCTGCCAGGGGGACGAGCGCCGCGGAGTATCCGAGGTGCGCGTGCACGACCTCGCATTCGGACTCCGTGATCGCACGCTGGATGCGGCGTAGCGCACCGGGATCTGCGAGGCGCCGGACGCCGATGAAGGACGGCGCGAGACCGGCCTGTTCGAGCATCGCGAAGCTATCGGTCCGGTCCGGTGTGGGCGCAGCGAGGCTGGCCGTGGACAGCTGGAGACCGACCTCGCCGGCCACGCCGTTCAACGTTGCGAGCAGGCGCTCGGCTCCCCCGTAGGCGAAGTGATCGATGACCTGCAGCACCCTCACCGAATCACCTTCCTCTCCTGCTCGTTCGACGGTTCGCACGACATCGAGCCCGGTCCGCCCGGCGGTGCGCCGGCCGACGAGCGCGTCGCAGGGCAACGACGAAGACCGTGTGGCCGGTAGGCCGGCCTCGCCCCAGACGGCAAGCACGTCCTCCCCCCGGTTGTCCACGGTCTTCGTCGTTCCGGGGCGTCAGGACGTTTCGCCCGCACCGCGGTAGGGACGAGACGCGGGATCACCGCGAAACCCTCGGGTACGTTCTCGCACCATGCGTGCGGTCTGGGTCCCGGCCTCAGCGATCACCGCGGTGCTGATCGTCGCAGCGACCGGGTTGAGCGGCTGTGGCGGACCGGCACCAGTGGACCCACCGCGCCAGTTCTCGTCGGTCGGGGGGTCCCCGTTCGCCTCGGGGCCGGGCTCCCTGTGGCTCGAACGGGTCGCTCCCGACGCCGCCGTGGATCCGCGATCGTCGGCCTACGTTGCCCGGCTGTCCGGGCTGGCCCCTGTGCTCGCCGTTCGGGACTCGACCGTGCCGGTCTACGCGGCGGAAGCGAACAGCCCGCGTTACACAGTGGCTCCCACGGAGCCGTACACCGAACCGATCCGCGCGTTGACCGACGTGCCCATTCCCGACCAGGCCATGGCGGGAGCTGACCAGGATGACCACATGGTGGTGGTCGACGGCACGGAGGGATGTGTGTTCGACTTCTACCGGGCGAGGCGGGCGGGGGACGGCTGGACGGCCGAGTGGGTCAACGCCACCCCGGTCGAAGGGAACGGTGTGTATCCCGACGGGCTGGGCACCCGAGCTAGCGGGTTCTCGGCCGCGGCCGGGCTCGTCTGGCCCGAGGAGCTCCGCCGGGACCGCATCGGCCACGCCCTCGTCTTCACCTACCCGTTCACGCGGAGGAGCGAGTTCGTCGGCCGCGCCACGGCCACCAACGGCCGCGCTACGGACACCACGGCGTTGCCGATGGGGGCACGACTCGTGCTCGACCGCTCGGTCGACCTGGACAGCCTCGCGCTCGACCCGACGGAGCGGACGATCGCGCGCGCCCTCCAGGACCACGGCATGGTGCTCGGGGACACCGGCGGGGAGGGCATCACCCTGTACGCCCCTCATCCGAAGGGTTTCGCCGCCGACCCCTACGCGTCGCTGCTCGGGGACCAGCCCTACGTCAGCCTCGCGCGCATCCCGTTCGACAAGATGCGGGTACTCGAGCTCGGGCCACCGCAGCCCCGCTACACCGGACGGGCCATCGACAACAGGTGCACCGAGCCTCGGCGGCCGTGACGCGGCGGCGGAGTGATGCCACACCGCCGGAACGGATCACTGCCTCGTCACCGACCGGTGCGGCGGGACGTGCGGAGCCCGGCCTCCACACGGGCGGCGACCACGGGCCACGACGAATCGCGCTCGACGCGGTCGCGTCCCGCCGAACCCAGGCGTGCCGCTTCGGCAGGGTCCCTCAACATGGCCAGCAGCGCCTCGGCCAGCTTCTCGGCGTCTCCGGCCGGCACCAGCAGCCCGGTCTCGCCAGGCCGGACCACCTCCGGGATGTCGCCGACTGCGGTCGCGACGACGGGCCGCCCGAACGTGTAGGCGAGGTGGGCCACTCCGCTCTGCATAGCCCGCACGTACGGCACCGCGACGACTCTCGCCGCGTCGAACAGCGCGGCGACGTCGCGCACCGGCACGTAGCCCGGTCGTAGATCGACGTTGCCGGCCCGCGCCGCGGCGGCGGCGAGTCCGGGAAGGTCTACATCGGCGCCGGCCGCCCCCACCACCACCAGGCGGGCCTCGGGCGAGTGGCTGCGGACGAGCGCAAAGGCCTCGAGCAGAACGTCGATGCCCTTGTAACGCTGCCACGTGCCGAAGAACAGCACCACGGGGTCGGTCTGCTGCACCGGCACCACCGACGTTGTCCGGAGCGCCTTCTCGTCTCCGTGTGGGATGAGGACGACGGACCCGCTGGGTTCCCAGTGCCGCTCCACCGCGGCGCGGGCCTTGTCCCCGAGCACGAACACCACGCCCATCCGCCGCCAGGCTGCGGCGAGCGCGGCCGTGAAGACGCGACCACCCTTGAGGGCGGTCGTGTCCCGCGCGTCGGATTTGGGCAGCGGCTCATGGGCGACGATCCCGAGCAACACGCGCCGGACGGTAGCGGCGGTGACGAGGACGCCGACGGCGTCGAGCAGGAAGCGCCAGGTGGACCAGAGGACCACGTCCGGGCCCAGGCGGCGCACGTGCACCGGGAGCACGGCCCACGCCATGGTGAGCTGGAGGGCGCGCAACGCCCGACGCGGCTTGGTCACCAGTGCTGACCGCACACGGTCCTCGCCGGGGTGCCAGGTGGGAAGGACCGCGTGGATGACGAAGCGTCGGTGGCTGCTGGTGAGTTCCGGTCGCGGTCCCGTGAGGAGGTGCACCTCGTGCCCGCGCTCGGCAAGCGCGTTCCCGAGCTGAACGGCGAACTGGAACAGGCCACCGGACGGCGAGAACTCGACCAGCACGATGCACAAGGGCTGTCCCGGCGGAAACTCGGCACTCACGAGCCGACGATACTCCCCGGCTCCCGTCATGATCATCGAGCACTCCACCGCACGTTCCGTAGCTCGTGCATCCCCGCTGTCACCGATCGGCATAATGCACCGGTGGACGACGCCCCGCTCCCTCCGCACGACAGGATGCGCGGCGCGACGGCCCTGATCGTTCTGGCGCGAGAGCCGGGCGGTGAGTCGAACGGGCGCAAGCAAGTCCTCGCGACGGCAGTGCGCGGGTTGAGAGCGGCAGGCGCAACTGTGAACGTGCTCGCACTCACGCGCGAGTCCGGGCCGGCGACCTGGCTCGGCTGTCCGGTGCAACGCGTCGCCCCCCCGGCCCTGCTGACCGCCGGTGCCAGCGCGCTCGGGACGTTCTGGACCGGAAGGTCGTTCAACGAAGCTCTTTTCGACTGCAGGCGCATCCGGCGGCATGCGACGGCGGCTGCGCGGGCGTGCGGAGCGGACGTGGTCGTCGCCGACACGATCCGGTCGTGGGGTGCCGCCGCCGCGACCGGACTGCCTGTCATCGCCCACCTCGACGACCTGCTCTCCGAGCGGTACGCCGCACTCGCGAACAGCCCCAACCGATCGTCCGTCCTCGGCTACTACGGAGCCGCTCTGCCCAGGTGGCTGCGGTCGCTCGCCGACACCACGGCCAGGCAGCTGCTCGCCGTCGAGGCCCGGCGTCATCGGCACCGGGAGGAGGTCGTCGCCTGCAACGCGGCCGTCACGGCGCTCACTGCGAGCACCGAGGCGACGATCCTGGCAGCACGCACCGGTGTGGACGTCCGGCCGCTGCCCATGGCCGTCGACCCCGTCGAGCCCGTGCACCCGGGCACCGCGGATCCGTGCTCGGCCGTCTTCCTCGGAGGTCTGGGATACGGGCCGAACCTCGAGGCCCTCCGCTGGTGGCGCGACGACGTCGCGCCACTCCTCATCGCCCGAGGAACCGCGATTCGACTCACGGTAATCGGACACGCGGGCGTCGAGCACCGCCGGGAGTTCGCGACGTCGGACATCGACTTCCTGGGCTACGTCGACGATCTCCGCACCGCGCTTTCGGGGCACCGGATGTTCGTGGCACCCATCCGGTCCGGTGCCGGTGTCAAGACGAAGGTGCTCGACGGAATGAGCGCCGCCCTGCCCGTCGTGGCCACCCGGGCCGGGCTCTCCGGCATCCCTGCCACGTCGGGGGTCCACGCCCTGGTGGCCGACGATGCTGCCGGGTTCGCCGACGCCATGGTGCGCCTGACACGAGATCCGCAACAGGCAGCGGCGATCGGCAACGCGGGTCGGGACCTGCTCGTGGAGCACTTCGCTTCGGCGAGGCTCGCCCGGTCGTGGGGCGACGCGCTGTTCGAGGCGCTTGCCGCACAACGAGGTAGGCAGCTGTCAGCGGCCGCGGGCGAAGAGGATCTCGGAAAAGGTCCGTAGTAGGATCTTGATATCGAGCCAGAGCGTCCAGTTCTCGATGTAGTAGTTGTCGTACCGCGCGCGCTCCGCGATCGACGTGTCGCCGCGCAGCCCGCTCACCTGCGCGAAGCCGGTCAGTCCAGCCTGGACTCGGTGGCGGTGGGCATAGCGGTCGAACTGCTCGGAGAACTTGTGGACGAAGTGCGGCCGTTCCGGCCGGGGGCCCACGAGCGTCATGTCTCCACGCAAGATGTTCCACAACTGAGGAAGCTCGTCCATGGACGTACGGCGGAGGATCCGGCCAACGGGTCCCAACCGGGCGTCGCTGGCCACGGACCAGCGCGTCGACGACTCGGTCTCGCTCGCCGGACGCATCGATCGCAGTTTCAGGCACTCGAACACGACGCCGTCTCGACCGACGCGTGGCTGCCTGAAGATCACTCCCTTGCCGCCCTCGATGCGCACTCCGAGCGCGCACAATGCGATGATTGGCGAGGTCAGCACCAGCAGAGCACCGGCGACCAGCAGGTCGAAGCCACGTTTGACCATGCGGGCCGGGCCACGCAGCGACGGGGTGCGGATCCGCATGATGGGAATCGAGCCGATGTGGTCGGCGAGGCCGGTCTGCGTGTGGAACTGGTGCATCCGGGGCACGACCAGCAGGTCGCACGGCAGGCATGCGGGAGTGCGAACCATCTCGAGGAGGTCGCGTTCGGAGAACCCGCCCTCGGACACGAGAACAACATCGGCTCGGGTCAGCCGGACAACGGTCTCCAGGTCGGCGAGCTTGCCCAGCTGTGGAATTGCCTCGTCGGCGACGCAGTCCTCGTCGTTGTCCACGAACCCGACCACACTCAGGCCGTACCGCGGGTTCTTCGCCAGGATCTCCGCCAGGTCGGCTGTCAGCCGACCTCCGCCGACCACCACCGTCCGGTGCGCCGTCACGCGATGACGGCGGCTGCGATCGATGATCGCCGTGGTCACGACTCGTCCGGCGACGAGTAGCCCGAGCGAGATCGCGACGTTGATCAAGAAGTTCACGACGGCCTGCTGCTCATGTCGCAGTGCGATCACAGTGGCCACCATGGCCGCAGCGATGAGGAGCCTGCCCGCCGGCAACGGGAGGTCGTCCAGAACGCTCAGGTGCAACCGGGCTCGGTAGCGGCCGCCGCTGCACATGAACATGAGGAACAGCGCGGTTGTCACAGCCGTCGCCTTCCACTGCCCCGGCTCCCACGTCACGGGCAGCAGAAGGATCGCGGCGTCGACGGGGAGCACGAGCATCCAGGCCCGAACTCTGCGCAGGAGACCGACGATCCGGGGCACCGATGCCGACACGCGAAGGTCCCCTGCGGTCGGCCGGAAGTCGGTCGGAGGCGAGGCCTGCGGCGCGGACCCCGCTGCTCGGACTGGCTTCACGGTGTCCGGAGAGTCCGTCACTGGTACCTCCCCAGCTCAGCCATCGTCGGGTGAGTCGTGCCGGGGGCTGCTTCCGTTTCACCCTGGCTCAGGGCAGGTGACCGCCTCATCGGCGGCCACCGATGCGCAGCGTCGGCACCGCCCGGGGGCACGGGCACGATGCCCACGACGTTCGTCGACACGTACTCGACCGCCCCCTGGTACATGTGTCGACCGGGTACGTGTTCAACGGCCGGCACGCTGGCGCTGCCACCGAGGACGCACCGCTGGGCCCGCTGGACGTCTACGGCGTCGCCAAGGCCGCGGGCGAGCTCGTCGCCGCGCTCGCCCACCGGCACTACGTCGCGCGGATCAGCTGACTGGTCGGCGGGGGCGCTTACACGGTGCCCAGCGCCGCGGCGTCCGAGGTGGTGCTAGCGGAGGTGGTGCTAGCCGAGGTGGTGGTGTCCGAGGTAGCGGTGCTCGGGTCGGCGGTGGTCGGGGTGGCGCGCTGTGGACCGGCGGGCTGCCGCGCGATGGTCGGGTCGGGTGCGGTCGGTGGGGTGGACCCGATGCTGCGGTCTCGACGTGCCGCGGTCTCGGCGGACAGGGTCCGCGCCACCCAGCGCAGCAGCACTGCGTCCCGGCACACCGAGAGCAGCTCGGCCTGCTCGACGGCCTCGGCCGCGCCCGGTCGGGTGGCGCGGTGCCGGCGGTGCAGCTCGTCGAGGGGGACCGGGGCCTCGTCGGGGAACGGCCCGGGGCCCGGGACGTCCAGGTGGGCCAGCAGCAGCCGGAGCGCCTGGAACCCGATCACCCGCACCCCGTACGGCAGCGAGGTCAGACCGTAGCCGGACACGGCGGTGACGCCGCCGTCCAGCACCGCCCAGGCCTCCACCAGCGGCATGTGGACGTCGCGTTGCGCGGCAGTGGCCACCGCATGGGCCGCCGCCCACTCGCGGACCCGCCGGCGGTGGCCGGGGCGGACCTCGAACACGGCGGGGCCGAACGGCGAGGCGGCCACGAGGTCCGACCAGAGCAGCACCATGCGCATCGACCCTCCTCGGCGGAGGGTATCCAGCAACGGCCATACCCGCAGGTCGGCGCCGTGAGGTGGGCCCGATCGGGCGGGAGTCCGCCGGGTGCCGGCCGATCCCCGCACCTGGAACGCCCGCCCCGCTCGTGCCGACAGCCGGGGGTTAGGCACCCAGCCGCCGGCGCAGGCCGCTGGCCCGGCCGACCGGGCGCTGCACCGCGGCCCGCACCGCATCGGCCGTGCCGACCACCCGCACGAACTCCCGGGCCCGGGTGACCGCGGTGTAGAGCAGCTCCCGGGTGAGCAGCGGGGACTCGGCGGGCGGCAGCACGACGGTGACCCGGCCGAACTGGCTGCCCTGCCCGCGGTGCACGGTCATCGCGTGCACGGTCGCCACCTCGCCCAGCCGGGCCGGCGGGTGCAGGGTCGGCGGGCCGCCGCGGGCGAACGCCACCCGCAGGCCCTCCGGGCGGGCCAGCACGACCCCGGTGTCGCCGTTGAACAGCCCGGTGTCGTAGTCGTTCGCGGTGACCAGCACCGGACGGCCGGGGTACCAGGGCCCGGCGTCGCGCTCCGGGCCGAGGTGGCGCTCGGCGAGCCACTTCTCGATGTCCGCGGTCCACCGGGCCACCCCGAAGGGCCCCCGGCGGTGCGCGCACAGCACCCGGTGGTGCTCCAGCGCGGCGAGTGCGGCCGTCGCGTCGCCGGCCCGCGCCGCCTCGGCCAGCCGCCGGCCGGCCGCGATGACGTCGGCGTGCACGTCGGTGCGCAGCTCGGCGGTGGACGGGGCGCCCGCCGCGTCCAGCCGGGGCTCGACGAACCCGAGGTTGGAGTGGCCGGCGCGGAGCAGGTCGATCGCGGTGTCGGCGTCGCCGTCGCGGACCGCGCGGGCCAGGTCGGCGATCGCGCCGCCGAACCGCCAGACGTGGTCCAGGGTCACCACCCCGTTGACCACCTCGGGCTCGGCCGGGGCGCCGACCGCGCGCAGCGCCGCCTGCAGGTCGGGTTCCGGCGTTCCCGGCGCCCGGGCCAGATCGCCGAGCACGGCGCCGGCCTCGACCGAGGCCAGCTGGTCGGGGTCGCCCACCAGCACCAGCCGGGCCTCCGGGCGCACCGCGTCGAGCAGCCGGGCCATCATGGTCAGCGACACCATCGACGTCTCGTCGACCACCACGACGTCGAACGGCAGCCGCTGGGTGCGGTCGTAGCGGAACCGCCGTGTGCCCGGCCGCCAGCCCAGCAGCCGGTGCAGCGTCACCGCCTCCGGGAGGCGCGCCTGCAGCCCGGCGGGCAGCTCGCCGGTCACCGCCTCCTGCAACCGGGCCGCCGCCTTGCCGGTCGGCGCGGCCAGGGCGATCCGCGGGGGCGGGGCGGACTGGTCGTGCAGCAGTTCCAGCAGCCGGGCGACGGTGGTGGTCTTGCCGGTGCCCGGGCCGCCGGCCAGCACGGTCACCCGGCGCAGCGTGCCGACCGCGCCGGCCAGCCGCTGGCGGCCGCCGTCGCCGTCGGGGAACAGCCGGTCGAGCCCGGCGCGCAGCCGGGCGGGATCCACCGGCGGCGGGGCCACCGCGGCCCGCTCGACCAGCGACCGGCGCACCGACTCCTCCTCCCGCCAGTACCGGTCGAGGTAGAGCAGGCCCTCGACCAGCCGCAACGGCCGGCCGCGGGGCGCGTGTTCGCCGTCGGCCACCAGCGGGCCGGCCACACAGGCGGCCAGCCAGCTGCGCGGCTCCGGCCAGGGCAGCGCCGAGACGTCGACCAGCTCGTCGCCCTCGCCCAGTACCGTGCGGCTGACCGCGGCCAGGTCGACGCACACCGACCCCAGCCGCACCGCCCGCACCGCCAGCGCCACCGCCAGCAGGACGCGCTCGTCGGACTCCCCGCCCAACTGCCCGACCCGGGTGGCGACCTGCACGTCCGCGGCGTCGAGAACGCCGGCCACGTTGAACGCGCCGAGCAGGCCCGTGGCCGTGCGGGCCAGCCGCGCGTCGGCCGGGTCGGCGAGGGCGTGCGGGGCGGTCGGACCCGGGGCGGCCGGGGGGACCGCCGGCAGCGCGGCCCTCACGACCGGCCCGCCAGCAGGTCGGACAGCTCCACGGTCAGCCCGGCCGGCGGGGCCCAGCTGAACACCCCGCACGGCACGCCGTCGTACGCCGGGGTGTCCGGCCCGCACATGCCGCGCACGAACAGGTAGAGCACGCCGCCGAGGTGCTGCTCGGGCCGGTAGCCGGGCAGCCGCCAGCGCAGGAACCGGTGCAGCGCCACCCCGTACAGCAGGGCCTGCAGCGGGTAGTGCGCGCCGATCATCGCCTCGGCCAGCCGCGGGGGCCGGTAGTGCGCCGCGGTCAGCGGGGCCCGGCCGTCGGGGCCGACCGGGCCCAGCCAGTTGGTCTTGTAGTCCACGATCGCGAACCGGCCGCCGGGCAGCCGCAGCACGGCGTCGATGCTGCCGGTCAGGTAGCCGCGCAGCCGCTGCTCGGGCAGTCCGTCGAGGGCGTCCGGGTAGCCCGCCAGCGGATCGTCGGCAGGCAGGTGGCGGCGCAGCAGCGGGACCAGCTCGGCGAGCAGCACCGGGGTGCCGCGCTGGTCGCCGCCGGCCAGCGGCAGCTCGAAGTCCAGCTCGGCGAGCCGGTCGGCGGGCGCTATCCGGTCCAGCCGCAGGTCGCCGCCCAGCGGGCCGAGCGGGGTGCGGGCGACCGGGACGAGCGCGGCGGCCAGCTCCCCGGCGTCGACCCCGGCGGTGGGGTGGCGGGCGAGCTGCTCGCGGCACTGCGCGGTCAGTTCGGCGAGCAGGTCGGGTGCGGTGAGGTCGGCGGTCTCGAACACCCCGTGCACCAGCGTCCCGAACCCGGCACCGACCGGCAGCCCGGCCATCGGGGACGGGAGGTCGTCGACCGGGCCACCCCGACCGGCGGCCCGGGTGTCGGTGTCGGGCGCGTCCGGATCGGGCGCCGTCTCGTCGGTGGTGACCCGCTCGTCGGCCTCGACGGCCGCCGCGGGCCCGTGCCCGGAGGCGGTGAGCGCGGTGTAGGAGGTGCGCCGCCAGGCCGTGTCCAGCACCCGGTCGAACCGGGCCGCGGTCAGCTGCGGAGCCGGGTCGGCGACGGCGGCGTACCCGGCGGCCGGGCTCTCGCCCACCGGCTCGACGCTGATCGTGTCGGCGGCCGGACCGGTGGCCAGCTGCCGCAGCGCGGCCAGCGCCGCGGCGTCGGCCGGCACCCGGTAGAACTCCGCCGGTTCGGTGCCCGGCGCCGGGCGCCCGATCAGCAACCGGTGCAGCGGTGAGGCCGCGGTGGTGGTCGCCGGCACCCACCAGGTGACGACCTGGCACCCGGCCCTGGTCAGCGCGACGTAGAGCAGCCGCAGGTCCTCACCGGCCTCCTCGGCCCGGTGCCGGGAGCAGCGCTCCTTCCAGCCCTCGCCGGTCTCGCCGCCGACGTCGAGCACCCGGGCGCCGGACTCGTCGTGCAGCAGCGGGACCTCCGGGTCGCGGACGTTGCGGTCCCAGGCGAAGGGCAGGTAGACGATCGGGAACTCCAGGCCCTTGCTGCGGTGGATGGTGATGATCTGGACGGCGGCGGCGTCGGACTCCAGCCGCCGGCTGCGGTCGGCGCCGACGTCGGTGGCGGCTCCGGCGATGCGGTGGCGCAGCCAGTCGACCAGCGCGGCGGGGCCCAGGTGGCCCTCGACGGCGGCCGCGTGCAGGGCCTGCCCGACGTGGCGCAGGTCGGTGAGCGTGCGCTCGCCGTCGGCCGCGGCCAGCAGCCGCCCGGGCAGCGCGGTCGTCGTGGTGACCGCCTCCAGCAGGGCGGCGACCCCGCGTTCGCGCAGCACCGCCGACCAGGCCCGCACGGTGGCGCCGAGCCGGTCGAGCAGCTCGTCGGCGCCGGGCCCGCACAGCTCGGCCACGGTGTGGCCGAGGAAGCAGGTCAGCGCGGCGGCCCGGGTGCGGAACGCGCGCGGCTGCTCCAGCGCCTCCAGCAGGGTGAGCCACTCGGCGGCGACCGGGGTGCCGAACACGCTGGCCGTGCCGGACAGCACCGCCGGCACGCCGACCGCGGCCAGCGCGTCGCGGATCTTCCCGCCCTGGTCGTTGGTGCGGACCAGCACGGCGACGTCCCCGGGCACGATCGGCCGCCCGGCGACGCGGGCCGCGCTGCCCAGCAGGGCGCCGAGGTCGGCGGCCGCGTCGGCGGCCACCCGGTCGCGGGCCGGGGCGACCACGGCCAGGTCGCGCCGCGGGGCCCGGGGCAGGCCGTCGCGGCCGAGCACCCGGATCCGCAGCGGCGCGTCCACCGGGGCGCCGTGCAGGCGCCGCCCGGCGTGCGCGGAGGCGACCGGGTGCACGGTGATCCGGCGGTCGCCCAGCGCCGCCCCGGTGAAGACCGCGTCCAGCGCGGTCAGCAGGGCGGCGTCGCTGCGCCAGTTGGTGCCGAGCGTGGCGTGCCGGGTGGCGGCCTCGGTGGCGTCGAGGTAGCTGACGACGTCGGCGCCGCGGAACGCGTAGATCGC
>JASLAP010000291.1 GCA_030147065.1 Pseudonocardia sp. | reverse complement strand
GGCCGCGCCCTCGGCCTGCTGGGCGACCTCGTTGCCGACGGCAGCCGCGCGGACCGCGACGTCGTGGCCCAGCTTGGCCGCCTGGGTGGAGACCTGCTCGACCACCGACGGCGCCTTCTTCTGCAGCTCGGCGCGCTTGCGCTCGGCCGCCTTGGCCAGCTCGACCTGCTTGCGCCCGGCCGCGCGCTGCAGCTCGGCGCTGCGCTGCATGGCCTTCTGCTGCAGCCCGACGCTGCGCTTGGCGGCCCGCTTCTGCAGCTTGGTCCCGCGCTTCTCGGCCTTCTTGCGGGCCTTGGCCGCCCGCTTGGAGACGTCGGCGGAGATGTCGGCGACCCGCGAGGACAGCGCACCCTTCGACGACCGCGACGTCGCGGCCGCGCCCGGCGCCAGCCCGGCCAGGCCCGCGGCCAGCCCGGCCACGGTGCCGCCGGTGTCGCGGGCGGAGCCGGTGACCTTGCCGGAGACCTCGTGGGCGGCACCGCTGACCCGGCCGGTGACGTCGGCGACCGCGCCGGTGACCGCGCCCGCCTGGGTGGAGGCGGCCGCGGCGGCCAGCCGGGCGGCCCGGCGGCCGCGCCAGCCGAGCGAGGGCTTGCCCTCGGTGTCGGCTGCGGCGATGGCCAGGCCGCCGAGCAGGCCGAGGTTCTTCAGGAAGTGGACGGTCTGCTGCTGCCGGGCCTGCTCGTCGGTCTCCTCCCAGAACCGGTGCGCGGTGTAGGTCGTCGGCACCAGGGAGGCCGCCAGCGCGGTCGCGGCCAGCCGCGGGAACTTGTTCAGCGCCAGCATCGACCCGGCGACGACCTTCACCGCGGCGTCGATCTGGACCAGGGTCTCGTCGGTCGGACGCTGGTCGACCGGCGCGGCCTCGACGGCCTTGTCGACGGCGGGCGCGACGGCGTCGAGCGTGGGCTTCGCGGCCTGGGCGTGGGCCTCCGGCGCCCGCAGAGCCTGGACGCCGCCGTAGATGAAGATCGAGGCGAGCATGGGTCGGGCGACTCGTCGAAGGAGCATGCTGCGACCTACCCCGACCCGCATCACCACAAACGCTGTATCGATCCACGCCGCGGTGCCAAGATGCCGGGGTGGCGACCGACAGGCGAGCGATCGGGCTGGACATCGGCGGGACGAAGATCGCGGGGGCGGTGGTCGACGAGTGCGGCGGCGTGCTGGCCGAGCTCGTCGAGCCGACCCCGGAGGAATCCGACGCGGTGGCGGTCACCGCGGTGCTGCTGGACCTCATCGCGCGGCTGCGGGCCGAGCACGCGGTCGAGGCGATCGGGGTGGGCGCCGCCGGGATCGTCGAGTGGCCGGCCGGGCGGATGCTCTGGGCGCCGAACAACGAGTACCGCGACTGGCCGGTCCGCGAGCAGCTGGAGAAGGAGACCGGGCTGCCGGTCGTGGTGGACAACGACGCCAACGTCGCCGCCCTGGCCGAGGCCCGGCTCGGCCACCGCCCGGAGGGGTCCACCCGGGAGGGCCCGTACACCCACATGGTCCTGATCACGGTGGGCACCGGGATCGGCGGCGGGCTGGTGATGGACGGGCGGATCTACCGCGGCCCGACCGGGCTGGGCGCCGAGCTCGGCCACATCGTGCTCAACCCGGACGGCCCCCGCTGCGGCTGCGGCAACCACGGCTGCTTCGAGGCCTACGCCTCGGGCACGGCGCTCACCCGGATGGCCCGCGAGGCCGCCTCCGACGACCCGGACGGCCTGATCGCCCGGCTCGGCGCCGAGCAGGGCGAGGTGGACGGGCACGCCGTGGTCGCCGCCCTCCGGCAGGGCGACCCCACCGCCGAGGCGATCTTCGCCCGGCTCGGCCGCTGGCTCGGCGTCGGCATCGCCTCGCTGGCCAACATCTTCGAGGTGGAGGCGGTCGTCGTCGGGGGCGGGCTGGTGGAGACCGGTGAGCTGCTGCTGTCCCCGGCCCGGGTGGCGGCCCGCGAGTACGCCTACGCCCCGACCGCGCGCGGGGTCCCGCCGGTCGTCCCGGCGACCTTCGGCGGGGACGCCGGCAAGATCGGTGCGGCACTGCTCGCGCTGGAGCGTTCGGGCAGCTAGCTCAGTAGGGTGAGGGGCGTGCCACTCGTACTCGGACCCGTTCTGCGCCACGTCGGGGAGACCACCGCGACCGTGTGGGTCCAGACCGGCGCCCCGGCGACGGTCCGGGTCCTCGGCTGCGAGGCCCGCACGTTCGAGGTGCAGGGGCACCACTACGCGCTGGTGCCGGTCAGCGGCCTGACCCCGGACAGCACCACCCCGTACGAGGTGCACGTGGACGGCGAGCGGGTGTGGCCGCTGCCCAACACGCCCTTCCCGCCGAGCATGATCCGCACCCGCGGCGTGCGGACCGACACCACGATCCGGATCATCTTCGGATCCTGCCGGTACTCCAAGGTGGCCGACCCGAAGCTCGCCGCCGAGCTCGGCGTCGACGCCCTCGACGCCTACGCCGCGCGGATGCGCGACCTGGACCCCGAGCAGTGGCCCGACGCGCTGCTGCTGCTCGGCGACCAGGTCTACGCCGACGAGCTGACCCCGCAGATCCGCCGCCACATCGCCGGGCGCCGCGACCGCGACGTCGACTGGCCCGACGACGAGATCGTCTCCTACGCCGAGTACACCGGGCTCTACCGCGGCTCCTGGTCCGACCCGGAGATCCGCTGGGTGCTGTCCACCGTGCCCACGGCGATGATCTTCGACGACCACGACGTCCGGGACGACTGGAACACCTCGGCGGTCTGGCGCGCGCAGATGGAGCAGACGCCGTGGTGGCGCGACCGGATCCGGTCCGCCCTCGCGTCCTACTGGGTCTACCAGCACGTCGGCAACCTCTCCGCCGAGGAGCTGGCCACCGACCCGGACTACCGCCGGGTCGTCGAGCACGACGGCGACGTCTGGCCGCTGCTGGTCGAGCTGGCCGACCGGGCCGACGCCGAGGCCGACGGCGGCAAGGGCTACCGGTTCAGCTTCCGCTGGGACCTGGGCACCAGCCGGTTCATCATGATCGACTCCCGGAACGGGCGGATCCTCGCGGACGGCCAGCACCTGATGGTCGGCGACGCCGAGTTCGACTGGATCGAGGAGCAGGTCCGCGCCCCCGGCCCGGTCGACCACCTGGTGCTGGGCACCTCGGTGCCGTGGCTGCTGCCGCACGCGATCGGCGACCTGGAGACGGTCAACGAGATCGCCGCGGCCCGGCCCGGCTGGCGCGGCCGGCTGGCCGAGACCATCCGGCAGGCCGCCGACCTGGAGCACTGGGCGGCGTTCCGGGAGTCCTTCGACCGGCTCACCGCGATGATCGACGAGGCGGCCGGGCGCGGGATGGCCACGGTGACCGTGCTGTCCGGCGACGTGCACCACAGCTACGCCGCACGCGCCCACCTGCCCTCGGAGCGCGACGGCGCCGTGCGGGCCCCGGTCCACCAGCTGACCTGCTCGCCGGTGCACAACAAGATGGACTGGTACATCCGCCCGGGGTTCCGCGCGGCCTGGTCCCGGGTGGCCCGGTGGGCCACCGAGAAGTGGGCGCTGCGCCAGGGTGCCCCGGCCAAACCGGTGAGCTGGGAGCGGGTGGCCGGGCCGTACTTCGGCAACACCATCGCCACCCTGGACATCGACGGGCGCAGCGCCGAGGCCGTGTTCGAGCAGCCGGTGTCGGCGTCGTCGCTGGTGGAGCGGGCCCGCCTGGAGCTGAACCGGGCCGACCGCACCGACCCCGCGCGGTTGCGGAAACGAGCCGAGGAGAAGGCCGGATGAGCGAGCTCGCGAGCGGATCATCGACACAGCGCCCGCGCGAAGCGCCGCCCGAGCCCTGCGAGGGCGCGCGATGAGCGCGCCGGCGAGCGGATCAGCGATGAGCACGCCCTCGGCGATCGCCGGTCAGACCGTCGTGCTGCGGCCGACCGCGCCCGCGCACGTTCCGGTGTTCCTGGAGATCCTCACCCACGCCGAGATCGCCAAGTGGTGGGGCGGCTACGACCTGGAACGGGTGCGCCGCGAGCTGCTCGGCCCGCACGGGTTCGCGATCGAACTGGCCGGCCAGCCGGCCGGGCTGATCATCTACCGGGAGGAGTCGGACCCGGACCACCGGCACGCCGCGATGGACCTCGCCCTGCACCCCGACCAGCACGGGCAGGGCCTGGGCTGCGACGCGATGCGGGCGATGGCGCGGTACCTGTTCGAGGCCCGCGGGCACCACCGGCTCGCGATCGACCCGGCCGCGGACAACGAGCGGGCCATCCGCAGCTGCGAGCGGGCGGGCTTCCGCCGGGTCGGCGTGATGCGCCGCTACGAGCGCTCCGCCGACGGCCGCTGGCACGACGCCGTCCTCATGGACCTGCTCCGCGAGGACTTCTGACCGCCGGATCGTCGGCCAGCGCGGCGAGCCCGTCGACCAGGAGCTTCAGGCCGAAGGCGAAGCGCTCGTCGCCGTCCCCGGTCGCCATCTGCGGGGCCAGCGCGGCCATGGTCGGCAGCCGGTCGGCCGGGACCGCGGCGATGAACGCGGCCACGCCCGCGAAGTACTCGTCGAGCCGGTGCCCGGCACGCTGCCGCTCGGTGTGCACGGCGCCCTCGATCGCGTTCGCGGCGATGTAGAGGCCGACGACGTCGACCGACCAGGCCACCGCCTGGTCGGGCACGCCACCGGCGCGCAGCACGGCCATGGTCGTCTCGGCCACCTGCAACGAGTTCGGGCCGAGCGGGACCCGGCCCAGCGCGACCCGGGCGATGTCGCCGTTGCGGGCCAGGGCGTCGTGCGAGTCGGTCCACAGCCGGGTGATCTGCTCGCGCCACCGGGCCGGGTCCGGCTCGGGCAGCGGGATCTCCCCGGCCACCTGGTCGAAGACCAGGTCGAGCAGCTCCTCCTTGTGCGCCACGTGGGCGTACAGCGACGCCGGGCCGGTACCCAGCTCGGCGGCCACCCGCCGCATCGAGACCGCGTCGATGCCCTCGGCCCGCAGGATCTTGCGCGCCGCGCCCACGATCAGCTCCCGGCTCAGCGACCGCCGCGGCCCGGCCGGCTTGGGCGGGGTCCACCACGGCGGCTCGGGCAGCGCGTTGCCGACGGTCACGCCCGGGATCCTAGTTGACGCGAACACTGTTCGTCGGTAGAACGCTGTTCGTCAACGAACACCGTTCGCAGGAGCTTCCCGTGACCGTCGCCGTACCCACCACCGCCCGCCCGCCGGGCTACCGGCACCGCTGGCTGATCCTCGCCGCCGTGCTCACCGTCGAGATCATGGATCTGGTCGACGCCGTGATCGTCGCGGTCGCCGCCCCGTCCATCCGCGCCGACCTCGGCGGCGACACCACGGTCATCCAGTGGATCGCCGCCGGCTACACGCTGGCCTTCGCCGTCGGCCTGATCACCGGCGGCCGGCTCGGCGACCTCTACGGCCGCCGCCGGATGTTCCTGCTCGGCCTGGTCGGCTTCATCGCCACGTCCGCGCTGTGCGGGCTGGCGACGAACCCGGAGATGCTGGTCGCCGCCCGCGTCCTGCAGGGCCTGTTCGGCGCCGTGCTGATCCCGCAGGGCTTCGGCCTGATCAAGTCGGTGTTCCCGGACGACGAGATCGGCGGCGCGTTCGCCGCGTTCGGCCCGGCCATGGGCCTGTCCGCGGTCGGCGGCCCGATCCTGGCCGGCGCGCTGGTCGAGGGGGACCTGGCCGGGCTGGGCTGGCGCACGGTGTTCCTGGTCAACGTGCCGATCGGGCTGGCCTGCCTGGTGCTGGCGCTGCGGGTGCTGCCCGAGTCCCGCGCCGCGGACGGCCCGCGGCCCGACCCGGTCGGCGCGCTGCTGGTCAGCCTCGGCCTGCTGCTGCTGGTGTTCCCGCTGGTCGAGGGCCGCGAGCTGGGCTGGCCGGCCTGGACCTTCGTACTGATCGCGGCCTCGGTCCCGGTGCTCGCGGTGTTCGCCCGCCACCAGGTGCGCCGCCGGGCCGCGGGGCGCTCGCCGCTGGTCGAGCCGGCGCTGTTCCGGTCCCGCGCGTTCACCGGCGGGCTCGTCGTCGGCCTGGCGTTCTTCGGCGCGATGACCGCGCTGGTCTTCGCCCTGGGCCTGTACCTGCAATTGGCGCTGGGCTTCAGCCCGTTGGAAGCCGGCCTGGCGCAGGCGCCGTGGGCGGCGGGCATGGTCGTCGGCGCGATCGCCAGCGGCGCGTGGCTGGGCCGCTACGGCCGTCCGGTACTGCAGGCCGGCGCCCTCGTCATGGCCGCGGGCGTGCTCGGCGTGCTGGTGGCGGTGCAGCTCACCGGGGGTGCGGTGACCGGCTGGACGCTGGCCCCCGGTCTGGTCGTCTGCGGGGTGGGCACCGGACTGCTCACCACGCCGCTGTTCGACATCGTGCTGGCCGGGGTCGCGCTGCCGATGGTCGGCTCGGCCTCCGGTGTGCTCAACGCGAACCAGCAGCTCGGGGGCACGGTCGGGGTCGCCGTGCTGGGCACGGTGTTCTTCGGGCTGTTCGAGGCCGGCGACCCGGTCGGCGCGTTCACCACGGTGCTGTGGCTGGCCACGGCGCTGGCCGTGCTCACCGCGGTGCTGGCCTGGCTGCTGCCGCGGCGCGCCCGCCCGGCCTGACGCTCAGAACCCCGAGGCTCAGAACGAGGTGCGCTCCAGGAACGTCGTCCAGACCGACGCGTCGCCGAGGACCTCGATCCGGGGGTCGTCGGCGGGCAGGCGGCGGGTCGTCGCCAGGAACAGGTCGGCCACCGCGCCGCGCACCGCGGTGGTGGCCTTGACGTGGCCGTGCTCCCAGATGATCACCGACCCGGCGCCGCGCAGGACCCACTCCCCCGCGCCGCCGAGGTCGCCGTCGGTGGCGTGCAGGTGCAGGTCGGTCCCGGGCTCCAGCGGAGCCGGCCCGCCGTCCGGGCGCTGGGCGAGGATGTCGAGGTGCTCGCCGATCCCGTCGGCGGCCAGCTCCGGCGCGATCCGGTAGGGCTCGCCCACGGCCAGCGCGGCGTCGGCGCGGTGCACGGTCGACTCGTGCAGCCGCCGACGCACCCACCACGACGCGGGCCGCGGCCCGAGGAACGTCCAGACCTGCGCGTCCGGGTCGGCCGCGGCGCGCTGGGCCAGCAGCTCGGCGCCGCCGCGCAGCCAGTCCGCGGTGGCCGCGGGGTCGTCGGGCGCGCGGCCGTCCGGCACGGAGCGCAGTTCCACGGGCACGCCGGTGGCCACGATCTCGGCGGCCCACCGGTCACCGCGGCCCACGTGGCCGACGAGCTGGCGCAGCGTCCAGCCGGGGCACGTCGGGACCGGCGTCGCCGGGTCTGAGACGCGGATCACATCAGCGAGCAACCGGCCCTGCTCGACCAGGGCACCGGCGAAGTCCACCCGAGCACCTTAACGGGGCCATGGGAACCAAGTCCGGGGCCGGACGCATACCGTTCACCTCGACCGGGTAGGAATCCGTCATGGCTCGCGGCGCGACGGATAAGAAGGACTGGACCGTTCCCGGCCCTCTCCGGGCCTTGATGTGGTGGCCAGGGGCGGCGTTCGTGCTGGCCCTGGTGGATCCGGCGAATGCGGCGTTGTCCATCGCCGGCTCCGGGCTGGTGCTGGTGATGCTGGGCTTCCTGGCCCCGCTGCTGGCCCGCCGGCTGCGCCCGGCCGTGGACGGCGCGGTCGCCGCGCCCGACCAGGAGGCGGCCACGATGGAGATCGACATGCCGACCATCGAGATCCCCCGGGCCAACCACGCCGCCTGATCGACACGGCCGGGTCGGACGGCCGCCCCGACCGTCGGTCGCACCCCGGGTCACCCTCGTCACGCCGCGGAAAGGTTGAGGCTCCGATACTCGGATGCCAAACTAAATCCGCCGCCACTCGTCGTCCGCCTGCCGGCGCGGGTGCGCGCGCTCCGCGCCCGGCGAGAGGACAGCGACATGGCCGACCACAGGGCCGCCGCGCCCGATCTGCACGTGCCCGCCCACCCCGTCCGCTTCGTCACCGCGGCTGCCCTGTTCGACGGGCACGACGCGGCGATCAACATCATGCGGCGGATCCTGCAGCGGCAGGGGGCCGAGGTCGTGCACCTCGGGCACAACCGGTCGGTCGACGAGGTCGTCGACGCCGCCGTCCAGGAGGACGCCCAAGGCGTCGCCATCAGCTCCTACCAGGGCGGGCACGTCGAGTACTTCAGCTACCTGGTCGAGCTGCTGCGCGAGCGCGGCGCCGGGCACGTGCGGGTCTACGGCGGTGGCGGCGGGGTGATCGTCCCGGCCGAGATCGAGCTGCTGCACTCCCGCGGGGTGTCCCGGATCTTCTCCCCCGAGGACGGCCAGCGCCTCGGCCTGCCCGGGATGATCAACATCATGATCCGGGAGTGCGACACCGACCTGGCCGCCTCCCCGCCGCCGTCCTTCGACGGGCTCTACGCCGGTGAGCCCGCGACGCTGGCCCGCACGCTGACCCTGGCCGAGACCGGCCGGCTGCCCGCCGACCTCGACCTCACCCCGCGCCGCCGGGTGCCGGTGCTCGGCATCACCGGCACCGGCGGCTCGGGCAAGTCCTCGCTGACCGACGAGCTGGTCCGCCGGTTCCGGCTGGACCAGGAGGACAAGCTGCGCATCGCGGTGCTGGCCGTCGACCCGACCCGGCGCCGCGGCGGCGGGGCGCTGCTCGGCGACCGGATCCGGATGAACTCCCTGGGCGAACCGGTGTTCTTCCGGTCGATGGCCACCCGCGGGGCCGACGGCTCGCTGCCCGAACGGCTCGCCGACGTGATCGCGGCGCTCCGGGCGGCGGCGTTCGACCTGGTGATCGTGGAGACCCCGGGCATCGGCCAGGGCGACGCCGGGATCACCTCCTTCGTCGACCGCTCGCTGTACGTGATGACCCCGGAGTTCGGCGCCGCCTCCCAGCTCGAGAAGATCGACATGCTGGACTTCGCGGACGTCGTGGCGATCAACAAGTTCGAGCGCCGCGGCGCCGAGGACGCCCGCCGCGACGTCAGCCGCCAGCTGGTCCGCAACCGGGACGCCTTCGGCTCGTCCTGGGAGGACATGCCGGTCTTCGGCACCAGCGCGGCCACCTTCAACGACGACGGCGTCACCGCGCTCTACCAGCACCTGTGCGCGCTGCTGCCGGCGGACGGGCTGGCCCTGGCCGAGGGCAGGCTGCCGCGCACCAACCGCAAGACCTCCTCCGAGCACGCCGCCCCGGTGCCGGCGCAGCGGGCCCGCTACCTGTCCGAGATCGCCGAGACCGTGCGCGGGTACCACGCGGCCACCGCCGAGCACATCGCCGCGGCCCGGCGGCGCCAGCACCTGCGCACCGCGTTCGAGGCCGTGCAGGCGGCCGGGGCGGCTCCCGGCGCGCTGGCCGACGTGCTCGACGAGGCCGAGAAGGCGCTGCCCGCCGAGTCCGCCGCGCTCGTCGACACCTGGCCGGAGGTCGTCGAGGCCTACTCCGGCGACGAGATGGTGGTGCACGTCCGCGACAGGGAACTGCGCACCGAGCTGACCCGGACCACGCTGTCGGGCAACCCGGTGCGCCGGGTGGCGCTGCCCCGCTTCAGCGAGCACGCCGACCTGCTGCGCTTCCTGCGCGCGGAGAACCTGCCCGGGCGGTTCCCGTTCACCGCCGGGGTGTTCGCGTTCAAGCGCGACAACGAGGACCCGGCGCGGATGTTCGCCGGCGAGGGCGATGCCTTCCGCACCAACCGCCGCTTCCACCTGCTCTCCGAGCACGCCGACGCCAAGCGGCTGTCCACGGCGTTCGACTCGGTGACCCTCTACGGCCGCGACCCCGGCACCCGCCCCGACGTCTACGGCAAGGTCGGCACGTCCGGGGTGTCCATCGCGACGCTGGAGGACATGAAGGCCCTCTACGCCGGGTTCGACCTGACCTCGCCGTCCACCTCGGTGTCGATGACGATCAACGGCCCGGCCCCGACCATCCTGGCCTACTTCCTCAACACCGCCATCGACCAGCAGGTGGAGAAGTTCCGCGCCGAGCACGACCGCGACCCCGACGACGCCGAGCGCGCCGAGCTGGAGGCGTTCGCGCTGGCCAACGTGCGGGGCACGGTGCAGGCCGACATCCTCAAGGAGGACCAGGGCCAGAACACCTGCATCTTCTCCACCGAGTTCAGCCTGCGGATGATGGCCGACATCCAGGAGTGGTTCATCGCGCACCAGGTGCGCAACTTCTACTCGGTGTCGATCTCCGGCTACCACATCGCCGAAGCCGGGGCGAACCCCATCAGCCAGCTCGCCTTCACCCTGGCCAACGGGTTCACCTTCGTGGAGAGCTACCTGGCCCGCGGGATGGACGTCGACGACTTCGCGCCCAACCTGTCGTTCTTCTTCTCCAACGGGATGGACGCCGAGTACACCGTGATCGGCCGGGTGGCCCGGCGGATCTGGGCCGTGGCCATGCGCGAGAAGTACGGGGCCAACGAGCGCAGCCAGAAGCTCAAGTACCACGTGCAGACCTCGGGCCGGTCGCTGCACGCGCAGGAGATGAACTTCAACGACATCCGCACCACCCTGCAGGCCCTCTGCGCGCTCTACGACAACGCCAACTCCCTGCACACCAACGCCTACGACGAGGCGGTGACCACCCCGACCGCGGAGTCGGTGCGCCGGGCGATGGCGATCCAGCTCATCATCAACAAGGAGTGGGGGCTGTCGATGAACGAGAACCCGCTGCAGGGCTCGTTCGTCGTGGAGGAGCTGACCGACCTGGTCGAGCAGGCCGTGCTGGCCGAGTTCGACCGGCTCTCCGAGCGCGGCGGCGTGCTCGGCGCCATGGAGACCGGCTACCAGCGCGGCCGCATCCAGGACGAGTCGATGCTCTACGAGCACCGCAAGCACGACGGCTCGCTGCCGCTGATCGGGGTCAACACGTTCCTGCCGCCGCACTCCGAGGAAGCCCCGAAGGAGATCGAGCTGGCCCGGGCCACCGAGGCCGAGAAGCGCAGCCAGCTCGATCGGCTCGCCGACTTCCAGGGCCGCCACCGCGACGAGGCCCCGGCCGCGATCCGCCGGCTGCAGGACGTCGCCACCGGCGGGGGCAACGTGTTCGACGAGCTGATGCGGGCGGCCCGGGTGTGCAGCCTCGGGCAGCTCACCGACGCGTTCTTCGAGGTCGGGGGGCAGTACCGGCGGAGCATGTGAGCGCCCCGCGCCCGCCACGGGGAGCAGCTCTCGTCCGGCGTCCTCCGGGCGAGAGCGGCTCTCGGCCCGCCTGACCGAACGAGAGCGACTGCGGTGGCGGTCTCCGCCACTCCTGCGGCGTTCACCCGGCAGGTGCTCCCGGGTGGGATGGCGGGCCTGCTCTGCACCATGGAGGTGGTGCACGTCCTGTTCATCCGCCCCGACGTGGCGGCGGTGAAGGTGCGGCAGCGGTACACGAGCACCACCGGCCAGCCCTCCGCGGACGACGGCGAGGGCACGCCCCTCTTCGTGATGGCGAAGGAGGCGGACGGGCGGTGGTGGCTGGTCGCCTGCCAGAACACCGGCGTGGTCGACGCCTGAGCTGCGCGCGGGCCCCGTCAGGACGGCGGGCGCAGGGCGCTGAACACCACCCGGCGGCGCTCGGTGAAGCCCATCGCGCGGTAGAGCCGCTCGGCGTTCGTGTTGTGCACGGCCACGTGCAGGAACGGCGTGTCACCGCGCTCCCGGACCGCGGCCGCCATCGCCCGCACCAGCCGCCCGGCCAGGCCGCGGCCGCGGTGGGCGGGGTCGGTGCACACCGCGCTGATCTCGGTCCAGCCCGGCGGGCGCATCCGCTCGCCGGCCATCGCGACCAGCGCCCCCGCCTGCCGCACGCCCAGGTAGCGGCCCAGTTCGTGGGTGCCCCGGCGGAACGGACCCGGCCGGGTCCGCTCCACCAGGTCCAGCATCTCCGGCACGTCGGCCGGGCCGAGCTCGACGAACCCGGGGTCCGGGGCCGGGGCGTCCAGGGCGACGGCCGAGCCGTCCAGCTGGATGCCGTGGTCCTGGCCGACCAGCTCCCAGCCCGCCGGCGCGGCCGGCTCGGCGCCGGACAGCACCACCAGCCCGCCGGACCCGGCCAGGGCGGCGAGGTCGGCCCAGGCCCGCGGGTCGGTGGTCTCCGGGCCGCCGGCCAGGGCGGCGAACGGGGCGATCTCCGGGCGGTAGCGCGCGGCGGCCCCGCGCACCTCGGCGAGGTGGCGGTGCGGGCCGGTCAGCGCGGCCCAGGTCGCGCGGTCCAGGGGATGACCCGTCACACCGGGGGCAACCGGGGCGGGCGCGGGTTGCTTCCCGCGCCCGCTCAGAACGTCAGGCCCGAGGTGCCGAAGAACCACAGCGAGGAGCTCAGCCACAGCCCGGTCAGCGCGCTGAACACCAGCCCGCCGGCCAGCGGCAGGCTCCAGCCGGGCGTCCCCGGCCGCTGCAGCACGATCATCTTCGTGGTGAACGCGCCGTAGAGGAAGCAGCCCAGGACCGAGTGCACCAGCACCCGCGGCGAGGACGGGTCGAAGCCCAGCGCGTAGAGGCAGTGCACCGCGACCGGCACCGTCACCAGCACCGCCACCCGCCCCGACCAGCGGTGCAGCCCGCCGGTCCAGGACGGCGCCCGGCGCACGCCGGGCAGCCGGCCGTACATGGCCACCGCCGAGACCAGCTGCACGACGGCCAGCAGGAACGCCAGGCTGGCCAGCCAGGCCTTGGCGGCCAGGCCGCTGGAGAACCCGCCGATGTTGATCGCCGAGAAGGTCGGCTCGTGCAGCCGCCCGTAGACGCCCAGACCCACCGACACCGCGATGCCCACCGCGGCCGCCAGCAGCAGCGCGATCCGGCCGGAGCGGCGGGTGAGGACCGGCCGCAGCGGTTCGGTCATGGCCTCGTCGGCGGTCACCGGTCCACCACCGGCGCGCTCCCGCCGATCTCGGTGACCGCGACCGGCTCGCCGTCGGCCAGCGTGGCGTCCGGCGCCGACGGGTCGAACGGGGGCGCGGGCCGGGGCCCGTCCGATCCCGCGACCCTCGCCAGGCCGGTCACCCGGCCGTCGTTCTCGACGATCCAGCCGATCCGGGCGGCCACCCCGTCGATGTTCCCGCGGCCCTCGTAGAGCCCGGCGGGCGCCTCGACCGCCGCGGCCGCGTACGGCCACTGCTGGCCGCCGACGACGACGGTGCCGAGCGCGGCGGTCCCGTCGACCGTGCCGCCGACGGTGGTGGTGCCGTCGGCGCTGTGCAGCCACAACCGGTCGCCGTCCAGGGCGCCCTCCACCCAGGCCTCGACCTGCTCGCCGTCGCAGACGTAGCCGACCGCGCGGCCGTCCTTGACCGCGACCGCGACGGTCACCTCGTCGCCCGCGGAGCGCCCGGTGAACGCCTGCTCGACCACCGCCGGGGTGGGCGGCGGGGGCGGTTCCGCGGTCGGCGCGGGGGGCGGGGCGGCCACCGCGGCCACGGGCTCGGGCCCGCCGCCGGTCGCGTTGACCGCGAACAGGGCGACGCCGAGCGCGGCGACGGCCGCGAGCGTCAGCAGGGGGGCGTGCTTGGCCATGGGGCCTCCCGGTGGACGCGGCTGGATCGCGACGATCCTGGCCGGTGGGAGCCCCGCGGAGAAGGCCGGCGGACCCGTCCGAGCCGGTACTGTGACATAGGGTCGGGGCCGTGACCACCGACGATCTGGGTCTCGAAGTCCCGGTCCCGCGGACAGTGCGTCGGGTCGTGTCGATCGTGCCGTCGCTGACCGAGGCGGTCGCGGCGACCGAGCCCGGGCTGCTCGTCGGCGCCACCGACTACTGCACCCACCCGGCCGACCTCGCGGTCACCCGGGTCCGCGGCACCAAGAACCCCGACGTCGCGGCGATCGCCGAGCTGGCCCCCGACCTCGTGGTGGCCAACCAGGAGGAGAACCGCCCGGCCGACCTCGCCGAGCTGCGCGACCGCGGGATCGCCGTGCACGTCACCGACGTGCGCACGGTGGACGGGGCGTTCGGGTCGCTGGCCCGGATGCTGGCCGCGTGCGGGCTGGACCGCCCGGCCTGGCTGGACGAGGCCGAGGCGGCCTGGGCGGCACTGCCGGTGCCGACCCGGCGGCGCCGGGCGGTGGTGCCGATCTGGCGCCGGCCGTGGATGGCGGTGGGCCGCGACACCTTCACCGGGGCGGTGCTGCACCGGCTCGGGGTGGACAACGTGCTCGCCGACAGCCCGGACCGCTACCCCCGGTTCGAGCCGTCCCGGCTGCCCGACCACGACCTCGTCGTGCTGCCCGACGAGCCCTACCTGTTCACCGCCGAGGACGGTCCGGAGGCGTTCCCGGGCCGGCCCGCCGCGCTGGTCAGCGGCCGGCTGCTGACCTGGTACGGCCCCAGCCTCACCGAGGCCGCCCGCACCCTGCCGGCCGCGCTGGCGGGCTGACGGTCAGACCGCGGCCACCGGCCGGGCCAGGGTCCCGGCGACCCGCTCGGCCTCGGCGTGCGCCCGGGCCCGGGACTCCGCGGCCAGCGGGCGCAGCTCGGCCATCGCCGGGTTGACGTCGGCCAGCGTCAGCTCGGCGGCGACCACGCTGACCTCGGCGCCCAGCACGTCGCCGAAGATGCGCCGCAGGTAGGGCGTGGCGTGGTCCCAGCCCTCCCGCGGGGTGCCCGGGCCGTAGCCGCCGCCGCGGGCGATCACCAGCGCCAGCGGGCGCCCGGCCAGCGGCTCGGCGCCCGGGGCGAACCGGGGGTCGAGCAGCAGCACGTCGATCCAGCACTTGAGGTGCTGGGCGATGCCGAAGTTGTAGAGCGGGGTGGCGATCACCGCCGCGTCGCCGGCCAGCACCTCGTCGGCCAGCTCGGCCGCGGTGGCCAGGGCGGCGCGCTGGGCCGGGGTGCGGTCGTCCGCGGGCCGGAAGGAGCCCGCGGCACCGTCCGCCCAGGTGCCGGCGGGCAGCGGGGCCGAGCCGAGGTCGCGGCGGACGACCGCGGCACCGGGGTGCCGCTGCTGCCAACCCCGCTGCAGGGTGTCGGCGACCTCGCGGCTCACCGAGCCCTCGGTGCGGATGCTGGCGTCGAGCCGGAACAGAGCCATGGGGGAAGCCTCTCGAATGTGCTGCGTAGACGATGTTCTGAAATGCAGACCATCTTAAGCACAGATCGAATCGCCCGGGCAAGGCCGGGTACGATGCGATCGTGACCACATCCCAGAGCGTCGAGTCCGACCTGGGCTGGGCGCTGGGGGCGGTGATGCGCAACTACCTGCGCGCGGTTGACGAGGTGGTGGCCGACGTCCCCGGAGGCCCGCGCGGCTACCAGGTGCTGGCCGCCTGCGAGCGGGAGGGCCCGCGCACCCAGCTCGCCCTGGCCCAGCAGCTCGGCCTGGACCGCACCGTGATGACCTACCTGCTCGACGACCTGCAGAAGGCCGGGTTGGTCGAGCGCCGCCCGGACCCGGCCGACCGGCGCGCCCGGCGCGTCGAGCTCACCGGCCCGGGCCGCGAGCGGCTCTGCGCGCTGGTCGCCGAGCTGCGCGAGGCCGAGGAGCGCCTGCTGGAGCGGCTCGAACCGGCCGAGCGCGACACCCTGCGCACGCTGCTGCACCGGGTGGCCACCGGCTCGTCGGCCACCACGGGCGACCTCTGCACCCTGGCGACCGAACTCCAGGCCGGCGACTGCTGAGAGCCCGGACCCGACCGGACGGGCCGGGATTCACCGGGCGGTCCCCCGGGTAGGCCGGGGTATGGCCGAAGTCGACGATGAACTGTGGGACGAGTTCCACCGCGTGGTCAACATGACCAGCCGCGAGCTGGAGGACTGGCTGCGCACCCAGGACGCCTCCGAGGTGTCGGAGGGCCTGCCCGACCAGGTCGGCACGCCCATCGGGCGCGAGGTCCTGGCCGTGCTGGGCAAGCGGCGCGGCGACCTCACCGACGCCGACGAGCGGGCCATGCGCAAGGTGGTCGACCGGGTGCACGCCCAGCGCCGCGACGACCTGGAGCCCACCGCGGGCCAGGCCGCCTGGCGGCACAAGCTGATGTCGATCGGGCACGACCCGGAACGTGGCGTGGCGGAGTGGGCACGCGCCGTGCTGATGGCCTAGGTTCGGCGGCAATGGCGAACGGCAGCAGGCGACGGGTCCGGATGGCAGCGCTCGCGGCGGTGGCGGTCGCGGCGCTCGTGAGTTGTTCCACGACCACGGCAGCTCCCCCGGCACCGGTCTCCGCGGAGGTGTCCGCGCCGACGGCGCCGACGACAGTGCTGGCCGCGGACGAGCCCGTCGCCCTGGCCGTGGCAACCAGCGCCGCGCTCTACGCCTCGGCCCCCGTGGTGGTGCTCGCCGCCGCCGACGACCCCGCCGCCCAGGGCTCGGCCGGCCCGGTCGCCGAGCGGCTCGGCGTCCCGCTGCTGCTCACCCCGCCCGCGGGCGACGACGGCTCGGTCGCGGCGGAACTCACCCGGCTCGGGGCCGGTACCGCGCTCGCCGTCGGCGAGGGCGCCCGGGCCTGGGCGCAGGACCGCCCCGAACCGCTGGCCGCCGAGGTCGTCACCGACGAGGCCGACCTGCCGGCCGTCACCGCGCCGCCGGCCCGCACGACGGTGCTGGTGCTGACCCAGGACTCGCCCGACCAGGCGGCCGCGACCGCGACCGCCCGTGCCTCCGGGGCCGCCGTCGACGTCGTCCCGGGCGCGGACCCGCGCACCGACCCCGAGCCGCCGCCGGCCGCCGAGCACGTCGTCGCGCTCGGGACGGCCTTCGGCACGCCGGAGGCGCTGGCCTACCGGCTCGCGCTGGCCGCGTCGGGGGTGGAGTTGCCCGGTGGTGGCCAGGTGCTGTTCCCCGGCCGCCGGATGGTCGCCCTGTACGGCCACCCCGGCGCGCCCGCGCTCGGCGTGCTCGGCGAGCAGGGCCCGACCGAGGCCGCCCGGCGCGCCCAGGAACTGGCCGCGCAGTACCAGCCGCTGGTCGACGAGCCGGTGGTGCCGACCTTCGAGATCATCGCGACCGTCGCGGACTCCTCCCCCGGCGCCGACGGCGACTACTCCGCCGAGTCCGAGGTCGCCGACCTGCGGCCCTGGGTGGACGCGGCGCGCGACGCGGACGGCTACGTCCTGCTCGACCTGCAGCCCGGGCGCACCGACTTCCTCACCCAGGCCCGCCGCTACGAGGAGCTGCTGGCCGAGCCGCACGTCGGGCTGGCGCTGGACCCGGAATGGCGGTTGCGGCCCGACCAGAAGCACCTGGCCCAGATCGGCAGCGTCGGCGCCGACGAGGTCAACCAGGTGATGACCTGGCTGGCCGACCTCACGCGCGACCGGGTGCTGCCGCAGAAGGTGCTGATGCTGCACCAGTTC
>JASLAP010000618.1 GCA_030147065.1 Pseudonocardia sp. | reverse complement strand
GCTCGGCGGCGGCCAGGCTCATCCCGCCGATGTCGACGCCGGCCGCGGTGACCCCGCGCGGCACCGATCCGGAGGACAGCACCAGGTCGCCCACGTAGAGCAGGACGAGCAGGCCGACCGCCGCGAGGACGGCGACCAGTCCGCGGCGGCGGCGCCGCGGCCGGGGGCCCTCGGTGAGGTCGGCGCGGTCGTCGTCACCCGGGCCACCCGGGCCGCCCGGGCCGCCCGGGCCACCACCGAAACCGCCCGCACCCGGGCCGACCGGCGGACCGTACGCGGTGGCCCGGTCGGCGGCCGGGGTGACGGTGGTGCGGCCCTCGCCGAGGGCGGTCGTGCGCTCGTCGGGTGCCGCGGTGCCGGTCGGACCGGCGCCGGGCACGGTGAGCCGCTGGGTGGGGGCGTCGACCCCGCCGGCCGCCGCCGCCGACGACGCCGTCGGGCGGGACATCGCGGTGGTGGCCTGCTCGCCGGCGTTCGGACGGTCGGCCTCCCGGCGGCCCGCGACGCGGACGGCCACGGTGGGCGAGTCGTCGGCGGGACCGGCTCCGCGCATGGCCGCGGCGCCGGCGGCACCGACCACGGCGGTGCGCTCCGCCCCGTTCCGGTCGGAACCG
This sequence comes from Pseudonocardia sp., assembly GCA_030147065.1. Taxonomy (GTDB): domain Bacteria; phylum Actinomycetota; class Actinomycetes; order Mycobacteriales; family Pseudonocardiaceae; genus Pseudonocardia. Next base: position 7,235 of record JASLAP010000618.1, on the reverse strand, counting down.
GGTCGGCCGGGTCCGGGCCGGTCGGCGGCACCGGGCTCGCCGGGGCCGGACTGGCCGGCTCCGGGCTGACCGGCGCCGGGGTGCCCGGGGCCGGGGCGGTCGGCGCCGGGCTGGCCGACTCCGAAGTGGCCGGATCCGGGGTGCCCGGGGCCGGGCTGACCGGAGCCGGAGCGGCCGGCCGGGTCCTGGTCGGTCGGGCCGCGGTCGGCGCCGGACCGGGACGGCGGCTGGGCCGCGGCCAGCGGGGTGCGGACGGTCGGGCTGTCGTCGGCCGGGGTGGTCTGGACCGCTTCGCGCGACGCGGCGCCGGCACCGGCGCCGGGCGCCGGGCCGCTGCCGGACGCGCTGTTCTGACCCTGCGCTGCGCCGGTGCCGTTCTGCACCCCGGCACCGCTCTGGGACCCGACACCGTTCTGGGACCCGGTGACACCCGGGGCGCCGTAGCCGCTCTGCGCGGCGCTGCCGCTATCCGCGGGACCGCCGCCCGAGGCCCAGCCGTTGCCGGACGCGGGGCCGTTGCCGGACGCGGGGCCGCCCGCCGCTGTGGAGTCGGCGGGTGCGGGACCGCCCGAGGCGGCACCGGCGGCTGCGGAGCCGGCCGGCGCGAAGCCCCCCGCGCCAGGACCGCCCGATGCGGAGCCGGTGGCGGCCGGGCCGTTGCCCGGTGTGCCGTTGCTGCCCTGCGCCGGGCGGCTGTCCGGTGCCGCACCGCCCGCCGCGGCGGTATCGGCCGGGGCCATACCTCGCTCGGCACCTCGTTCGGCACCGGCCGGCGGAGTGGCCCGGGACCGCGCGGAACCGAAGCCGCCGGCTCCGGACCCGCCGCCGTCGGCGGGACCGTCCGGCTCGAACAGCGAGGAACCGGACGGCATCCGGGCGGGGGTCGGGCGGGCCGGCTCCTCGGACCGGGCCGGGCCGCCTGCGACGCCGTCGGTGGTCGGGCCCGGGCCGGTGTCGCCGGTGTCCCGGGCGCCCGCCTCCGCGCCGGTGGGCTGACCGGCGTCGAGCGGCGCGGTACCTGCCGGGCCGCTGGCCCGGATGGGGCTGGTGGCTGCGGAGGAGGCCGGGTCCGCGGCGGCACCCGTGGAGTTGTCGGTCGAACCCGCGGGGGTCGCACCGTCGCCGGCGGTGCCCGTGGGCCCGGACCCGGACCCGGTGCCGAGCTGCTGGTCGGCGGCCGGTCCTGCACCGCTGCCGTTGCCGGCGCCGGCGCCGGTGGCCCGGTCGGGCGCGTCGGGGTCTGCGCCGGGGCCGGGGTCCGCCGCCGGCGGCCGCACTGCGCCCTCGGCGTCGCGCTCTGTCACATCCGACGTCACGTCCGAATCCGGACGGGCCGCCTTCTCGCCGGCCGAGGGCTGCCGCTCGGGCATCTGGTTCCGGTTCCCCTCACACACTCGTCGGCCGGGCCGGCTGGCCCACCGAGGTCACAGGTACAGCCCGGTGCCGTGCTCGGTGCGCTCGGTGGCGACGGCATGCACCTCACGCTCCCGGAGCACGAGGTAGGTCACCCCCTGCACGTCGACCTCGTACTGGTCGTCACGCGCGAACAGCACCCGGTCGCCGACCTTCACCGTGCGGACGTGGTTGCCCACGCCGAACACCTCTCCCCAGACCAGACGCTTCGCGACCTCGGCGGTTGCCGGGATCACGATGCCGGCACCGCTGCGGCGCTCGCCGGTGGTGTCGGCCTTCACCATGACGCGGTCGTGCAGCATCTGGATCTCGAGCCTGGGGTCCTGCACCGCAGTGATGCTACGACCTCCCCCGTACCGGCTCTGACCGGCCCGAGCTGCGTGCGGACGCGGCCCCCCTGGACGCGGAGAGCCCCGCGGTGCTGTCAGGTCGGGGGTCCGACAGCACCACGGGGCTGTACTGGGATTCGCCCCGTCCCGGCGTTCTGTTACCTGCCCCGGACCGCCCCGCCGTTTTCACCCGATCGGCGCACTGGCGGGATCACGCCTGGGCCAGCAGGTAGCGCCCGAAGTGCGGAACGGTGAAGGCGATCTGGCCGCGCTGCGCGGAGAAGACCAGGCCCTTCTTCATCAGGCTGTCCCGGGCCGGGGACAGCGAGGACGCCCGGCGCTGCAGGTGTTCGGCGATGCCCGCGGTGCCCACCGGCTCGTCGCGGCCGCCGGCCAGCTCGGCCATCGCCCGCAGGTACTCCCGCTCGGCCGGGGTCGCCCGCTCGAACCGGGAGCCGAAGAACCCCACCGCGAGCTCGGCCTCGGCCTCCGGCGCGGCCATCTTCACGTCGGCCGGCCCGATCGGGCTGCGCGGCGCCGCGTCCCAGGCTGCCTTGCCGTAGGCCTGCACGAAGTAGGGGTAGCCGCCGGAGGCCTCGTAGAGCGCGTCCAGGGCGTCGACGTCGAACGAGGCGTCCTCGCGCTCGGCCGGGGCGAGCAGCGCGAAGTCCGCGTCGGCCCGGTCCAGCCGGCCGATCCGCACGTACCGGAACAGTCGCTCGGAGTAGGACTTCGAGGCCGACAGCACCGCCGGCAGGTGCGGCAGCCCGGCCCCCACCACGACCAGCGGAGCCCGGGACTGGGACAGCTCGTGGCAGGCCGCGCACAGCGCCGAGACGTCGTCGGGGCGCAGGTCCTGCATCTCGTCGATCAGGATGGCCACCCCGGCCTCGACGTCCGCGGCCAGCGTGGCGACCTCGGTGAACAGCTCGACCAGGTCGATCTCGATGTCGCCGGAGTCGGCCCGGCCGCTGCGCGCGGCCACGTCGATGCCGGGCTGCCAGCGGTCGCGCAGCTTGGCCCCGTCCGGCGCCGAGCGCAGCGCGAACGCCTTGAGCACGCCCAGCACCTCGTCCACCCGGTCCGGGTCGGGGTGGCGCACGGCCAGGTCCCGGATGGCCCGGTGCAGCGCGGCCGACAGCGGGCGGCGCAGGTCGGCGTCCGGCCGGGCCTCGATCTTCCCGGCGCCCCAGCCGGCCCGCACGGCCATCGACCGCAGCTCGCCCAGCAGCACCGTCTTGCCCACCCCGCGCAGGCCGGTGAGCACCAGGCTGCGCTCGGGGCGCCCGCGGGCCACCCGCTCCAGGACGATCTCGAACGCGTCGACCTCGCGGTCGCGGCCGGCCAGCTCGGGCGGGCGCTGGCCGGCGCCGGGGGCGAACGGGTTGCGCACCGGATCCACGCATCGGACGTTATCGGCCTCTCTTGCGTGCGTCGTAGAACCGGCTATCGAAGGCGATGGCGTGTCGTCGATCGCCTCGTATCACCCACTCTCGCACTCATCCGATAAAGCTCTATACATCGCGAGGTTCCGCCCGCCGGGGTTCAGGAAGGCCACCTTCCTGCCCTCACGGGACCTGAAGGTGGCCTTCCTGACTCCGGGGCGGGAGGTGGGTCAGGCGCGGCGGGTGGCGGCGTCGGCCACGCAGAACAGGCCGTACGCGGCGAAGCCCACGGCCACCACGATGAGCAGGGCGGCGCCGGGACCGGTGGCGCCGAGCGCGCGCAGCGCGGAGTCCAGCCCGCCGGCCCGGTTCGGGTCGGCGAACAGGGCGGCGGTGGCGGCCAGCAGGCCGATCACGGCCAGGGCCAGCGCCCTCGACAGGTGCCCCGCCACGCCGAGCACCTCGATGGCACGGCGGGGCACCGACCCGAGCCGGCGCACGTCCAGGTCGCCCATGAACGTCCGGCGCACGCCGGTGTAGGTCATCATCGCGGCCATGGTCAGGATCACCCCGGCCACCAGCCCGAGCAGCACCCGCCCGGCCGGCAGCGCCAGCACGTCGCCGGCCAGCGACTGCGCCGTGGTCGGGCGCTGTTCCCGGTGACCCACCAGCGCGTCGACGATCAGCATGGCGAGCGCGGCGGTGGCGACGGACTTGGCGACCGCCCCGCTGCGCTTGCGGAACCGCTCCCCACCGCTGACCCAGCGGAAGCCGACCGCGGCCGCGGTCAGCTGCCAGAGCGCGAACGCGACCAGCCCCACGGCGCACAGCGCGAGGACCAGGCTGCCACCCGGGGTCGCGGCGACGGTGGCGATGGCGCCCTCCGCGTCGGGCGGGGCGGAGTCCGGCACGCCGAAGGCCACGGCCAGCGCCAGCCAGGCCACCAGCAGGTGCACGAGGCCGTAGCCGACCAGCCCGATCCGGCCGAGCGTGTCGACGACCTGTCCGGGGGCGTCCGAGCGTCCCTCCCGCACCAGGCGACGGAGGCTGACCAGCGGTGTCACCCCGGCCACTTACCCGGACCGGGACCATCGCAGTCTCTACCGCTGTCTCGCGGCTCCAGTAGAAAGAGCCATACACCGCGATCTGGTTGGCTGTCGGGATGACCGGGACGACGGACGGGCCGGAGATCGTGACCGAGGGGTCGGGCTGGCACGAGCAGGTGGCCGACCGGGCCGAGCTCGACCTCGGCTTCACCGCCACCGCGCGGACCCGGACCGAAGCGGTCCGCGAGCTGGGTCGCCGGGTGGCCGCGGCCGAGCCGCACCTGGCCCACGCCGGGCTGGAGGTGCTGCACCGCAGGCTGTGGGTGCACAACGAGTGGCGGGGCCGGCGGGTGGTGGGCTGCCGGGCCGGCGAGGACATCGCCCTGCGGGTCGTCGACGTGGCCGTGCTCGAGGAGGTGCTGTCGGCGATGATCGGGGCCGAGCCCGGCACGCTGAACGGGCCGCGCTGGGTGCTCGCCGACCCGACCGCCGCCCATCGAGAGGCGCAGCGGGCCGCGGTCGCCGACGCCCGGCGCCGGGCCGAGGGCTACGCCGATGCGCTGGGCGGGCGGCTCGGGCCGCTGCGCTCGCTGAGCGAGGTGCCCGAGCACGGCGGGATCGCCTACCGGGCGGCTGCGGTCATGGAGAGCGGGGCGGGACCCGACGTGCGGGATCTCGGACTGGAGCCCGAACCCGTCCGGGTGACAGCTCGCTGCACCACCCGCTGGCTCTTGGTCACGCAGAGCTGACTTTGGTGGCTGGAGTAGACGCGCTGTAACGAAGTTGGGCCGAACGACGGATACTCGACCGTGGAAGCATTCACGCCGCGTCACGAAGGGCCCGATGGCGGCACCCCGGTCCGGGCGACCGACCTCGGTCGGTCGCTGCTGCGCCGGGCCCGGGTCGCGCTGGGCCTGCTCGCCGTCCTGATCGCGCTACCGGTCGGCGCCGCCGCCGGTGCGGGCACCACGCCCGCGGTCGGCCTGCTCGCCGCGGCGATCACCCTGCTGGTCTGCTGGGGCCTGCTGGCCGGGGCCGAGGCCGTCTGGCGGGCGCAGCTCGCCGTCCGCGACAGCCGGGCCTGGGACCGGGCCTGGGACCGCGTCGAGCCGGTGTGGAGCCGCCGCACCGTATGAGCGGTCCGGCTCCGCCGGCGCCGGTCCGGTCCCGCCGGCCCGACCGTCCGCGCTCGGTCAGCCGGCCCGCCGCTCGTCCGGGACGACGGAGCCCTCGATGATCAGCGGCTGCCCGTTCCGCCCGGGCCCGTCGTGGGTGACCACCTCGCCGTCGACCACCGGGCCGCGGGAGCGGATCCGCGCGGTGCGCAGCTCCGGCGCCCGCCGCTCGGCCTCGCGCACCATGCGGTTGCGCACCAGGGCGCGCACCGGCGGGAACAGCAGCAGCAGCCCGGCCGCGTCGGTGACCAGTCCCGGCACGAACAGCAGCACCCCGGCCGCGGCGACCAGCAGGCCGTCGGTCAGCTCGGTGTGCGCCACCCGTCGCTCGGTGAGGGCCTGACCCAGCGCCTGGGCGGCGCGGATCCCCTCCCGGCGGGCCAGCCAGATGCCCAGCAGCGACCCGACCAGCAGCACCAGCAACGTCCAGCCCAGGCCGATCGCCGACCCCAGCGCGACCAGCGCGACGATCTCGACGACGAGGTACAGCAGCACGAACGCCATACCCCACCAACGAACGGACCGCCCGTTGTGCTCCCGGCGCGGATCACGACTCGGTGTCACCCTCCCCACCCTCCCCGCACCCAGCCGACTCGGCCTCGCAGCACGTCGAGGGTCGCGCAGACCCGGTGGTGCCGTCGCAACCGGCCGGCGGGCTGCGACGGCACCACACCAGCTGCGCGAGCACCGACGGGCTGCGCGAACCGCGAGCGGAATCGCCCGCCCCCACCCCGCCCGGGATGGCTGGAAAGGAGCGGGTGCGGGGAGGGTGGTCACCAGGTGAGGGCGAGGCCGGGGTCCTCGAGGAGGGCGCCGACGTCGGCCAGGAACCGGGAGCCCTGGGCGCCGTCGACCAGGCGGTGGTCGAAGGACAGCGCGAGCTGGCAGACCGTGCGGACGGCCAGCTCCCCGTCCACCACCCAGGGCGCCGGCTTGATCGCGCCGACGGCCAGGATGGCGGCCTCGCCCGGGTTGAGGATCGGGGTGCCGGTGTCCACCCCGAACACCCCCACGTTGGTGATGGTGAAGGTGCCCCCGACCAGGTCGGCCGGCGGTGTCCGGCCGGCCCGGGCGGTGGCGGTGAGCTCGCCGAGCGCGACCGCCAGCTCGCGCAGCGCGAGCGTGTCCGCGTCGCGGATCTTCGGCACCATCAGCCCGCGCGGGGTGGCGGCGGCGATGCCCAGTTGCACCCGGTCGTAGTAGACGATCTCGCCGGCGGCCTCGTCCCAGTGCGCGTTGACCTCCGGCGTGCGCCGGGCGGCCAGGCAGACCGCCTTGGCCACGAAGGCCAGCGGGGTCAGCGGGACGTCGGCGTACTCCCGGGAGGCCCGCAGCCGCCCGCGCAGATCCATCATCGCGGTGACGTCCACAGCCAGGAACTCGGTGACGTGCGGCGCGGTGAACGCGCTGCTCACCATGGCCGCCGCGGTGGCCCGGCGGACCCCGCGGATCGGCTCGCGGCGCTCGCCGCCGCCCCGGCGGGGTGCGGCGGCCGCGACGGGTGCGGGCTCCCGGGCCACTTCGACGTGCGCCCGCACGTCCTCCCGGGTGATCACGCCGTCGGCGCCGGACGGGGTGACCTCGCGCAGGTCGACGCCCAGGTCGCGGGCCAGCTTGCGGACCGGCGGCTTGGTCAGCGGGACGTCGGCGTACTCGCGGCCGGCCCGCAGCCGGTCGCGCAGCGCCATCGTCGCGGTGACGTCGACGGCGAGGAACTCCGTGACGTGCGGAGCGGTGAAGGCGCTGGCCACCACCGCCGCGGCGGTCGCCTTCCGCACCCCGCGGACGGGTTCGCGGCGGGTGCCGGACGCGGCGGGCGCGGGCGCGGGCGCGGTCTCCGCGCGGACGTCGTCGCGGGTGATCACCCCGCCCGGTCCGGTACCCGTG
>JASLAP010000287.1 GCA_030147065.1 Pseudonocardia sp. | reverse complement strand
CTCGGCGGCGTCGAGGACGCGCTGACGGGTGGACGCGGACAGCCGGACGGTGTGCCGCCCGCCCAGGACCACCGAGACCGTCGCCTGGGAGACACCGGCCAGCCGGGCGATGTCGGCCTGGCGCGGTGATCGTTTCCCGGTCCGGCCGGTCACCGCCCACCTCCTCGTCGACTAACCCTGGTCGATCGTGCGCGGCACGACGCGCCGCCGGTCCGATGCGGTGGCCGCGACCGTCAGCCCACCGTCAGGCTCCCCGTGTGCCCGGGACCGGGGATCGGGTAGCCAGCAGCCATGTGGTTCGACTGCTGGTCCGGTCCGGGTCGCCGCCAGGCCGCGGTGCCGCCGTCGGTGCTGGAGCGGAGCGGGTGAGCGACCGGACGGGATGGGCCGGCCTCGGCCGGTTCCTCGGGCTGAGCGCCGCGGGCGCCGTCGCCGTGGTGGGCTGCGCCGCCGGTTTCGTCCTGCTCACCGCGGCGGTCACCGGCACCCCCGGGCGGGTGGTCGGCGTCGACGGCCGGCTGGCCGATCGACTGAACGCGTTCGTCGCCCCCCGACCGGCCGCGGTGGCGGTCCTGGAGGTGGTCACGACGCTCGGCGACTCGCCGGTGCTCTGGGTGGCGGTGGGCAGCCTGGTGGCCTTCCTGCTGCTGCGCCGGCGTCCCCGCCTGGCCGGGTACGCGGCCGCCACCGGGCTCGGCGGACTGGTGCTCAGCCCGGCGGTCAAGGAGCTGGTAGGGCGCCTGCGTCCGGTGGTCGAGGCGCCGGTGGCCACGGTGGGCGGACCCAGCTTCCCCAGCGGCCACGCCTTCGGTTCGACCGTCGCCTACGGCATGGTGCTGCTGGTGCTCTGGCCGCTGCTCGGCAGGCGAGCCCGGATCGGTGCGGTCGTCGTGACGGTCGCGGTCGTGGCCGCCGTCGGGTTCACCCGGATGGCGCTGGGCGTGCACTACCTCTCCGATGTCGTCGGCGGGTGGCTGCTCGGCGTGGCCTGGCTCGTGGTCACCGCCGCGGCGTTCGCCGGCTGGCGGCGCGCCGAGGGGCTGCGCCCGGGCAATGCGCTCGGCCGCGGGCTGGAACCGGAGTCGGCCGCCGACCTCGAACCCGCGCCGCTGTCCGACCCGGCCCGGGCGCACCCCGGACGGGCAGCCGCGGTGCTGGTCGTCGGGTGGGTGCTGCTGCTCGGGGTGCTGCTGGCGCTCGGCCGGCTGGTGACCTCCGTGCTGCCCGGCACCGCGCTGGACCGCGCGAGCGAGGCGGTGCTGACCTGGATGAGCCTGCACCGCACGCCGGCCACCGTCGACCTGGCCGCGGCCGCCAGCCTGCCCGGTGGCACTCCGGCGATCATCGGCCAGGCCGTGGTCGTCTCCGTGGTGGCGCTGGCGGTGCTGCGCCGGTGGCGGCCGGTGGTCTTCGTGGCGGTGGTGATGGTCGGGGAGGTGTGCCTGTTCCTGGCCACCGCGACGATCATCAGCCGATCCCGGCCGGACCTGCCGGGGATGGACCCGAACCTGCCGCCGACCGCCAGCTTCCCCTCCGGGCACCTGTCGGCGGCGGTGTCGCTCTACGGTGCGGTCGCCGTCCTCGTGCTCGGCCACGTCCGCGCCCGGCTGCCCCGGTTGCTCGCCGTCGCCGCCGCGGTGGTGGTGCCGCTCGGGGTGGGGGTGTCGCGGCTGTACCTCGGGGTCCACCACCCGCTCGACCTGGTCGGCAGTCTGGTCCTCGCGCTGACCTGGCTGGCGCTGGTGCGCGCGGTGCTGCGTCCCGATCGCCCCGCGCTCGCCCCGCCGGTCAGGGCAGCGGCCCGGACAGGGTGACCGACTCGCCCTCCGGGTGGGCCAGCCCGGTGCGCCGGCCGAACGACCGGACCGCCGGCGAGGAGGTCAGGGTGTGCACCAGCACCGAGGCGCAGATCGCCAGCGAGCCGGCGGAGAACAGCAACTCGTACTCGGGCAGCCGGTAGCGCTCGGCGTAGGCCAGGTAGTAGATGCCCGCCACGCCCAGCGGGCCGAACCAGGCCAGGAAGGCCCGGGACCGGGCCCCGGTGCCGGTGCGCGCCAGCGCCAGCGCCACCGCGGGCGGGCGGCGCAGCACCAGCACCCAGGCCGCGAACAGCAGGCCGGGCAGACCCAGCGCCACCCACCCGGACCACGGCAGGACCGTGCCGAAGACACCGAACACCGCGACCACGCCGACCCGGCTCGCCGCGCTCAGCTCGTCGCTGACCTGCTCGCGCAGGTCGGGGGGCAACGTCAGGCTCAGCACCAGGCAGGCGAGGAAGGCAGCCAGCACGCCGCTGCCGCCGAGCAGGTGCACCGCGGCCAGGGCGAGCAGGCTCGTCGCGACGCCCAGCAACTGCAGGTAGCTCCGCCCGATCAACTCGTCGGCCACCGCCACCCGGGCCAGCCGGGCGACGACCCACCCCAGCAGTGGCCCGATCACCACCGCCAGGCCGAGCTCCCGCCCGGCCCCCGCCGCCCAGTGCGCCACCGCCGCGCCCGCCGGCTCGGTCGCGATCAGGCCGGCGAGCAGCACGAACGGCAGGGCCAGCCCGTCGTTGGCGCCCGACTCGGCCTGCAGGCTGCGACGCAGCGCGCGGGGCAGCATCCGCTCCGGCAGCACCCCGCTCACCAGCCCGGAGGCCACCACCGGGTCGGTCGGGGTCAGCACGGCCCCCAGCAGCAGCGCGACCCCGATCGGCAGACCCAGCAGCAGCACGGCACCGCCCGCGGTGACCAGCCACATCGCCAGCATGACCGCGGTCAGCAGCAGCACCAGGCGGCGGGCGTTGCGGCGCAGGTCGTCCCGGGTGATCTGCAGCGCGATGTCGGCCACGCCCAGGGCGAGCCCGACCCGGCAGACCTGTTCGAGGAGCGTGGTGCGCCCGACCACCGCGGCCGGGTCGAACCAGCCCAGTACGGCCGGGCCGACGAGCACCCCGAGCACCAGGGCGAGCAGCACCGGTGACAGCGCGTTGCGCTTGAGCAACCGGGAGGCCAGCCCCAGCACGAGCAGGGCCGCGCCGAACAGGGCGAGCAGGACGTCCATCAGCGGGCGCCCTCCGCGGCACCGCAGATCCCTCGTACCGCCATGCCGACCTCCTCCGCGGGCGTCCGATCCGCCGCCGCGGGTTACCGGGCGCCGCGGGGGCGAACCGCGGCTGGTGCAGTCGTCAGGCAGTCGTCAGACAGGCCGCGTGGAGCTGGCGGTGGTCGACGGGTCTGCCTCGCCGCCTTCCGGTCCAGGTGCTCCGCGCCGAACCGGGCGGGACGGGCTCCCCAGCCGTCACCGCCCACGGGCACCGGTCACCGGTCGTCTGTCGACCCGTCGACCACCGCCTCCCGTTGTAGTGCAGCCGGCCGCCGGCGACGAGGTACCCGCGACAACCTTCAGGAGCCCGTCAGACGGCTGCCGCCGCCGGGCCGATGTCAGCCGACCGTCAGGCCGGGCCGGTTAGCACCCGGTCGCGTCCGGGGACGCCGCCGGTGACCGTGCAGGACCGGAGCGCACGGAAGCGATCGGAGGAAACGCCATGGAGTCCACTGCACACCCGCGGCCCGCCCCGGCCGCCCCGCAGCCGACCCGGCCGCCCGACCTCATCCGCTGGGGCCCGGTGGTCGCCGGTGCGGCCATCGGCCTCGCGGTGTTCGCCCTGCTCAGCACGCTGTGGCTGGCCATCGCCGCGGGACCGGGCGCGGACCCGGTGCAGGCGAACCTGCCGTGGTTCATGGGCCCGACCGCGGCGTTCGCGCTGCTGCTGGCCGGGGTGATCGCCGGGCTGTTCGCCGGCGCCCGCGGTGCGCTGGCCGGCCTGGCCAACGGGGTCACCGCGTGGGCCCTGCTGTTCGTGCTGTCGCTGACCGCGATCGTGCCCGGGGCGGCGAACCTGACCGCCGGGCTCGGGTCGGGCCTCGGGCAGGGGCAGGGCCGGGCCGGCGGCGCGCTGGGCGGGGTCACCGCCGAGGGCGCGCTGTGGGCCGGGTTCTGGTCGCTGCTGGTCGGGCTGGTGCTGGCCGGGCTCGGCGGGATGATCGGCGGGCGCGCCCGGCGACCGGCGGGGTCGTCCGCGCAGCCCGCCGCGCACTCCGGCGCCGCGGACACCGATCCGGGCACGACCCCGGTCCCCGCCGCGACGCCGGTCCCCGAGCAGCGCCGGCAGGAGACCGTCGAGGACCGCCAGGACACCCCGCACGTCGCGGACCGCCGCTGATCCCCGTTCCGGGGAAGC
>JASLAP010000581.1 GCA_030147065.1 Pseudonocardia sp. | reverse complement strand
GCGGCGAGATCCTTGACGTACCGGCGGACGGGCACCGGCACCGTCCCGTCCAGGGCGGGCGCGGTGTAGGTCATCGCCCCGGCGTCGGACCAGCCGTTGCGCTCGTACAGCGCTCGGGCGCGGGTGTTGCCGGGCACCACGGCGAGCCAGGCCCGCGCGGCGCGGGTGGCGATGTCGGCCTCGGCGGCGCGCAGCAGGAGGGTGCCCACGCCCCGGCGGCGGGCGGCGTCGGCCACGGCCAGCTGCACCAGCTCGTCGTCGACGACGATGGTCAGGCCCAGGATGCGACCGGTCCCGTCGGTGGCGACCGTGGTCGAGGGCACGTGCTGCCCGGCCCGGTCGGCGAAGTAGTCCGGGCCGCGGGCGGCGAGCAGCGCGTCGGGCACGTGGCCGCGGTGGCCGTCCAGCCAGGCCGCCCGCCACACCCGGGCGACGGTCGCGGCGTCGGCCGGGGTCGCCGGGCGCAGGGTGGGTCGGTCGGTCGGTACGTCCAGCGGAATCGGCATGGCGGGTCCTCCTCGCGGAGCGGATGTCACCGTCGTAAGGTTGTTCGCCAGGTACACGGTAGGGACGGCGAGGTCACCGGTCAATTGCAGTTGGACAGTTACGCGGACACCGGCGTGCGGGTCGCCGTCGACCTGGTCAACCGGCTGGAGATCCGGCCGGTACCGGGGAAGCGGACCGACGTGCTGGCCGAGGTGCTGGCGGTCGATCCGCCGTCGGTGGCACGGCTGGGTCCGGCGGCCGTGCCCGGCTTCGAGCGCCTCGCCCGCGACCTGCACGCCGTGCTCGGCGCCCTGGCCGGCGGCGACGAGGACGGCGCGGCGGAGCGGCTCAACCGGATGCTGGCCGCCCACCCGGCCCACCCGCACCTGGCCCGCGAACAGGGCCGGTGGCGGCTGCACCACCACCCGGCCGACACCGCGCTGGTGCCGATGTGGCACGCGATCTGCGCGGAGGCCCTGGCTCGGTTGGTCGGCGCCGGGCACGCCGGTCGGGTGGGCGCCTGCGCCGACCCGTCCTGCGGGCGGGTGTTCGTGGACACCAGCCGCAACGGCACCCGCCGGTTCTGCTCCACCACCTGCCAGAACCGGATCAAGACCGCCGCGCTGCGCCGGCGGCGGAGCGCCGCGACCTGATGGCCGGCCGTGCCCGCCGTGGTCCGGTGTCGGCGCCCGGTCACCGCTCGGCGGCCGAGCCGCCGACCCGCCACAGCCGGGTGGTTCTCCGGGTTGGGGGCGGCCGGAACCCGGTCACAGCTCCAGCAGCTCGATCAGCCGCCGGCTCACCGGCCACGCGCCGTCCGCGTCGTTGGCGATGACGGTGCAGGTCACCGCGGTCGCCGGGTCGTGCACCGATCGGAACGACACGCCCGCGTCGCACCCCTCCAGGTACACCGCCGAGCCGGCCGGGCGCAGCCAGAACCCGGCCCCGTAGCGCCGCCCGTCCGGCGTCGTGCTGCGCGGCCGGACCAGCTCGGCGACGACCTCGGGGGCGACGATCCGGCCGGCGAACTGCGCGGACCAGAACGTCCGCAGGTCGGCGGCCGTGGAGTAGGCACCGCCGTCGCCGTTGCCGACCACCGGCAGGTGGAGCACGTTGGTACGGCCGTCGGTGAGGTAGCCGGTGGCGGCGTCGCCGGGCAGCGCGTCCGACCGCAGGTAGCCGGTGGCCGCCAGGCCGGCCGGGGCGAGCACCCGCTCCCGCACGAGGTCGTGGAACGGGCGGCCGGCAGCCCGTTCGATCAGCAGGGCCAGGACGACGTAGCCGCCGTTGTTGTAGGCGAACCGGGTGCCGGCGGGGAAGGCGGTCGGGAACCCGTCGAGCACGGCCAGGTACTGCTCGGTGGTGGCGAGTTCGTGCACCGGGACGGTCAGCAGGTGGTCGTCCGGGTCGACGTCGACGCTCTCGTCGAGGTAGTCGCCGATCCCCGAGGTGTGCGTGGCCAGGTGCTCGATGGTGACGTCCGCGGTGATCAGCGGGAGGTCGTCGCCGAGCAGGTCGCGGGCCGGGGTGCGCCATCCCAGCACGCCGTCGGCGACGAGCGAAGCCACGGTCAGTGCGGTGAATCCCTTCGATCCGCTGGCCAGCGCGAACCGGGTGCCGGTGGTGGCCGCGACCCGGTAGGCCCGGTGCGCGCGGCCGGCGGCCCGCTCGGCCAGCACCTCGCCGCCGCGGCTGACCGAGGCGACGCCGCCGTGCTCCGGTCCGCCGAACCCGTTCCCGCACAGCGCGTCCAGCTCGGCGACCAGGTCGGCCTCGGCGATCCGCATCCGGGCAGTGCAGCACGGCCGGTCCCGCGGCTCGACCCCATTACGCGTCCGGTGGGGTTCCGCGCATCGCCCGCGGCAGCGTCACCGCGACCGCCAGCGTGACCACCGTGCCCGCGACCCCCGCGACGACGAACGTGGTGGGCGCGCCGGTGGCGTCCAGCAGCAGCCCGCCACCCAGGTAGGAGACCGCCGCGGCCACCCCGATCGCGCCGTACAGGTTGCCGAACACCCGCCCGAGCATCCGGTCGGGCACCAGCCGCTGCAGCAGCGTCACGTGCGCGACGTCCATCGCGGCGATCCCCAGCCCGCGCACGACCTGCAGGGCGAACGCCACCGACACCGCCCACGCCGGCCCGGTGAGCAGGTTGCCCACGCTGCTGATCCCGAAGCCGGCGACCAGCAGCACCACCATCGACGCCCGCCGGGCGCCGCGGGCCAGCAGCAGGTAGCCGGCCAGCAGCCCGATGCCCACCGCGCCGAGCAGCACGGCCACCGCCGACTCGCCGGCTCCCAGGTCCTCGGTGGCCAGTACCAGCAGCGCGACGTCGTCGATCCCGTTGGCCGCCACGACCGCGCAGAAGCCGATGACGATGATCCGCACCGGCCGGGTCGAGACGATGTACCCGAGCCCGGCCCGGGCCTGCGCGAGCAGCGACTCCGGCGGCCCGACCCGGTCGGCCGACGGCGGCAGCGCCGGCAGGCGGGCGAGCAGCAACGCGGACACCACGAACGAGGCCGCGTCGACCAGCAGCACCCCGGACACCCCGAGCACCGGCAGCAGGGCCGCGGCGAGCAGCGGCCCGACGGCCTCCGCCCCGTTCGCGCCGAACCCCACCGCGGTGTTGGCCGTCGGCAGGTCGCGTCCGGCGACCAGCGCGGGCACCGCGGCCCGGGAGGCCGGGGCGAACACCTGCCCGGCCACCGCGCGCACCCCCACCAGGACCAGCAGCATCGGCAGCGGTGGCAGGGCGAGCGCGATCGCCAGCAGCGCGGCGGCCTGCACCAGTTCGCAGACCACCATCACCCGGCGCCGGTCGAAGCGGTCGCCGACGGCGCCGGCCAGCGGGCTGACCAGGGCCGGGGCCACGTCGCCGACGAGCAGCAGCGCGGCCACCGCGATCGCCTGCCCGGTGGTCGCCGCGACGTGCAGCATCAGCGCGACCAGGCTCAGCGAGTCGCCGGCGAACGACACGACCCGGGCGACCGTCAGCGTCCGGAACGCCGGGTTGGTCCGGAGCAGGGCCACCGGACCGGTGGTGGGGTCGGCGGCGTCGGGCACGGTCGGCCAGTGTGCCGCTCGCTGGTCGAGCCCGCGCCCGGGTTTCACTCACCGCCGGCGCGCGCGGATCGAGGCCGCCCGGGGCGGTGGCCTCCGCCTGTCGCCGAGAGCCGGACCGGTCCGCACTGCTGCTGGCGCAGCCCTCCGGCGCGGGAGGCGGCTCGCCCTCTACCCGACCCGGTGCCGCCGGGACG
>JASLAP010000578.1 GCA_030147065.1 Pseudonocardia sp. | reverse complement strand
CGCTCGAAGCCCAGCCGGCAGGCCGCCATGTAGAGCCGCCAGACCCGGGCCCGGCCGATCCCGACCTCGGCCACCGCCTCGTCCCAGTGCGCCTCCAGGTTGTCGCCCCAGGCGGCCAGCGTGAGCGCGTAGTGCTCGCGCAGGTTCTCCTCGTGGCGGACCTCGAATCCGGCCTCGTTCATCTCGCCGACCAGCAGCCCGATCGGCTCCAGCTGGCCGTCCGGGAAGACGTAGCGGGCGATGAACGGGTCCAGCTTCTTGGCCTTCGGGATGTGCGGCTGGGTGATGCAGTGGTTGAGCAGCCGCCCGCCCGGGCGCAGCCGGGCGTACAGCCGGGCGAAGTAGCCGGCCAGCTCGGACTTGCCGATGTGCTCGGTCAGCCCGATCGAGCTGATGGCGTCGAACTCCTCGGCGGGCGCGTCCCGGTAGTCCAGGTGGCGCACCTCGGCCAGGCCGTCGAGACCGCGCCGGGTGATCTCGGCCTGCGCCCACTCGGCCTGGTTGCGCGACAGGGTCACCCCGAGCGCCTTGACCCCGTGCTCGGCGGCGGCGTGCATGACCATGCCGCCCCAGCCGCAGCCGACGTCGAGCAGGCGCATGCCCGGCTCCAGCGCCAGCTTGCGGGCGACCAGTTCGTGCTTGGTCGTCTGGGCCTCCTCCAGGCTCGACCCCGCGGTCGGGTAGACCGCGCAGGTGTAGGCCATGGACGGGCCGAGCACCCACTCGTAGAACCGGTTGGACACGTCGTAGTGGTGGGAGATGACCGTGCGGTCGCGCGCCTTGGAGTGCAGCCGCCCGCGCGGGCGGGCCTCCAGCGCGGGCGGCGGCTGTCGGTGCCACGCCCACACCGGCAGCAACCGGCGGACCAGCCGGACGCGGTCGGCCCGGGAGATGTCGTGCAGCGTGATGTCCGCCATCGCGTCGAGCAGGGTGTAGAGGTCGCCCTCGACCTCCAGCTCGCCCTCGACGTAGGCGCGCGCCAGCCCGAGCGTGCCGGGCGCGGTGGCCAGCCGGGCCAGCGCGCGCGGACTGGCGATCCGGAGCGCCACCTCCGAACTGTCCGGCCCGGCTTTGCTGCCGTCGTAGCCGATCACCCGGACCGGGACGTCCGGCCCCAGCACCGTGGAGATCAATTCAGCGACCTGCATCCCGCTCACCCGCCTGTCGATCCAGTGACCTTCGTGTACAGATCCCCCAGCCGCCCGCGCGGGTCGTAGCGACCCTTCAGCGCGCGGTAGGCCGGGCCGTTGTAGTGCTCCCAGAACTCGTCCTCGCCGTAATGCACGGTCGAGTAGAGGGACTTGTGGCCGCCGAGGTCGGCGACCAGCTGCTCGATCCGCCGGTTGTGCGCCTCGGGCTGCCCGGGCACCTCGGCCACCGACGACCAGAACCCGACGTTGACGTAGAGCTCGCCGGGAGTCATCGGGTAGAGCGGCCAGGTGCGCTCGCCGCGCAGCCGCAGCGGGCACAACCACACCGGGGTTATCCCGATGTCGGCGTGGAATGCGTCCAGGAACTCGGCCAGCCGCTCCACCGGGATCTCGACGTCCTGGATGACGGGCTCCTCCTGCGGCCTGCCGGCCAGCCTGCGCACCCGGGAGCTGAAACCGGTGCGCCGGTCCAGCGCGACCAGCCGGCGGTAGACGTCCGAGCGGCGGTAGCGGCGCGGCCAGACCCGGCGCACCAGCGGGTGCTGCGCGCCCAGCGCGCGCGAGCACCAGAACCAGTCGGTGTCCCAGCGCCAGATGTAGTCCCGCACGGTCAGGTGGTCGACGGCCCGCTCCCGGATGGACCGGTAGAAGACCCGCTGGCCGGTGTAGTCGCTGACGCCGCCGGGGGCGGAGTCGGTGAAGGTGCCGATGGTCAGGTAGACCTCGTCGGGGCCGAACACGGTGCCGTCGACGAAGTCGGCGCCACCCGCGGGGTCGCAGACCTCGCGCACCGCGGCGGCCAGCTCCGCCGGCGCCACCCGGCGGTGCTCCAGCCGGACGTAGGGCGACACCGGCTGCAGCTCGACCAGCAGCCGCAGCGCGTAGCCCAGCGTCCCGTAGGAGTTGGCGAACCCGGCGTACAGGTCGGCGTGCTCGCCGTCCGGGGCCGCGGTGACGACCTCGCCGTCGGCGGTGAGCACGTCCATCTCCAGCACCGACTCGTGCGGCAGGCCGTGCCGGAACGAGGTGGACTCGATGCCCAGCCCGGTCACCGCGCCGCCCAGGGTGATCGTCTTGAGCTGCGGGACGACCAGCGGCATCAGCCCGTGCGCCAGCGTGGCGTCGACGATGGTCTCGTAGGTGGCCATGCCCTGGACCTCGGCGGTGCGGGCCACCGGGTCGACCTCGACCACCCCGGTCAGCGCCGAGGCGTCCAGCCGCTCGGCGGGCGCGGCGCCGAACCGGAACAGGTTGGAGGTCGGCTTGCGCAGCCGGACGCGGGTGTCGGCCGGGACGGCCCGGTAGCTCCGGACGAGCGCGTCGACCGCCGCGTCGTGCGCCGCGCGGGACACAGTCGGCCCTGCGGACAGGCGGGCTGCAGCAGGATTCACGCAGCGTGACGCTAGTCGGCGTTCGCGGTCCTGCCCAGATGATTAGCCCGGCTCCGTTCGTCACATCGGGGGATGTTGTGGACGGTCGCCCCCGGCCGCTGTGGACGGTCGCGCCGGACCGGCGTCCGTTCGGCTGTGGACACCCGCTGCCGGACGGCGCCTGCGGCCGATCACGGGGTCCGCGCGGCGGGCCGGCCGGATCGGTGGTCTGATGTGGGACCGTGCCTGAGAATCCGGTCCAGAACGTCACCTTCCCCAGCAACGGCGGCACCGCGCACGGCTACCTCGCGGTGCCCGAGTCCGGCAGCGGCCCGGGCGTCGTGGTCATCCAGGAGTGGTGGGGCCTGACCACCCACATCAAGGACATCGCCGACCGGCTCGCCGCGGCCGGCTTCGTCGCGCTGGCCCCCGACCTCTACGGCGGGACCACCACCCACGACTCCGACGAGGCCGGCAAGCTGATGGGCGCGCTGCCCGTCGACGGCGCGGCCCGCGACCTGGCCGGTGCGGTGGACTTCCTGCTCGAGCACCCGGCGGTGACCTCGTCGACGGTCGGCGCGGTCGGCTTCTGCATGGGCGGGGGCTTCGTGCTGGTGCTCGCCGCCCAGCAGGGCAACCGGATCGGCGCCGCGGTGCCGTTCTACGGCGTGCTCAAGGAGGACTACCCGGACCTGTCCGGGCTGACCGCGCCGGTACTCGGGCACTTCGGCGAGCAGGACGACTTCACCACCCCGGACGCCGCCCGGGCGCTGGCCGCGCGGATCGAGGCCGAGTCCGGGGTCAGCCCGGACTTCCGCTTCTACCCGGCCGGTCACGCGTTCGTCAACGACGAGAACCTGCTGGGCACCCACGAGCCCGAGCAGGCCGCCAAGGCCTGGGAGGCCACCGTCGAGTTCCTGCGCAAGAACCTCGGCTGAGCACCGTCGAGCACGGGGGCGTCGTGACCGGCCGGGCGATCCGATCACGACGACCCCGTTCCCGACGGGGTGCGGGATGTGACGGTCGGCGCTGACTGTTCTGCGCGGGACGGCGGTGTGTGAGACTCGGTGGATGCGGCGTGACCTGTTCACCACCGAGCACGACGCCTTCCGCGACCTGGCGCGCACCTTCGTCGCCAAGGAGATCGCCCCGTTCCACGACCAGTGGGAGCGCGAGGGTCAGGTCAGCCGGGACGTGTGGCGGGCGGCCGGGGCGGCCGGGCTGCTCGGCACCGACGTCCCCGAGGAGTACGGCGGCGGCGGGGTCGAGGACTTCCGCTACAACGCGGTCCTGCTCGAGGAGCTGACCGCGGCCGGCGCGAGCGGTGTCGGCTTCCCCCTGCACAACGACGTGGTGGCGCCCTACCTGCTGCGGCTGGCCTCCGACGAGCAGAAGCGGCGCTGGCTGCCCGGGTTCTGCTCCGGGGAGACCATCACCGCGATCGCGATGACCGAGCCCGGCACCGGCAGCGACCTGCAGGGCATCCGGACCGCCGCACGCCGCGACGACAGCGGCGACTGGATCCTCGACGGCGCCAAGACCTTCATCACCAACGGGATCCTGGCCGACCTGGTGATCGTGGTGGCGCGGACCGACCCGGAGGCCGGCAGCCGCGGGTTCAGCCTGCTGGTCGTCGAGCGCGGGATGCCCGGCTTCGAGCGCGGGCGGCGGCTGGAGAAGGTCGGCACCAAGGCCCAGGACACCGCCGAGCTGTCGTTCACCGACGTCCGGGTGCCGGCGGCGAACCTGCTCGGCGAGCCCGGCCAGGGCTTCGCCTACCTGATGCAGAACCTGCCCCGGGAACGGCTGTCGATCGCGCTGGGCAGCATCGCCGGCGCGGCCAGGGCGCTGGACCTGACCGTCGACTACACCAAGGACCGCACCGCGTTCGGACGGCCGGTGGCCGACTTCCAGAACACCCGCTTCGAGCTGGCCGAGATGGCCACCGAGATCGATGTGACCCGGGTGTACGTGGACCGCTGCCTGTCCGCGCTGGTGGCCGGCGAGCTGTCGGCGGTGGACGCGGCCAAGGCCAAGTGGTGGGCCAGCGACGTGCTCAAGCGGGTGGTCGACCGGTGCGTGCAGCTGCACGGCGGGTACGGCTACATGCTGGAGTACCCGATCGCCAAGGCGTTCGTCGACTCCCGGGTGCAGTCCATATACGGCGGCACCAACGAGATCATGAAGGAGATCATCGGCCGGGACCTGCTGCGCTGAGGCCCGGTCGGCCGGCGCGGGCGGGCTCCTCGGCGGACCCGGCTCCGGCCGGCTCGGCCGGTCCGGGTCCGGTGGGGTCGGGCTCGGTGGGGTCGGGCTCGGTGGAGTCGGGCTCGGTGGAGTCGGACCCGGCGGGCTCGGGTTCGGCGGCCGGGGGTTCGGCGGGGTGATCGACCTCGGCCGTGGTGGCGTCCGGCGGGGCGTCCGGCGCGGCGGGGTCGGCCGGCTCGGTGCACGCCCGCAGGTCCAGCTCCAGCGGGAACGGCTCCTCCAGCCGCAGCAGCTGGTCGCCCGACGCGCTGGCGTACTCGTGGTAGCGACCGCTGATGATCATGTCGGCGATCGCGAACGGGCCGTGGTGGTCGACCAGCAGCAGGTAGGGGATCCGGCTGCGGGCGTAGAGCTGGGGCTTGAAGGCGCGGTCGACCGCGCCGTGCTCGCGCCCGACGACCTCGACGACCATCAGCGCGGCGGCGGCGTCCAGCACCTCGGCGTCGTCGTCGGTGGCGTCGGTGGCGTCGGTGGCGTCGTCGGCGGAGTCCTCAGTGGTGTCTTCAGTGGTGTCTTCAGTGGCGTCCCCAGTGGCGGGATCAGCGGCGGAGTCGGCGGAGTCGGCGGAGCCGGCGTCTGGGGCCGGTCCGGCCGCGGTGGTGACGACCAGGTCGGGCATCAGCACGCAGTCCGGGCCCAGCCGCAGCGACACCGGCCCGCGCACCCGCAGGCCCTCGGGCAGCGCCGCGGTCATCGACTCGCGCACCCGCGCGACGGCGGCGGCCCGGTCGTCGCTGGTGCCCGGGCCGACCAGCAGGGTGCCGTCGACCACCTCGACCCGGTCGGCGCGCGGCAGTTCCAGGTAGGCGGACTCGGACCAGGGTCCCTCGCGCCCGAACACGGGATGGTCCACGGCTACCGCCTTCCGCTCGTCGCGCCGATGACGGCGCCATGGTGCCACGCGCCGGGTGGGCCGGGTCACCCCGACGGAGCGTAGCCGCCGATGGGCACCACCAGCGGCGAGCCGCTGACCGGGTCCGGGATCACCCGCGCGGCCAGCCCGAACACCTCGGCCAGCAGGTCCTCGGTGATCACCGCGGCCGGCTCCCCCGCCGCCACGATCCGCCCGGCCCGCATGGCGATGAGCCGGTCGGCGTAGCGGGCGGCCAGGTTGAGGTCGTGCAGCACCATCACCACCGTCCGCCCGGCCTCCCGGTGCAGCCGGCGCACCAGCTCCAGCACCTCGACCTGGTGGGCGAGGTCCAGGAACGTGGTGGGCTCGTCGAGCAGCAGCAGGTCGGTGCCCTGGGCCAGGGCCATCGAGATCCAGGCCCGCTGGCGCTGCCCGCCGGACAGCTCGTCGACCGGGCGCTCGGCCAGGTCGGCGATCCCGGTCCAGTCCAGCGCGGTGGCCACCGCCCGCTCGTCGTCGGCCGACCACTGGCGGTACCAGGTCTGGTGCGGGTGGCGGCCGCGGGCGACCAGGTCGGCGACGGTCAGCCCCTCGGGCGCCACCGGGGACTGCGGGAGCAGCCCGAGCACCCGGGCGACCTCGCGGGTGGGCATCCGGTCGATCCGCCGCCCGTCCAGCAGCACCTGGCCGGCGCTGGGCTTGAGCAGCCGGCCCAGGGCGCGCAGCAGGGTGGACTTGCCGCAGCCGTTGGGCCCGATCACCGCGGTCACCGTGCCGGCGACCACGTCCAGGTCGAGCCCGTCGACGACGACCCGGTCGCCGTAGCCGAGCCGGACACCCTCGGCGCGCAGCCGGACCTGCTCGGCCGTACTACCGGCCGGGCTGCCGGCGGGCGGGCCGGTCTGCGGGACGGTGCTGGTCATCCGCGGGACCTCCGGCGGTGTCGGGCGAGCAGGAGCAGCAGGTAGGGCGCGCCCAGGACGGCGGTGACGATGCCGACCGGCAGTTCGACGCCGGGCAGCGCGGTGCGGGCGATCACGTCGGCGGTGACCGTGAGCGCCGCGCCCACCACCAGCGACCCGATGATCGGCGGGCGGGCCATCCCGGCCAGCCGCTGGGCCAGCTGCGGGGCGACCAGGGCGACGAACGCGATCGGCCCGGCGGCCGCCGCGGCGACCGACGCCAGCCCGACCGCGACCAGCAGCAGCAGGCTGCGCGCCCGGTCGACGCGCACGCCCAGCCCGCGCGCGGTGTCGTCGCCGAACTGCAGCGCGCCGAGCACGTGCGCCAGCACCAGCGCCGCCGGCAGCAGCACGGCCAACGCGACCGCCACCGGGACGACGTGCTCCCAGCCGCGGCTGTTGAGGCTGCCGTTGAGCCAGACGAATGCCCGGGCGGCCTGGTAGACCCCGGTGACGACGAGCATCCACTGCACCAGCGCCAGCAGCATCGCGTTGATCCCGACGCCCACCAGGACCAGCCGGAACCCCTGCAGCCCGCGCCGCCAGGCCAGCCCGTAGATCACCGCTGCGGTGCCCAGCCCGCCGGCCAGCGCGGCCAGCGGGACCCCGAGCGCCCCGGCCAGGCCGGCGGCGGCGCCGGACGAACCGGCGAGCACGATCACCAGCACCGCCCCGACCGTCGCCCCGGCGGTGAGCCCGATGATGTCCGGGCTGGCCAGCGGGTTGCGCGCGATCGACTGGGTGATCGCGCCGGCCACCGCGAGCGCACCGCCGACCAGCACCCCGGTCAGCGAGCGGGGCAGCCGCAGGTCCAGCACCACGAACTGCTGCCCGGTCTCGCCGCCGCCGAGCAGCACGGCCAGCACCTGGTCGACGGCGATCGGGTACTCGCCGCGGCCGAGGTTGACCGCCGTGGCCAGCAGCAGCACGACCAGCCCGCCGACGACCAGCCCGAAGGGCCGCAGCCGCAGCACCCCGGAGAACGGGCCCCAGCGCACGGCCCGCCGGGTCGGGGCCGGCGGGCGCGCGGGCGGGCGCGCGGTCAGCGCGGTCAGCGGGGTGGCCATCAGACCGTCGCCACCGCCCGGCGCCGGACCAGCGCGATGAAGAACGGCCCGCCGATCAGCGCGAGCACGATCCCCACCTGCAGCTCGGCGGGGCGCACCAGCACCCGCCCCACCACGTCGGCCAGGACCAGCAGGGCCGCCCCGGCGAGCGCCGCGCAGGGCAGCAGCCAGCGGTAGTCCGGTCCGGTGAAGGCGCGCACCACGTGCGGGACGACCAGCCCGAGGAACGCGATCGGCCCGCACAGCGCGGTGGCCGTGCCGGCCAGCAGGGTCATCGACAGCAGGCCGAGCAGCCGGGTCCGGCCGACCGAGAAGCCGAGCGAGCGGGCCACGTCGTCGCCCAGCGCCAGCGCGTTGAGCGCCGGCGCGGAGAACAGCGCGAGCAGCGCCCCGGCCTCCAGCAGCCACTGCATCTGGGCCAGCACGTCCAGGTCGCGCCCGGCCAGCGAGCCGACCACCCAGAACCGGTAGGCGTCCAGCGTGTCGACGTCGACCAGGATCACCGCCGAGGTCAGCGCGACCAGCAGCGCGGTGACCGCGGCCCCGGCCAGCGCCAGCGTCACCGGGGTCGGCCCGCCGCGCCCGGCCGACCCGACCGCGAACACCAGGGTGCCCGCGGCCAGCGCGCCGGCCAGGGCGAACCACACGTAGCCGGCCGGGCTGGTGATCCCCAGCAGGTAGATGGCGACGACCACGGCGAACCCGGCTCCGGCGTTCACCCCGAGCAGGCCGGGGTCGGCCAGCGGGTTGCGGGTGTGGCCCTGCATCAGCGCCCCGGCCAGGCCCAGCGCGGCCCCGACCACCAGCCCGAACAGCGTGCGCGGCAGCCGCAGGTCGGCCACGACGACATCGTCCTCGAGGCCGGTGTAGTCGGTCAGCGCGTGCCAGATCCCGGCCAGCGGGACGAGCTTGGCGCCGACCGCGACGCTGGCCACGCAGGCGACCAGCAGCACCAGCAGCAGCCCGAGCACGGTGAGCCGGCGTCGGCGGCGCAACCCGTCGGCGACGACCGGGGTCGGCGATCCGCCGGTCGGTACGCTGCGCACTCGTTCGTCCATCCCACTCCCGTTGATCGCCGCGTCAGCATAGGTGAGGCTGCCCTTCACCCCAAGGCGTGACCGCCCGCGACCGGACGGCGCGTGCTGGGATGGTCCGGTGGAACCCCTGCTGCCCCCGCCCGCCCCGGTCTCCGAGCTGGACGCCGCGGAGCTCGCCGCCCGCTACGCCTACCCCGACCGGCTCGGGGCGCCGTTCGTCCGGGTGAACTTCGTGTCCAGTGCGGACGGCGCGGTGACGGTGCAGGGCCGCTCCGGGGGCCTGGGCGGGCCGGCCGACCGGCGGGTCTTCGGCATGCTGCGCGAGCTGGCCGAGGTCGTGCTGGTGGGCGCGGGCACCGTCCGGGCCGAGGACTACCGCGGCGCCCGCCGGCCCACCCGGGGCGGCGACTCGCCCCCGCCGATCGCCGTGGTGACCGGTTCGGCCGACCTGGACCCGGGGGCCCGCCTGTTCACCGACACCGCGGTCGCACCGATCGTGCTGACGCTGGGGTCCGCGCCCGCGCAGCGGCGCCGCAGGCTGGCCGACGCCGGCGCCGACGTCGTCGTGCTCGACCGGCTCAGCCCGGACGCCCTGCTCGCCGAGCTCGGTTCCCGGGGCCTGCACCGGGTGCTCTGCGAGGGCGGGCCGTCGCTGTTCGGCGACCTGCTGGCCGCCGACGCCGTGGACGAGCTGTGCCTGACCGTGTCGCCGCTGCTGGCCGGCGGGGACGCCGGGCGGATCGCCCGCGGGCCCGGGGGCAGCCCGCCGCGCCCGATGGTCCTGGCCGGGGCGCTGCACGAGGACGGCGAGCTGCTGCTGCGCTACCGGCGGGATGCCCCCATCGGGTGAGCGCGCGGCGGTGCCGGCACCCCACGGCGGGCCGGGGAGGACGAGGATGTGCCCCAGACCGACGCAGCACCGTGAGCAGAGGGGCCCGCCATGACCGAGAACACCGCCACGACGACCACCGTCACCGGGAACACCTCGAAACCGACCACCGTCTCCTCGCCGGCCCGGCTGGCCGACGACACCGCGCAGGGCCGCACCACCATCGCCGCCTCGGTGGTGCAGAAGATCGCCGGCATCGCCGCCCGGGAGATCTCCGGGGTCTACTCCATGGGGGGCGGGGTGTCGCGGGCGTTCGGCGCGCTGCGCGAGCGGATCCCCGGCGGCGGCGCCGGCGCGGCGAACATCGCCGGGGTGCAGGTCGAGGTGGGCGAGAAGCAGGCCGCGGTCGACCTGGACATCGTGGTCGAGTACGGCGCGTCGATCGTCGACCTGTCCCGGGCGGTGCGCCGCAACGTGATCACCGCGGTGGAGCGGATGACCGGTCTGGAGGTGATCGAGGTGAACATCGCGGTCAACGACATCCACCTGCCCGAGATCGAGAGCATCGAGGACATCCCGGCCCCGGTGACCTCCCGCGTCGAGTGAGCACCGCGACCGCGGGCGGGGCCGCCGGCGACCGGGACGCGCTGGTCGAGCAGGTGGCGGCGGCCGTGCTCGCCCACCCGGGTGTCGCCGGGCTGCACGGCGGCCCCTACAACGCGGTCGCCACGTACCTGCCCGGACGGCGGCTGGTCGGCGTGCACCTCGGCGCCCCGGGCGAGCCGGTCGAGTTGGGCGTGGTCCTGCGGCTGCACCGCCCGATCCCGGACGTGGTGGCGGAGCTGCGCCGGACCGTGTCGCGGCTCAGCGGCGGGGCGCCGGTGGATATCACGGTGGCCGACGTGGTGGTCGACGTGGTGGTCGACGTGGTGGTCGACGACCTGCTTCCCGGGCCGGCCGGCGGGCCGCACCCGTCCGGGGGCGGGGTGGCGTCCCCACCACCGCCCCCGGCACGCGGCAGGATGGTGCGGTGAGCCCGGACCCGAGCACCGACGCCGAGCGCGCCGCGTTCCGCGCCTTCGTCCGGGAGCACCACCCCGATCGCGGCGGCGACCCGGCCGCGTTCGCCGCCGGGCTGGCCCGGTTCGGCCGCGGCGCCGCCGATCCCCGCCCGGCGCCCGCCGCCGAGGACACCCGGCGCTACGACCGGCCCGTCGAGGTGGTGGCGACCCTGCCGCTGCCGGTGCGGGTCGGGGTCGCGCTGATCCGCACCTGGCACCGGCGCCGCCACCCTCGGGTGCGCTGACCGTGAGCAACCGACCATGAGCAACCGACCATGAGCAACCGACCATGAGCACCGTGCTCCCGACCGTTCCGACCGCCGGCCCGCGAGTCCCGAGGAGAACGCCGTGAACGCAACCCAGACCGGCCTGCTGGCCGGCCTCATCCTGGGCGCCGTGGGGACCATCGGAGGGTTCAGCGCCTTCCTGATCGTGCTGGTCACCGGCCTGCTCGGGGCGCTGGTCGGGCGGGTGCTGGACGGCCAGCTCGACCTGGGCGCGCTGCTGGGCCGGGGCCGGGACCGGTGAGCACCACCACCGCGCTCGCCGAGCCCGGCGACCGCGGGCGCCTGGAGATCCACCCCACGGTGCTGCGCAAGCTCGTCGAGCACGCCGCCGACCAGGTGCCGGGCACGCTGCGGCACGAGCGCAGGCTGGCCGGCATCGACGTCGGCGAGTCCGGGGCCAGCGCCCGGGTCAGCCCCGGCGCGGCCGACCCGCTGACCGTCGACGTCCGGCTCGAACTGACCCTGCGCTACCCGGCCCCGGTCCGCACGGTCGTCACCGCGGTGCGCGAACGGGTCGTGGCCGAGCTCGCCGACGTCGCCGGGCACCGGGTGCGCGGGCTGACGGTGGTCGTGGCCGGCCTGCGCGAGACCCCGGCCCCGGTCCACGCCGGGCGCGCGCACCCGGTCTGACCCACCCGCCCAGGAGGATCGAACGACATGCGCGCCCTGCTCCGCGTGCTCGCCCCGCTGCTCGGCCTGGCCCTGGCCGCGGTCGGGGTGCTGCTGGTCATCGAGGTCGTCGCGGCGTGGCTGCAGCCCTCCCCCGGCGGCGCGGTCGTGCCCTGGCCGAGCTGGCGGGCGGCACTGGAGCAGCAGAGCTGGCAGGACGCGCCGGTGCCCGCCGTGGCGCTCGGGGTCGCCGTGCTCGGACTGGCGCTGGTCCTGGTCGGCCTGCTGGCCCGGCGCTCGGACGTGGCCATGGACGGGCCCGACCCGGCGGTCACGGTCACCACCTCGTCGCGGGTGCTCGCCCAGCTCGTCGGCCGGCGGATCCGGGCCACCGAGGACGTGGCCGGGGCCGCGGTGACCGCCTCCCGGCGCCGGATCACGGTCACCGCCCAGCCGTGGGGCGAGCCGCCGCCGGGGCTGGAGGAGGCGGTCGCGGCCCGGGTGGAGGAGCTGCTGGACCAGCTGCCGCTGCACCGCCGTCCCTCGGTGACGGTCGCGGTGGCGGCCACCCCGCCGGAGCGGAAGGGCCCGCGATGAGCACCGCACCGTCCGCCCCCGACCCGGGGGACACCGGCCTGCGCCGCCGGGCCCGGGCGGCGATCGCCCGCTCGGCCGCCGGCGACCGCTCGTCGATCGTGCTGATCGGGCTGCTCCTGGTGACCGCAGGCACCCTGGTCGCGCTGCTGGCCTACGGCGTGTTCGGCAGCGGCCGGGCCGCCCGCCCGCTGCTCGACCCGGTGGTCGTCGACCTGCTGCGGGCCCAGCCGCTGGCCGCCCGGGTGGTCGCGGTCCTGGCCGGGCTGGCGCTGGCCGCGCTCGGCCTGGTCTGGGCGGCCCGCTCGGTGCGCCCGGAGGGCCGGCCCGACCTGCACCTGGACGGCGGACCGGAGACCCGGATCGTGGTCAGCTCGACCGCGGCCGCCGAGGCCGTCGGGC
This sequence comes from Pseudonocardia sp., assembly GCA_030147065.1. Lineage (GTDB taxonomy): Bacteria > Actinomycetota > Actinomycetes > Mycobacteriales > Pseudonocardiaceae > Pseudonocardia. The sequence continues at coordinate 3,621 of JASLAP010000578.1, read as the reverse complement.
GGCGGGCCGCGGACCTGCCCGGGGTCGGCCGGGCCCGGGCCCGGCTGGTCGGCCCGGAGCACGACCCGGCGCTGCGGATCACCCTGTGGCTGACCGAGCACGCCGACGTCCGCGCGGTCCTCGACGAGCTGGAGGGGCGGGTGCTGGCCGAGGCCCGGGAGTCCCTGGACCTGGCCACCCTGCCCACCGCAGTCCGGCTGGAGCTCGACGCCGTCCCCGTCCCGCCCCGGGTCACCTGAGGTCGTTCACGTTCGTCTCACCGCGGGTGCGGCAGGGTGGAGCGGGTACCGGGGGACGGAGGGCATGTGGGTCGAACACCGCGCAACGCGGTGGCCGTCGCCCTGCTCTGCCTGCTGGGGGTGCTGGGCGGGTGCACCGTGGGGCCGTCGCAGCGACCCCCGGTCGCCGTCCGCGGCGACTCGGTGCCCCCGCCGCCCACCATCACGCCCGAGCCGCTGCCCGGCGCGGACCAGCTGCCCGAGCCGCGCACCGGCCTGGCCACCATCCCGTTCGTCGACTGCACCGGCGACGCGCTGCTCAGCGCACCCCCGGTGCCCCCCGACCGGGTGCTGGAGGTGGAGTGCGGGGAGATCACCGTGCCGGCCGACCCGGACCAGCCCGGGCTGGGCAGCATCGCGCTCGGCGTGCAGCGGGTCGGGCTGGCGAGCGGGCCGGCCGACCTGCCGCCGCTGCTGGCCGTCGGCGACACCGGGATCGACCCGTCCTCCGGGCACGCGGTCGCCCTGGCCACCCGGGTCGGCCAGGACGTGCTGGCCCGGTTCCGGATCATCGGGCTGGACCGCCGCGGCTCCGGGCTGGACCTGCTGGACTGCGCCCCGGACGCGGCCACCGCCGCGATCGTGGACGCCACGGTCACCAGCGAGGAGGCCCTGGCCGACCTGCTGGAGCAGGCCCGCGCCGTCGTCCAGGACTGCAACCTGACCCTGGACGGCGGGCTGGCCGGCTACCGCACCGCGCTGACCGCCACCGACGTCGAGCAGCTGCGCGAGGACCTGGGCGTCAGCCGGCTGTCCGCGGTCGGGGTGGGCGACGGGGCCGCGGCGCTGGCCGCGTGGGCCCGGCTCGCGCCGGACGCGGTCGGCCGGCTCGTCCTGGACGGCCCGCCCTACCCGGAACTGGACGAGCCGGACCTGAGCGAGTCCCGGGCCGGGGCGGCCGAGGCCGCGTTCGAGGCGTTCACCGTGTCCTGCCGGGCCGCGCCGGGCTGCCCGCTGGGCAGCGACCCGCGGGTGGCGGTGACCGCGCTGCTGGACCGGTTGCGGGTGCAGCCGCTGGTCGCCGTGGACGGCAACCGGCTCACCGCGGGGGCCACGCTCACCGTGCTGCTCGACGCGCTGGGCGACCCCGACGTCTGGCCGGGCCTGGCCGCCGCGCTGGCCGCGGCCGTCGACGGCGACCCGGCCCCGCTGCTGGCCGCGATCGCCCCGATCACCGGGCCGCGCGGCCGGTTCGACGCCATGCTGGCCACCCGCTGCAACGACACCCGGCGGCGGCTGTCCCCCGGCGAGATCGCCGAGCTGACCACCAGTTGGCGCACCGCCTACCCGATGTTCGGCACCACGCTCGCGTTGCGCCTGGTCGCCTGCGCGCCGTGGCCGCCGGCCACCCGGGTGGACCCGGCCGGCCGGGGCGAGGGAGCCCCGCCGATCCTGGTGCTGGGCACCGCCGCCGACCCGGAGGGCGCGCTGGAGGGCTCCCGGCGGACCGCCGAGAGCCTGGCCTCGGGCCGGTTCCTGAGCTGGCAGGGTGCCGGCACCGGGGCCTACCCGCGCACCCCGTGCGTGACCGGGGTGGTGGACGCGATGCTCCTCGACGGCGTCGTGCCGCCCACCGGGATCCTCTGCCCACCCTGATCCCGGTCAGCAGTAGTGCTGGCGGGCGGCCTGGATGACGGTCGGGGCCTGCGCCGTGGTCACCGTGGTCAGCACCGCGGGCAGCGCCCGGACCAGGGCCTGCTCCTCGGCGCCGTGCTCGAGCTGCCGGCAGATCGTCAGGGCCGCCTCCGCCTCCGCCTTGCCCGAGCGGCTGGTCGGCACCCGGGCCGCGCGCAGCGCGTCCAGGAAGGCCACGGCCTGCGCGGACTGCGGGTCCACCGCGGTCCGCAACGGGCTGTCCTCCGGGCCGGCGCCGGTCGGCTCGCCGGACGGGGTGGGCGGCGGGGTGGGCGTCGGTGCGGTCGGGACCGGGGTGATCGGCGCGGACGCCGTCGTCGCGGACGGCTCGGCCACCGGCGCCGAACCGAACGTGGTGACCAGCCCGGCGACACCCAGCAGCACGACGGCCGCGGCCACCGCGAGCACGCCGGGCAGCGAGCAGCGACGACCGGCGGCCCGGTGGGACCGGCGACCGCCCGACTCCGCGGTGCTCTCGGTGCCGGCGTCGTCGGTGTCGTCGGCGGGATCGCGCCCGCCGTCGGGGTCGGCGTCGTCGAACCGGTCGCGGTCGATCCCGGCCCCCGACGGAGGCGGGTCGTCTGCCGGGCCGGTCGGGCGGGGCAGGTCGGCGACGGCGGTCACCGGTCGGATCCCGCCGAGCACGGTCTCCTCGAGCGCGGCCGAGCGCTGCGGCGGCAGACCCGGTCGGCCGGCGGCGACGAGCCGGTCGGCGGGCGGGTGCCCGGTCACCGGCACCCGGGAACCGGGCGCATCCGCCGGGGGCCGGGGACCGACCGCAGGGGCGGGGGAACCGGGCGGGATCACCGCGGTCGCGCTCAGCGCGTCCGCGTCGCCCGGCGCGGGGACCGGCGGACGCAGGCCCAGGGTCCGCGCGCCGGGCGCGGACTCCGCGGCGCGGTGCCGCGGGGAGCCGTCCGGCGCGCCCGGCCGGGGCATGCCGGGGACCGAGCGCAGCCCCATCGGCTCGGTCAGCTCGCCCACGGGCGTCCGGTCCGGACGGGGACGGGCGACCGGCGACGGGCGCTCCGCCGGCGGGACCCGGAAGGACGGCACGTCCGGCGACGGCGACGGGGCCGCGGCATCGACCGCCCCCGGCGCGCCCTCCGGCCGCGGCCTGCGCGGCAGGGGGTTCGGCGGCGGGTCCGCCGGGCCCCCGCCGGAGGCCCGATCGGCCGGGCCCGGCGGCGCTGCGGGCGGGCACGGCTGCGGGGAGCGGCCGAACCCGTCCGGCAACGACGTCGGGGAAGGCTGCGGAGCCCGGCTCAGCGGCACCTCGGGCGCCGGGGACGGGTACGGATCCCGGCCGGGCCCCTCCGGCGTCGCGGTCGGCGACGGGTGCCCGGGCCGGCTCAGCGGCCCGTCGGGCGCCGGGGACGGCTGCGGAGACCGACCCGACCCCTCCGGGGCCGCGGGCGACGACGGGTGCGGGGCCCGGCCGGGCGTCGCGGTGGGCCCGCGGTCCAGGTCGGGTTCCTCGAAGCGCAGGGCGCCCGAGCGCACCGCCTCGGACCACCGCATCCCCGGTCGCGGGCCGGCCGGCTCCGGTCCGGACGGGGTGGTGGCGGGCTCGACCCGGGGCAGCTCCCGAGTGGCGGCCGGCTCCGCCCCCCGGTCGGAGCCCGGACCCGGCCCGCCGGTCCGCCGCTCGCCGGGCGCCGCTACCGCGCGGCGGTCGCGCCCGACGACTACTGGACGCCGGGCGGCG
>JASLAP010000562.1 GCA_030147065.1 Pseudonocardia sp. | reverse complement strand
CCCCGATGGCGGTAGCGCCACAACAGCACGCACCTCGGGGTGTTCCGACTACAGATCGTTGGTCCAGGCGAGCCGATCGGGATTGAGCGCGATCTGCTGCTCCATGATCAGCACGTAGCGGCCGGTCACCGGGCCCCCCTCGAAGCAGACCTCGCCGGACACCTCGCCACCCGGCACCAACTCGCCGGAGCCGAGGGAGCCATCGCGGCCGGTGTAGCCGGAGTTGCCGACGACACCTTGCGGGTTCTGCAGCTTCCAGTCGAAGTCGCTGTAGGGCGCGGTTTCGGCACCTTCGTTGCGGTAGCTCACCGTCGAACAGGTGAACTCACCGAGGAACTCGGCCTCCTGCTCGACGAGCGGCGTGGTGGTGATCACGAGCCCGGTCGAGGTGGTGGCGGGCTGGCCGGCTGCGACCTCGACGACAGCTGCTGGGGCGGCCGGCTCGCTGATGCGGTCGAGGTCGGTGGAGAGCTGGTCGAATGCCCGCGAGACGGTCACCATGCCCCAGATCCCGAGCGCCACCGCGAGCGCCGACAGCACGACGCCGGTCATGGCGGTGCGTCCGTTTGTGGCCAGCCGCTGCCGGGCGCGGGAGTAGCCGATGCCGCCCAGGATCACGCCGGTGATCCCGCAGGCGATTGCCACGATCCCGGTGAGCGGGATGAGCCCGAAGAGCATCCCGACCGGACCGAGCACGACCGCAGCGATCCCGAGCCCGTTGCGCGGCGGCCTGGGCGGCTCGGGCGGGGGCGCGTACGGACCGCGGTTCCAGGCTTGCTGTCCAGGGTTGGGCTGCCACTGCTGATCGGGGTGCACGGCGGGGACTCCTGTCGGACAGCGCGAGGCGAGGCGGAGCGGGGAGCTTGCTCACGGTGCTCGCGCGGCCGTACTTCGACGTTACGGTCATCTCCGTCAAGTCATCGATTGGCCGTCATGACGAGACCGAGTGGGTCGCCGCCGAGCGAGCAAGTACGTCCGTGCCCACGCCGTCGTCGGCGCGGAACTCCTCGGCACGGACTTCCTGCGGGCCGAGACCGCCTCCAACCACACCCTCCCCCGAAACGGCAGCTCACCGCCGAGCAGGAGCGGCAACTACGCGCGCTGGACTGGGAGCCGCCCGACGCGCCGGGCGACCCGAACTTCCGGATCCGCGCGGACTGGCCGCCCTCCGTTGCAGATTCGCTGCGAGTCGCGGGGATGGTGGAGGGCGCCTGCGTAGCATCCACGGCGTCGACCGGCTCGAGGGAGAGGCCTTCAACGCCTTTCCTGACACGCCGAGGGGATTTGCTGACTCCGAGCATTGAGGTCGGCCCTCGACCGGACGGCAACCGTCGCAAGATGATGTCTACCGCCGACCGATCGTGTCAGACCCACTTCCTCCGTCGAGATCAACTTGGCCGATGATCTATCCGCGAACGACGACCTTCTCGCACACGCGCCCCTTTCCGGGGTCCTGGTAGCAGACCGACACGACCCGGATCTTCAGGAAATCGCTGAAGAAGTACACCGCCTCCGGCTCGCCGGTCTGGACAAGTCCGGAACCGTCGATGCCCGTAGCCGTGCCGTCCACCGGCGGCGGAGCCGGCTCGGCACTCGCGGTACCGCTCGCCGCCAGTCCCAACCCGGTGGCCGTCAGGGCGGTGAAGAGCAGTGCGGACAGTCGGCGTCGGCCGTTCAGAGAAATTGTCACTTCTGACCTCCTGATGAAGATGTCGAAGTCTGGGGTGACGGCTGCACCGTCAGATCTTCGTGCTCTGAATCATGAGGCTGGCGAGCAGGCGCGACAATTGCCGACGAGAGACAGAGACGGGCACGTAGGGGCAGGCTGTTGTCACCACATGGCAACCGTCGCGGGAAGGCGGACCTGCAGCGCGTCCTTCCCGCCGGCGGACTGGGCAGGCCAGCTTCTCGCACGCGGGTCGGCGAGGTCGCGCCTCGGCGAGCGTGCGCCGATTCTTGGTGAGGCGGACGCGCACCGTGTCGCTCGGCAGGACGTCGATGCTGCATCGAGTCCGCGTTACGAGCGCGGCCGCGGCGCGCGCCCCTACCAGGGAAACGGCTGGTCAAGAGTGGAGCGGGCGACGGGAATCGAACCCGCGTAGCCAGTTTGGAAGACTGGGGCTCTACCATTGAGCTACGCCCGCGGCGCCCCACCGGGTGGAGCCCGCGCAGTCTACCCCGGCCCACGCCCCACCCCGACCACCGCCCGCGGGCGTCGACGAGGGGACTGTCGGATGAGCACCGACGACCAGCTGGTGGGCCGGTGGGCGCACTCCTTCGAGGAGGACGGCGACCGCACCCTGGTCTTCCGCCGCGACGACTACCCCTTTCCCCCGGCCCGGCGTCCCCGGGAGGCGTTGAGCCTCGCGCCCGACGGGGAGCTGCGGCTGGGGCGGCCGGGGCCGGCGGACCGTCGCGAATGGACATCGGGACGATGGGGCGTCGACGACGGGCACCTCGTGCTGGGGACGCCCGCTCGCGACGACGTCTACGACATCGTCCAGCTGGCCCCCGACCGCCTCGTGCTGACCCGGCGGGACCGGCCCGATCCCGAGGACCGCCCATGACACGAGCCGGCCTGCCGACCGTCCGCACCTGCGGGACCGGACCGGTCCACGACCGCCTGCTGCGGACCGTGCCCGGCTACGCCGACGCCCGCAACCGCAGCGAGAACGGGGCGTGGGCGGCGGCGCGGCGGGGGATCAACCTCCGGCAGGTCGGGATCACCCGGATCCCGGTGGTCGTGCACGTCGTGCACGCCACCGACGAGCAGTACATCTCCGACGAGCAGGTGGGCTCGCAGATCGACGTGCTCAACCGCGACTTCCGCCGGCTCAACCCGGACGTCGAGCAGGTCCCCGAGGTGTTCGCCGACCTGGTCGCCGACGCCCGCATCGAGTTCGAGCTGGCCACCGTCGACCCCGATGGCGCCCCGACCACCGGCGTCACCCGCACCCGCACGACGGCCGGTTCCTTCGTCGACGACGACCGGGTCAAGTCCGCGCGCACCGGCGGCGCCGACGCCTGGCCCACCGACCGCTACCTCAACCTGTGGGTCTGCCCGCTCGGCGAGGGCCTGCTGGGGTACGCGCAGTTCCCGGGCGGGCCGCCGGAGACCGACGGGGTGGTGGTCACCCACACCGCCTTCGGCACCCTCGGGACGGCGACGGAGCCGTTCGACCTGGGCCGCACCACCACCCACGAGGTCGGCCACTGGCTCAACCTGCGCCACATCTGGGGCGACGACGGCACCGGGTGCAACGGATCGGACTTCGTCGCCGACACCCCGAACCAGGGCAGCGAGAACACCGGCCGGCCCACGTTCCCCCGCGTCAGCTGCGACAACGGCCCCAACGGCGACCTGTTCATGAACTACATGGACTACACCGACGACGTCGCCATGTTCATGTTCACCGCGGGCCAGGTCGCCCGGATGCAGACCTGCCTGAACACCGACCGGCAGTCGTTCCCGACGGCTCCCGCCGACACGACCCAGAGCCTCCGTGGTCGTCGCAGTACGTCGGGGGTGGCGCAGCCCCAGTAGTGCCCTCGCAGCGTGCCGACCGGCTGCGACGACACCACACGTGCTGCGCGAGCTACGACGAGCTGCGACAAACAAGCCGCCCGGCCGGCAGCGCCGAGCTGCCCGGCACTCGCGCAGCCGGTGGCGGGTGGCGGGTGGCGCA
>JASLAP010000432.1 GCA_030147065.1 Pseudonocardia sp. | reverse complement strand
TGTACAAGTGCATAGCGGACAGCAGTGACGCACACCCGTGTTTCCACTCACGGGGCCCGGTTCCTCCCGCCACGCGGAAGTGCCGCGCCGCGGATCCGTCTGCCACGCAGGCTCCGGCCGCGCCGCGGACACGTCCCCTTTTCTCTTCGGCGACCAGGATCCGTCATGCCCCCCGAAATTCTCGTGACCAGCCACGTCCACACCGATGGGCCGATCCCCGGCCCGCACTCCCTGCTCACCTTGACCTCGCTCGGGCACCTGCCCGGCGGCGGGGTCACCGACCCGATCACCTTCAACCTGCGCGAACTGCCCGGTGCCAAGCTCCACCCGGTCTCCCTCCAGAGTTGGCGGAGGCGTCCGGAGGACTGGCTCAGCACCCGCCGGGCCACCCGCGCACCCGCCGTCGCGATGGCCACCTACACCGACTGGGTCGACCGGCTGCCGGGCGATCCGGTCTTCGTCGCCGACACCGCGGAACCGGACTACCTGTTCCTGTACTGGTACCTGCAGCGCTTCACCGGGCGCTGGCCGTTCACGGCCACGCTCGCCGACGCGGACCTGCGCGACCGCCTCGGCGCCAGCAGCTCGTGCCCGCTCGCCGGGTGCCGGACGCCGGCGCCACTGGCCCGGATCAGCTGATCCGGACCACCTGATCGGCCCGATGGCCGGTGCGGACTCCCCGCACCGGCCATCGCGCGTCTCCCCGGCCCGCCCTCTCGCTCCAGCGCGACTCTCGTTCCAGCACATCGCGCGAGAGCGACTCCCGTCCCACCACGTGGAGCGAAAGCGACTCTCGCACCAGCACATCGCGCGAGACCGACTCTCGTCCCGCACGTCGAACGAGAGCCACTCTCGCCCCAGCACGTCGAACGAGAGCCACTCTCGTCCCAGCACCTGAACGAAAGGCGCCATTCGTCGGCAGATTCCCAGCCCCGCCCCGACGGAACGGGCGGGCGGGTGGGCGTGTGCGGGTGCACACGGCGGGGGTGGGTTCGGGACTGTGGCGTGGGGGGCGTGCCTAGCGTGCGCGGCATGCCGACCATGCGCTGCTCCGGACCCGTCCCGGCCCCGACCGCCCCCGTGCCGCACGGCCCCGCTGCGGGGCGGCACGTGCTGACCGCGGTGGAGTTCGACGTCCTCTGGGAGCGGTTGGGGTTGGGGCCGACGCCGGTGGTGCTGCGGCTGGAGTCGCCGGGGCGGACCCGGGCCGAGCGGCGGGAGATCGAGGCCGCGGGCTGGCAGGCGCTGCGCGAGCGCGGGCTGGCCGGGCCGGCCGGGGCCGACCCCGAGCTGACCCGGCTGCTGCACCTGCTGGCCCGGCCGGCGGTGGCGCTGGAGCTGCGCGGGTGGTGGGGGCGCAGCGTGCGGGCGGTGGCGGCGGGCGGGCCGGGGGTGGGGGCGCTGGCCGTGCGGCAGGACGGGTCGTTGACCGTGCAGGCCTGCGGGTCGCTGCCGACGGCGCTGCTCGGCGTGCTGCCGTCGGCCGCGCCGGGGCCGGGCCGCGCCACCACCCTGCCGACCTCGGTGCTGGCCGCCGCCCTCGGCTCGGTCGCCGAAGCGGTGGCTCCGGTCGGCGCCCCCTGCCACTCCGGCGGGCGCGGCGTCGGCCGCAGCGGTCAGCGTCCGGACGGGGCCGAGCCCGGGCCGGTCGGCCTGCGGACGGCGCTGGCCGAGCGCGGGGTGCCGGCGGTCGACGCCGCGTCGCTGGCCCGGATGCTCGGCGGCACCGAGCGGCGCGCGCAGCTGGTCGCGCTCACCGGCGACCGGTGGGGCGGGACGAAGCGGGCCGGCGGCGTCCTCGGAGTGCTCGACGGGCGGCGCGGGCGCTACCTGCTCACCCGCAGCACCGCCGCGGACGGCGTGGACTGGAGCACCGTCGCCCCCGTCGACGGCCGGCGGCTGCGCCACTGCCTGGGCGAACTGCTCACCCTGGCCCTGCCGGCGGACTCCCGCGCCGACCCGGCGCTGCCGGCCTGACCCCGGACGCGGCCGATCCCGCCGGTTGCCCCCAACCGGCGGGATCGACTCCTCGCACGAGCCGGCCGCGCCCCCACGCGACCGGCCCCCGGCCTCAGCCGATGGTCTTGTCCCGGCGCCCGGCCACCGCCCCGGCCACGCCGGCGACCGCGGTGAGCACCGCGATCAGGAACGCCACGAACCCCAGCCCGCCGACCAGCAGGCCCACCCCGGCCGACACCGCGCCGACGGCCAGCCCGGTGCGGGCGAGCGCGGCGCCGGTCATCCCCCGGGTGGCGTAGCGCGCGGCCCCCGCGGTCAGCAGGATCGCGATCAGCCCGCTGAACGGGCTCAGCAGCGCGACCGGCGGGAGCAGGACGTAGGCGACGTCGTCCACCAACTGCGCCCCCGCCCCGGCCAGCAGGACGGCGCCGACGGGAACCTTCGACGTGCTCAGCGAGGAGGTCATGGGAACGATCCTCGGCCCCGCCGCGGCGCCGGGGATCGGGGATGACCCCGATCCGACCCCCGGGCCGCGGGCCTACTCCGCCTCGGGGTCGTACTGCATCGCGCCCACGGCGTTGCCGTCCGGGTCGGCCAACCAGGCCAGGTGACCGACCCCGGCGATGGTGGCCGGCTCGGCCAGCACCCGGCCGCCGGCGGCGCGGGCGGCGCGCAGCACCGCCGGCAGGTCGTCGACGCCGAAGGTGCCCTCCAGGCCGAGCATCGGCGAGCCGGGCAGCAGCTCGCGGCGCCGCTGCAGGGCGCCCTGCACCGGGGTGTCGCCGCCGGGGTCGACGTGGAAGAAGCCGGGCGGGCCCCACGGCGTGAATCCCCAGCCGAAGGCGGCCGCGTAGAACCGGCGGGCGGCGTCGACGTCGGTGGCGTTGAGGGCGAAGTGGCGAAGGACTGCGGTCATGGGGTCAGCGTGCCCGGACCGGGTGCTGGCGCGCCGTCGCGCAGTCGGCGGAAACTGTCGCGGATGCGACAGACCGGCGAGGACGAGCTGCTGGCCCGCGGTTACGCGGTCACCCACCCCAGCGGCACCGTCGTGCTGCCCACCGAGCCGGGCTGGCACCAGCTGCTGCACGCCGCGTCCGGGGTGATGCGGGTCGAGACCGACACCGAGGTCCGGGCGCTGCCGCCGCACCGCGCGATGTGGCTGCCCGACGGCGCGACCGCGCGGATCACGATGCACGGCCGGGTCGCGGTGCGCACGCTCTACCTGCGCGGACCGGGGCCGCTGCCGGACCGGCCGACCGCGCTGGACGTGCCGCCGCTGCTGCGCGAGCTGGTGCTGCACGCCGTGCGCGCCGCTCCCCTGCGCCGCGGCGAGCCGGAGCACCGCCGGCTGGTCGGCGTGCTGGGCGACCGGCTGGCCGCCGCCCCGGCCGCTCCCGAGCTGCTCCCGCTCCCGACCGATCCGCGGGCCGCCGCGCTGGCCCGGGTACTGCTGGCCGACCCGGCGGCGGCCGCCCCGCTCACGCAGCTGGCCGCGGGCACCGGCGCCGGGCAGCGCACCCTGGAGCGGCTGTTCCTGGCCCAGACCGGGCTGACGATCTCCCGGTGGCGCCAGCGCGCCCGGCTGCTGCGGGCGCTGGAGCTGCTGGCCGCGGGCGAACCGGTGACCGCGGTGGCCGCCGCCGTCGGCTACGCCACCCCGAGCGCGTTCAGCGCCGTGTTCCGCGCCCACCTCGGCCGCACCCCGCGCACCGCCGCACCCCCGTCGAGGGGGTTCAGTCCAGGTCGCCGTGGCGCATGAGCTGGCGGCCGGCCTCGGTGATCGAGCCCGACAGGGACGGGTAGACCGAGAAGGTGTGGGCCAGGTCGGCGACGGACAGGCCGTTCTGCACGGCCATCGCGATCGGCAGGATCAGCTCGCTGGCCACCGGGGCGACCACCACGCCGCCGATCACCACGCCGGTGGCCGGGCGGCAGAACAGCTTGACGAAGCCGCGGCGCAGGCCCTGCATCTTGGCCCGCGGGTTCGTCGACAGCGGCATCATGATCGTGCGGGCCGGGACCTCGCCAGCGTCGATGGCGTTCTGGCTGATCCCCACGGTGGCGATCTCCGGGCGGGTGAACACCGCCGCGGCCACGGTCTTGAGCTTGATCGGGGCCACGCCCTCGCCGAGGGCGTGCCACATCGCGATCCGGCCCTGCATCGCGGCCACCGAGGCCAGCATCAGCACGCCGGTGCAGTCGCCGGCCGCGTAGACGCCGGGGACGCTGGTGCGCGAGACCCGGTCGACCGGGATGAACCCGCCGCGCCCGGTCTCCACACCGATCTTCTCCAGGCCCAGCCCGCTGGTGTTGGGCACCGAGCCGACGGTCATCAGCGCGTGCGAGCCGGTGACGGTGCGGCCGTCGGCCAGGGTGACCAGCACGCCGCCGCCCTCGCGGCGCACCGAGTCGGCGCGGGCCTGGGCCAGGATCTGCACGCCGCGGTCGGCGAACACGTCCTGCAGCACCGCGGCCGCGTCGGCGTCCTCGCCGGGCAGCACCCGGTCGCGGCTGGAGACCAGGGTCACCCGCGCGCCCATCTCCACGTAGGCGGAGACGAACTCGGCGCCGGTCACCCCGGAGCCGACCACGACCAGGTGCTCGGGCAGTTCCTGCAGGTCGTAGAGCTGGCGCCAGGTGAGGATCCGCTCGCCGTCGGGCTGCGCATCGGGCAGCAGCCGCGGGGTCGCGCCGGTGGCGATCAGCACCACGTCGGCCGGGATGTCCTCGACGGCGCCGTCGGGGGTGCGGGCCTGCACGACGTGCTGGGCCCGGTCGGCGGGCTCGTCGCTGAACGTCGCGGTGCCGCGGACGATCCGCACGCCCTCCCGCTCCACCCGGGCCCGCACGTCCGCCGACTGGGCCAGCGCGAGCGACTTGACCCGCTTGTTGACCGTCGGCAGGTCCACCGCGACGGACTGCCGGTCGGCCAGCAGCCCCAGGTCCGGGGCCCGGTGCAGGTCCACCCGGATGCCCGCCGAGGAGATGAACGTCTTGGACGGCACGCAGTCGTCGAGCACGCAGGCCCCGCCCATGCCGTCCCGCTCGACGACGGTGACGTCGCTGCCGTGCTGGGCCGCCACCAGGGCAGCCTCGTAACCGGCCGGGCCACCACCCATGATCACGATCCGCGCCACGTTCCGGCCCGCCCCTTCCGCCGTCCGTCTTCCCCGATCACGGTACGCGGCGGGGATGGCCTTACCCTGTGCTGGTGCCGCTCTACGCCGCCTACGGGTCGAACATGGACCCCGCCCAGATGAAAGAGCGGGCCCCGCACTCGCCGATGACGGACACCGGGTGGCTGATGGGCTGGCGGCTGACCTTCGGCGGGGAGGACTACGGCTGGGAGGGCGCGCTCTCCACCGTGGTCGAGGAGCCGGGCTCGCAGGTCTTCGTCGTGCTCTACGACGTCTCCGACCTGGACGCCCCGCAGCTGGACCGCTGGGAGGGCGGCGAGCTCGGGCTGCACAAGAAGCTCCGGCTGCGCGTGCACACCCTCGACGGGGACGTGCTGGCCTGGGTCTACGTGCTGGACGCCTACGAGGGCGGCGAGCCGTCCGCGCGCTACCTCGGGGTGATCGCCGACGCGGCCGAGCAGGCCGGCGCCCCGGACGACTACGTCGCCGCGCTGCGGTCCCGGCCCAGCCGCAAGTCCCTCTGACCCCACCACCCGGTCGGCCCAACTCCGCTTGGGCCGAGCGGGGCGGCCCGGCGCGCCGCCGGCCGCTCGTTCGGCCCTGGACGCGCCGCGACCCGGGCCCGCCGGTACGGCGGGGACCCGGGTCGCGGGGATCGGTGGGGCGGTCGCTCAGGGGATCGACAGCGCGGCCAGCGCGGCCTGGGTGAGCACCCGCACCCCGAACGGCAGGGCGCGCTCGTCGAGGTCGAACGTCGGCTGGTGGATGTCGCGCTTCGGGCCGTGCCCGGCCCACACGCCGAGCCGGGCCATCGCCCCCGGCACGTGCTCCAGGTACCAGGCGAAGTCCTCGCCGCCGCTGGACTGCTCGGTGCCGGTGGCCGCGTCCGGGCCCAGCACGGTGATCGCCGAGTCGGCCAGCATGCCCGTGCTGACCGCCTCGTTCACCACCGGCGGGACGCCGCGGGTGTGCTCCAGCGTCCAGCCCACCCCGGTCGGCGCCAGCAGCGCGCCCACCAGCGAGCGGATCTTCTCCTCCAGCTCGCCCCAGGTGGCGTGGTCGGCGGTGCGCAGGGTGCCGCGCAGGACGCCGTGCTGCGGGATGGCGTTGGCCGCCTCGCCCGCCTGCACCGCGCCCCACACCAGCACGGTGCCCGACCGCGGGTCGACCTGCCGGGTCAGCAGCAGCGGCAGCTGGGTGATCAGCAGACCGAGGGCCTCGACCAGGTCGGCGGTCAGGTGCGGGCGGGCGGTGTGCCCGCCCGGCGAGGTGAGCCGGACCTCCAGCACGTCGCACGCCGAGGTGATCGGCCCGACCCGGGTGCCGACCTTGCCGACCTCCAGCCGCGGGTCGCAGTGCAGCGCGAAGATCCGCTGCACGCCCTCGGTGGCGCCGTCGGCCACCATGTCCAGCGCGCCGCCGGGCTGGATCTCCTCGGCCGGCTGGAAGATCAGCCGGACCCGGCCGGGCAGGGCCGGCGCCGAGGCCAGCGCGAGGCCGGCGCCGAGCACGATCGCGGCGTGCGCGTCGTGCCCGCAGGCG
>JASLAP010000428.1 GCA_030147065.1 Pseudonocardia sp. | reverse complement strand
CGGGGGCGGCGGCCAGCAGTTCGCGGGCCGCGGTGTCGGCCCGTTCCGCGGCTTCGGCCCTGGCCGCGGCGTCCTCGGCGGCGGCAAGAGCGGTGCGCCGCCGGGCGTCCAGGTCGGTCGCGGCCGGGGGCACCGAGAGCGCGGAGAGCCGGTCGCGCTCCTCACCGAGCCGGGCGGCGGTGGCGGTCGCCGCGGCCAGCGCGGCGTCGGCCGCGGCCAGCTCGGGCACCGCCGCACCGACCCGCTCGGCCAGCGCCTCCAGCTCCCCCACCCGCTCGCGGGCGGCCTGCTCGGCCTCCGCGGTCGCGTCGGCGTAGCCGGCGAGCTGCTCGGTGAGCACCTCGGCCCGCTGCCGCTGCCGGGCGGCCTCGGTGTTGGCCTCCCGGGCGATCACGTCGTAGACGCCCAGGCCGAGGATCCGCACCAGCTTCTCCTGGCGCTTGCGGGGCTCGGTGTGCAGGAACTCGGCGAACTCGCCCTGCGGCAGCACCACGCAGGTGCAGAAGTCGCCGAACGGCAGGCCCAGCAGGTCCTCGACGGCCTTGGTGACCTGGCGGGCGCCGTCGGCCAGCGGCTCGGTGTCCTCCTCGCCGCCGCCGGTGCCCGCGCGGTCGCGCAGCCGCTCCAGCCGGGCGCCGCGCACCGACACCGAGCCCGTGGCGGCCCGGCGCAGCTCGCGGGCCACCACGTAGCGGGCGTCGGCCACGTCGAAGACGAACCGCACGGTGCCGCGGTTGACCGTCGGGGCCAGCGCGAGCGCGACGGTCTGGCTGTTGTCCCACCGCGGCACCGACCCGTACAGCGCGAACGTCATCGCGTCGATCACCGTGGACTTGCCCGCCCCGGTCGGGCCGACCAGCGCGAAGTAGTCCGCCCCCACGAAGTCGACCGAGGTCGGTTCGCGGAACGAGCCGAACCCGGCCATCTCCAGCAGCACCGGGCGCATCAGCCGCTCCCGGTGACCTGGTCGTGCAGCCGGCGGAACAGCTCCTCGACCCGGGGGTCGGCGATCGAGCGGCTGCCCAGGTACTCGGCGAACAGCTCGGCCGGGTGCCGCTCGGTGTCGCCCCCGGACGGGCGGGGCGCGGTGACCGGCGCGGCGAACTCCGGGTCGATCCGCACCTCCAGCGCGTTCGGCAGCAGCCCCGTCACCTCCTCCCGCAGCCCGGCCCGGGCCGGCTCGCGCACCCAGACCCGCAGGAAGTCGGCCAGCTCCGGGTCCTGGTCGGCCATGCTCGCGGCGAGCACCGACAGTTCCGCGACGGTCCCGCGGACGGTGCGCAGCCCGCGCGCGGTGGTGATCGGGATGTCGGTGACCGTGGCCGGCACCCCCGGGGCGGCCTCCACCAGGCACACGACCGGGGTGTTCTGCTGCTCGCCGAAGTCGACCGCGAGCGGGGCGCCGCAGTAGTGCACCGGGCACGGGGCGTCCATCCGCTGGCGGCGGTGCAGGTGGCCCAGCGCGACGTAGTGCGTCTCCACCGGGAAGATCGTCGCCGGCACCGCGTACTCGAAGATCGACTGAGCGGCCCGCTCGCCGCCGCCCATCTTCCCGTTCAGCACCGTCAGGTGGGCCATCACCAGGTTGACCGCGTCATCGCGGAAGCCGGCGGTGAGCCTGCCCAGGATGTCGCGCAGGTTCTGGTCGTACTCGGCGGTGTTCTCGGCCGGGGTCCGGGTGACCAGCTCGACGGCGCGGACGGCGTAGCGCTGGGACAGGAACGGCAGCACCGCGACGGTCGCCCGCTCCCCCGTCGACCGCGCGGTGAACTCCACGACGCCGCCGCGGTCGGCCGTGCGCACCTGCCCGACCAACGTGATCCCGGACGCGCCGGCCAGCGGGCGGTAGGCGTCCAGGGTGGGGGCGTGGTCGTGGTTGCCGGCGATGGCCACCACCGGGATGCCGTCCTGGGCCAGCCCCATCAGCGTGCGGATCACCAGCTGCTGCGCCGGGGCGGACGGGGCCGCGGTGTCGTAGAGGTCGCCGGCGACCAGCACCGCGTCGACCTCGTGCGCGCGGGCGATCCCGACGATCTCGCGGAGCACCCGCTCCTGCTCGTCGAGCCGGGAATGACCCTTGAGCGTCTTGCCGACGTGCCAGTCGGAGGTGTGCAGGATCCGCATCAGGGCCTCATCGTAGGTGGGCGGTCCGACGCGATCCGGCGGGCCCGCGCGGCGAGTCCGAACAGGGTGCAGGGCCACACCTGTCCCGGCCCGACGGGCGAGCGGCAGCCACGGCACCGCCCGTCCGGGCCGACGACGTGGGTGCTCAGCAGCGCGCTCCAGACCTCCGGCATCACCGCCAACTCCTCCGACAACCGCCACTCCGACGTCACCGGAGCAGAGTCGCGGCGGCCCCCGATCCGGGCACACCCCGCAGCAGCGCGAATCCGGAGCGTGACTCCCGATCGAATCGGAAGTACCGTGCCGGGAGTGACGTCGCGGGGCGGACGCCGACAGGAACAACGGGAGCTGGCCCGGTCGCTGCGGGCGCAGGGGCGGAGCTGGTCGCAGATCGCGGCGGCGCTGCGCGACCGCTACGGCCTGGGCGCGCGGCTGGCGATGCGGCTGGCCCACGACTGGAGCCAGGCCGACGCGGCCGCGGCCTGGAACGCCCGCTGGCCCGACGACCCGAAGAGCTTCAAGAACATCTCCTACTGGGAGACCTGGCCCAGCCCCACCGGCCACGCCCCCTCGCTGAGCGTGCTGGACCGGCTGGCCCAGGTCTACGAGTGCGGGGTGACCGACCTCGTCGCGGGGTGGGGCGAGTACGGGGAACCGACGGAGCCGGGCGTCGGGACCGAGCCGGAGACGCTGGCCTGGCAGGTCCAGCACCTCGGCCTGCCCGAGCTCACCCGCTCGGTGGCGGACTGGGCCGGGCGATTGCCCGCTCCGCAGCGACGGGCGCTGCTGCTCAAGCTGAGCACGACGGCGGCGGTCGCGGCAGCGGCCGAGGCATCGCCGGCGACGCGGCCGACCGGGTTGCCCGCCGGGGCCCGGGCGCTGGTGGGCGCGTGGGCCAGCACCTACCGGTATCCCAGCACCAGTCGCGGAGCCGAACTCGACGGTCACCACACCGTCGAACTGAGGGCGAGCGGCGGCCGCCTGGTCGGCCACAGCATCCCGCAGGAGTCCGGCAGCACCCTCGACCTGGATCTCTCCGTCGAGGGGACGCTGGTTACCGGCTCGTGGACCGAGCGGACCTCTCCGGTCGGGCACTACCGCGCGGCGACGTACCGCGGTGTCCTGCACCTGGTCGTCGACCCGACCGGACGGTCGATGACCGGCCGATGGCTGGGCGTGGGCAAACGGTACGAGATCAAGTCCGGAGAATGGCGACTGGAGTGGCTCGGTCAGTCACCGGGCCCGGTGACCACCGCCACGAGCCGCGAACCCGGCGCGAACTCGCCCTCGTCCACCAACACGAACAGGCCCAGCAGCAGCTTGGCGACATAGACGTGGTCCATAGCGATGCCGTGTCGATCACGGAAATCCACGGCGAACCGGTCGAGTTCCGGCGTCCGCCGCGCGAACCCGCCGCAGTGGAACCGATGGCTGATGGCCCAGTTGTCGGGGCTGCGTCCCAGCGCCCCATGGTGCAGCGCCCTGACCCGATCCTCCAGTGACCTCTCGCCCTTGAGCACGCTGATCCCGAGGGCCGACTGCTCATCACCGAGTCCGGCGGCCAGCCCGGCCAGAGTTCCACCGGTCCCCACAGCACAGGCGATGAGGTCGAACGGCTCGCTGATCTCGGCCACGATCTCGGCGCAGCCCCGGACCGCGTGCACGGTGCTCCCACCTTCTGGCACGGCGTAGAAATCGCCGAACTCCTGGCGCAACGCGGCCATGACGTCGTCGTCGGCCTTGCGCCGGTAGGTCGCCCGGTCGAGGTAGTGGAGCCGCATCCCGTCGGCTGCCGCCTTCAGCAGCCCGTCGTTGACCGGCCGCTCCTCGCCCCGGATGACGCCGATGGTGGCAAACCCGTAGATGCGCCCCGCGGCAGCGACAGCCCGGATGTGGTTGGAGTAGGCGCCACCGAACGTGAGGAGCGTGGTCGCACCCACCTCCCGCGCATGGGCTACCAGGTACTTGAGCTTGCGCCACTTGTTGCCGGGGATGTCGGGGTGGATGAGGTCGTCGCGCTTGAGGAACATCCGAACCGAGCCGAGCCGTTCGTCGACCAGTTCGGTCAACGGCGAGGGCACCTGCAGAACCGGGCCCGGCTCGGCCAGCATGCGTTCCATACTAGGCGGCGCCTGATCACACCGAGATCGACCTCAGCGCCCCGGAAAGGGCGCTCATGTCCATCTCGAAGCGATCGACTGTGGCCCTCAGAACGGGGCGTCGTCGTCGGTGGGGGCGGCGGGGAGCCGGGCGAAGGGGTCGCGCCGCGGGGCACCGTTGCTGGGGGCGGAGCCGTTGGTGGGCGGGGCGGTGATCGGGCCGGAGACCTCGGAGAGCCGGGTCGCCCAGGCCGGGAACGGGAACTCCACGGCCAGCGGGACCGGGATCTCCGGCTGCGAGACGAACATCGTGCCCGGCTTGGCCAGGGTGGCCCGGGTGCGCTGGGAGGTGGGCAGGAAGCCGTACTCGGGGCGGCCGGCCTCGGCCGGGTCCAGCCGGCCGACCACCTTGACCGAGGAGTTCGACACGATCCGGCGCTCCACCTCGCTGGCGGTCTGCTGGGCGCCGATCAGGATGATGCCCAGCGAGCGGCCGCGCTCGGCGATGTCGAGCA
>JASLAP010000315.1 GCA_030147065.1 Pseudonocardia sp. | reverse complement strand
CGCCGCCTCGGTCTCGATCAGGCGGAGCGCGTCGACCGCCGCGTCCGGGGTGGTCGCCGCGGTCGCCAGGCCGGCCTGCGCGCGGATCGCCATCGCCGAGACGTGGTGGGCGACGGTGTCGTGCAGGTCGCGCGCCAGCCGTTCGCGTTCGAGCAGCTTGACCTGGTCGAGCTCGCGGCTGCGCGCCCGGGCGCGGAAGCGGAACGCCAGGCCGAGCGCGAGGCTCGAGGAGAGCACGGTCAGGCCGCCGACGACGTCGGGGAGGCGGCCGGCGGAGACCGTCGTGATGGCGACGTTGGCCAGCAGGATCGCCGTGCCGATCACGGCCTCCCGCCCGGACCCCCACCGCAGCAGCGCGTACGGCAGCAGCAGCAGCGCCGCCATCGTGTACATCCCGGACTGCTCACCGCCGAGCCCCAGGCTGACCGCGGCTGAGGTGGCGAAGGCGACCGCGACCACCAGCAGCGGTCGGGTGCGCCGCCACAACAAGGTGATCACCAGGCCGACCGCGACCGGGACCCAGACGGCGCGGTTCGGCAGGTCCGGTCGCAGCACGCCTTCGAGCACGGCCACCGGCACGAGCACGCCCACGAGCGCCCAGTCCCACCACAACCGCTGCGGTGGGCCGGGGGCGGGGGGCTCGTGCCAGACCGAGCGGAGCAGCTGGCGCACCCCCTGATCGTAGGAGGGACGGTCCCGCCGCGGCAGCAGCCGGATGCGCCGACGACCCACTCGCTAGGGTGCGCCGGGTGTCGAAGCGCAATCGTCGTCCCCGGAAGGCGGCGCGGCGAGCGCGCCCGCAGCGCCGCGACGAGCCGGACCTGATCGCCGACATCGCAGCGGCACTGGCCGATGACGACCCGCTGCCGCTGCTGGACCTGGCCAGCGGCCTGCTGGGCGTGGTCGACCCGCGCGGTCGCAACCCGTTCGGGCCACCGGTCGAGGCCCTCGACCGCGACGAGCTGGTGCGGACGTTCCTCGAGGTCCCGTTGCCGGAGACCTCGGCGCTGCTCGCGGCGATGGCCGGACTGTCCGGCGACGACGTCCTGCGCCGCCGCGTGCAGCGGGAGATCGCCGAGCGCGCCCACCCGCTGCCCCGGTGGCTGGCCGAACTGCACCGCGCCACCGCCGCAGCGCGCGCGATCGAGGTGACCGACGTGCTCGGGGACGGCGACAACCTGCTGGTCGCGGTGACCCTGCCGGGCGGGCACCCGCTCACCGCCGTGGTCTACGTCGACCACAACCTGGGCACGCTGGTCAAGGACGCCTTCGTGCTGCCCGAGGGCCTGGACGGGGTGCTGACGCAGCTGGTCGCCGCCTCCTCGGACGACCCCGACCTGACCGCCCGCCCGCTCGATCCGGCCGACGCCCGCGCCCGGATCACCGACGCGGTGCGGACGGGGGCGATGTCGCTGCCCCCGATCGAGACCGACACCTGGCCGTCGGCCCGGGCGCTGGTGGAGTGGATGACCGGGCTGCTGCCGGCCGGCGGCACCGGCTACGAGTGGCCCGAGTGGGACGACGCCGCGCTCGACGACCTGGCCCGCCGGTTCCGGGCCTCGCCCTTCGCCGAGGGCGTCGACGACCCCGGGGACATGCTGTCCACGCTGCTGTCGTTCGGCGCCGACTACGCCCCCGGCGACCCGATGCGGATCAGCCCGGTGGTCGTGGAGCTGCTGCTGCTCGACCGCATCCCGCGCAAGGTCGTCGCCGCGGTCGAGGACCTGGCACCCGCACCCGATCTGCTGCGCGCGTTCATCCGGTACTGCCACCACGAGCGCGGCATCCGCCCGGCGCTCACCGAGCAGACCCTCGCCGCCGTCGACGCCTACGAGCCCGAGTACCAGGAGCTCATCCGGTCCGACCGTCCGCAGGGGCCCGCGGCCCTGCTCGCCGCCATGGGTGCGTTCGACGACGAGCCGGAGCTGGACTTCCCGGACCTCATGCTCGACACCTTGCGCCGCACCGTGGGCGGGGCGGCGGCGCTCGACGCGCTGGACGCCGAGCCGCTGCCCGACGAGCCGTTCGACTGGGCCGGGATCCCGGAGGACGTGCACGCCAGGGTCGCCGAGGTGCTCGACCTGGTCGACCGCTGCTGCACCGAACTGCTCGACGTCGAGTACCGCACCGCCTGCCGCCGGCTGCTGGCCGACGTCGCCGCCGGCGACCCCGCCGTCTTCCGCCGCCGCAGCCGGGCGGCCACCGCCGCCGCGGCCCTGTGCTGGCTGATCGGGAAGAACAACTCGCTGTTCGACGCCGATCCGGGGACCCCGAAGCTGGCGGTCAAGCGGCTCACCGGGCACCTCGGGGTCACCGGCAGCATGTCGCAGCGCAGCGAGGCGCTGATGCGGGCGATCGGCGTCGACCCGCACGGCCACGAGGACCCGGGCGACCACGGGCACCGGGAGCTCGGTTCGGTCCGCTACCTCACCGGCCCGCGGCGCGCCCAGATCCTCGCCCACCGGGACCGCTTCCGCGCCATGGCCGCGGAATCCCGGTGACCACCCCGGCTACGACGTCCGGGGCGCGTGGGTCACCAGCACCGGGACCGGCGAGTCGAGGATGATCCGCTGCGCGATGCTGCCGGTGAGCAGCTTGCCGACCGGGCTGCGCCGCTTCACCCCGACGACGAGCCGCTCCGCCGCCGCGCCGACGGCCAGGTCGATGATGGCCTCCGCGGCGTCGCCGCCGTCGTCGACGACTCGGACCTCCACCTCCGGGTCGCCGTCGGCCCGCAGCTCGGCGAGCCGCCGCTCGATCTCCGCGCGCAGCACCTGGTCGTCGGGGCCGTTGTCGTGCTCGAACCGCTCCTGGCGGCCGGTCGCCAGCGCCACCAGCCGGACCCCGTGCAGCCGGGCCTCGCGCACAGCCAGGGCGAGCGCGGCCGCACCCTCCGGCGTCGGGCCGTAGACCACGCAGATCGTCATGTCGCTCCCCGGTTGAGCGCGTGCGGACGGCGCCACCCTAGCCACCCCGGCGCCGCGATCTCGTGTCCGCGGACCGCACCGGAGCGCCCGGCCGGGCGCTAGCGTCTCGGTCCATGCCACGGAACCGGGCCATCGGCGCCCTCGGAGTCGTGGTCGTGGCCGCGCTGGCGGTCACGGCCTTCGCCGACGCGGTCCGGTCCGGGGAGGGCCAGGCCGCGCGGTCCAACCTGACGATGATCGCGCCGGCGGCGGCCGGCGGCGGCTGGGACCTGGTCGCCCGCGAGTCGCAGCAGGCCCTGCGCACCGGCACCATCGTCAACACCGTGCAGGTGGTGAACATCCCGGGCGCGGGCGGGACCATCGGGTTGGCCCAGCTGGCCGGCCTGGCGGGCCAGGGCACCACGATGATGGTGACCGGCACGGTGATGCTCGGCGGGATCAGCCAGTCCGGCAGCCCGACCGACCTGCAGGACACCACCCCGATCGCCCGGCTGGCCGAGGACTTCGAGGTCATCGCGGTGCCCGAGGCGTCGTCGTACGGCTCGCTGGAGGACCTGCTGCAGGCCTGGGCGGCGAACCCCGGTGCGCTGCCGATCGGCGGCGGGTCGGCCGGCGGCATCGACCACATGGTCGCCGCGCAGCTCGCGCAGGCGCGCGGCATCCCGGTCGAGCAGATCCAGTACACCCCGCACGCGGGCGGCGGCGAGCTCACGCTGAGCCTGCTGTCCACCGCGGCCGGCACCGTCGAGGTCGGGATCAGCGGTTACAACGACTTCCGCGACCTGGTCGACAGCGGCCAGCTCCGGGTGCTCGCCGTCGTCTCGCCGGAGCGGCTGGCCGGGGTCGACGCCCCGACGATGATCGAGCTCGGGCTGCCCGAGGTGGACCTGGTCAACTGGCGCGGCCTGGTCGCCCCGCAGGGCATCACCGCCGCGGAGCGGACCGAGCTGGAGCAGATCGTCCGGGAGATGGTCACCACCGAGTCCTGGTCCGAGGCGGTCGAGCGCAACCGGTGGGTGCGCAGCGAGATCTACGGCGAGGAGTTCGAGCAGTACCTCGTCACCGAACAGGAACGGATCGACGGACTCCTCGAGGAGCTGGGGCTGGTATGAGCGAGGTGACCCACGACGGGGCCGCGACCGCCCCGCGGCGACGCCCCCGGCCCGCGCACCTGTCCCGGGGCGCCCTGATCGTCCCGGCGGTGCTGGTGGCGCTCGGGATCTTCCTGGTGGTCGGCACGGTCGGCATGGGCGTGGTCGGCGACGGCGGGCTGTTCGGCCCGACCGCGATGCCGTGGGCGGTGGCCGTGCTCTGCTTCGTCGTCGCCGCCGCGCTCACCGTCGACATCCTGCGGCCGCGGCCCGAGTACGACAGCCCGACCCATGCCCCGGCCACCCCGGTCGACGCCGACACCCCTGCCAACACCGACACCGACACCGAACCGGAGACGGTCAACGCGCGGGCCGTCGGGATCGCGGTCGGTGGGGTCGCCGGGTTCATCGTCGTGCTGCCCTGGCTGGGCTGGATCCTCTCGGCGACGCTGCTGTTCGCCACCGTCGCGGTCGCGCTCGGCAACCGCCGGTACCCGACCTGCCTGCTGGTCGGGCTCGCGGTGGCGTCGGTCATCCAGATCGTGTTCAGCGGGCTGCTCGGCATCTCGCTGCCCGCCGGCTTCGTCGGGGGGTTCTAGCGGCATGGAACAGCTGTCCAACCTGCTCGGCGGGTTCGCCGACATCCTCACCCCGTCCGCGCTGCTGTTCGTGCTGATCGGCGCGATCCTCGGGACGGCGGTCGGGGTGCTGCCCGGGCTCGGCTCGGCGATGGCGGTCGCGCTGCTGCTGCCGCTGACGTTCGTGCTGGAACCGACCAACGCGCTGATCATGTTCACCGGCATCTACTTCGGCGGGCTGTTCGGCGACTCGATCTCCGGCATCCTGATGAACACCCCGGGCAACTCCACCGCGATCGCGAGCGCCTTCGAGGGCTACCGGATGGCCCAGGACGGCCGCGCCGCGCAGGCGCTGGCCACCGCGGCGATCGGCGCGTTCATCGGCGGCATGGTCGCCTCGCTGCTGGTCGTGTTCTTCGCCCCCACCCTCGCCGAGCTGGCCACCGGCTTCGGCCCGGCCGAGTTCTTCGCCCTCGCCGTCTTCGCGTTCATCGCGATATCGGCGGTGGTCGCCGACTCGGCGGTGCGCGGCCTGGCCGCGCTGGCCATCGGGCTGACCCTGGCCATGATCGGGATCGACCAGCCGACCGGCACCGCGCGGTTCTCCTTCGGCGCCCCCGCGCTGCTGGACGGGATCTCCATCGTGGTCATCACGGTGTCGCTGCTGGCCCTGGGCGAGGTGTTCCACCAGGCCGCCAAGGTGGGGCGGCGCGACCACCAGGAGGCGGCGCTGCCCAGCGGGCGACCGTGGCTGTCCCGGGCCGAGTTCCGCGCGGCGCTGCCGGCGTGGCTGCGCGGCACCGGGTACGGCCTGCCGTTCGGCGTCATCCCGGCAGGCGGCGCGGAGGTGCCCACCTTCCTGGCCTACGGCACCGAGCGCCGGCTGGACCGGCGGCGGGCGAACCCGATGTTCGGCCGGGGCGCCATCCAGGGCGTCGCCGGTCCGGAGGCCGCCGGCAACGCCACCGCCGGGACCGCGATGGGGGCGCTGCTCGCGCTCGGGCTGCCGACCTCGGCGACCGCCGCCCTGCTGCTCGCGGCCTTCCAGCAGTACGGGCTGCAGCCCGGCCCGCTGCTGCTGGAGCGCAGCGGCGACATCGTCTGGGCCCTGCTGGCCGGGTTCTTCCTGGCGATGATCGTGCTGCTGATCCTGAACCTGCCGTTCGCGCCGCTGTGGGCGCAGCTGCTGCGGGTGCCCAAGTCCTACCTGTACGCCGGCATCGCGGTCTTCGCCTCCTTCGGCGTCTACGCCGCCGGGGCCAGCACGGTCGACCTGGTGATCATGCTGGTGATCGGGGTGCTCGGGCTGGCGATGCGGCTCTACGACATCCCGGTCGCGCCGGTGCTGATCGCGGTGATCCTCGGCCCGCTCGCCGAGTACTCGCTGCGCGACGCGATGGCCAACTCCGAGAACGACCCGGCGGTGCTGGTCAGCAGCCCGATCACGATCGTGCTCTACCTGCTGCTGGTGGCCGGGCTGG
>JASLAP010000305.1 GCA_030147065.1 Pseudonocardia sp. | reverse complement strand
TCCGGCTCGTCGTCCGGCAGCGGGATCTCCTCCACGTGCAGCACCGAGCGCAGCCGGGCGATCTCCCGGTCCCGGGTGTCGACCTGCTCGGCCAGCCGGTCGAGCAGCCAGTCGACCTCGTCCATCCGGTAGCCGCGGACGACGACCGACAGCCGCAGCGCCCGCAGGTCGTCGCCGTCGGCGAGCCGCTCGTCGGGCAGCTCGACGGGGGTGCCCTCGGGGAGCACCGGCGCCATCTCCTCGCCCCGCCCGAACGCGAACGACGCGGCCAGGAAGAGCAGCCCGCCGACGACCAGCAGCGCGATGACGTAGCCGAGCACCGTACCCACGCTCTGATGGTGGCACGCTCCGCCGATCCGGGCCCGCCCGGGGAGCGCACCGGGCCGCCCCGCCGGGGGCGGGCGCACCGGCCGGCAGGTGCACCGGGCCGGGCGTGCGAGGCTGGGCGGGTGCCGCTGCGCCTGGGCCGCCGGGCCTTCGCCGACGACGAGCTGGTCGTCATGGCGATCGTGAACCGGACACCGGACTCCTTCTACGACCGCGGCGCCACCTACCGGCTGGGCGCCGCCGTCGACGCCGTGGACCGCGCGGTGGCCGAGGGCGCGGCGATCGTCGACATCGGCGGGGTGAAGGCCGGCCCGGGCGCCGAGGTGGATCCGGCCGAGGAGCTGCGCCGGACCGCGGAGCTGGTCGCCGCCGTGCGGGCCGCCCACCCGGACCTGGTGCTCAGCGTGGACACCTGGCGCTCCGAGGTCGCCCGGGTGCTGGCCGGCGAGGGCGCCGACCTGCTCAACGACACCTGGGGCGGCGTCGATCCGCGGCTGGCCGAGGTGGCCGCCGCGACCGGGGCCGGGCTGGTCTGCGCGCACGCCGGCGGGCAGCGGCCGCGGACCCGCCCGCACCGGGTCGCGTACGACGACGTGGTCGCCGACGTGGTCGCCACGGTCACCGGGCTGGCGGAGCGGGCGGTGGGCCTCGGGGTGCGGCCGGACGGGATCGTCGTCGACCCGGCGCACGACTTCGGCAAGAACACCCGGCACTCGCTGGAGGTCACCCGCCGGCTCGGCGAGCTGGTGGCCACCGGCTGGCCGGTGCTGGTGTCGCTGTCCCGCAAGGACTTCCTCGGCGAGACCCTGGACCTGCCGCCGGACCACCGGCTGGAGGGCACGCTCGCGGCGACCGCGGTGTCGGCCTGGCTGGGCGCCCGGGTGTTCCGGGCGCACGACGTGGCGGCCACCCGCCGGGCGCTGGACACGGTCGCCGCCATCCGCGGCACCCGCTCCCCCGCCGTCGCCCGCCGCGGCCTCGCCTGACCCACCGCGGCCCGGCCCGTTCCAGGACCGGCGGCGGCCGGGACGGTCAGCCGGTGGGGTCCTCGGCGGCGGGTGCCGCGGGCAGCCGGCCGGTCTCGGCGGCGGCGATCGCCTCCGGGACCGTACGGGCCAGCAGCAGGGTGTCCAGCGCCGAGCGGCGGACGAAGCCGCGCCCGGCCAGGTCCTCCAGCCACGCCCACAGCGGGTCGTAGAAGCCGTCCGGGTCGAGCACCACGACCGGCTTGGCGTGCATCCCGAGGGTGGCCGCGGTCCAGACCTCGAAGAACTCCTCCAGCGTGCCGATCCCGCCGGGCAGCACCAGGAACGCGTCCGCCCGGTCGTCCATCTCGGCCTTGCGCCGGCGCATCCCGTCCACGACGACCAGTTCGTCCGAGTCGGGGTCGGCGACCTCCATGGCGACCAGCGCGGTGGGGATCACCCCGACCGTGTGCGCGCCGGCCTCCCGGGCGGCGCGGGCGACCGCGCCCATCATCGACACCGAGCCGCCACCGGTCACCAGCACGTGCCCGCGCTCGCCGATGGCGGTGCCGACGGCGGCGGCCAGCTCCAGGTGGGACGGCTCGATCCGGGTGGAGGACGCGCAGTAGACGGCGATCGCGGTCACTCGCCGTCGTACGCCGCCCGCGCCGGGCCGCCCTCCAGGTTGGCGCCGGCCTCGATGATGAGCTTGACCGCCTCCTCGACGTCGTCGGTGAGGGTGAACAGCTCCACGTCGGCGGCGGCGACCTTCCCGGAGGGGACGAGGGTGTCCCGCAGCCAGGACACCAGCCCGGCCCAGTAGTCGGTGCCGAACAGGATCACCGGGAACCGGGTCACCTTCCGGGTCTGCACCAGCGTCAGCGCCTCGAACAGCTCGTCCAGGGTGCCGAAGCCGCCGGGCAGGATGACGAACGCCTGCGCGTACTTGACGAACATCGTCTTGCGGGCGAAGAAGTAGCGGAAGTTGAGCCCGACGTCGACCCAGTCGTTGAGCCGCTGCTCGAACGGCAGCTCGATGCCGAGCCCGACGCTGACCCCGCCGGCCTCGGACGCGCCGCGGTTGACCGCCTCCATCGCGCCCGGGCCGCCGCCGGTGATGACGGCGAAGCCGGCCCGGGCCAGCGCCGAGCCCAGCGCCCGGCCGGCCGCGTACTCCGGGTGCTCGGGCGGGGTGCGCGCGCTGCCGAACACGCTGACGGCCTTGGGCAGCTCGGCGAGCAGCCCGAACCCCTCGACGAACTCCGACTGGATCCGCAGCACCCGCCAGGGGTCGGTGTGCACCCAGTCCGACGGGCCGTGCGTGTTGAGCAGCCGCTCGTCGGTGGTGCCGGGCTTGATCTGGTCGCGGCGCAGCACCACCGGCCCCCGGTGGTGCTCGGGCAGCCGGTGGTCGCGCCGGGCGTCGTCGTCGGTGGTGCGGTCGGTCGGGTCGGTCACGGCGCAGACGGTACCCGCGGGCGTCAGGCCAGTGCGGCGGCGACCGCGGTGACCGCCCGGTTCTCCGCGGCGGCGCCCACCCCGTAGTCGGCGAGCCGGGCGGTGAACTCGGCGGAGCTGCCCGCCGCGGCCATCGCCCGGACTGCGGCCTGCTGGCCCGCGTTGCGCCGCAGCAGCGCGGTGACGGCGGGCCGGGCCGCTGCCGGCCAGGATCCTGCCCGAAGCCCGGCGGCGAACCGCTGCTGCGCGGTGCCGAACTCCGCAGCCAGCGCCCGTTGCTGCGCCGCCGTCCGCGGCCGGCCGTCGGAGACCGTGGCGACGAACCGGGACCGGGCCTGCTGCCAGTCCGCAACCAGCGCGGCGTACGCCTGCCGCGGGCCGGCCGGCGGGATCGGCGCGGGGGTGGTGGTCGCCGACCTCCCGGCCGGGCCGGTGGCCGTGGGCGCGCCGGTGGGGTCCGCCCGGCCGGCCGCGGCGCCGGCGGTG
>JASLAP010000276.1 GCA_030147065.1 Pseudonocardia sp. | reverse complement strand
TCCTCGTCCGGGCCGATCGCCGCCGCGGCCCGGTGCCAGGCCCGGCGGTCCGGGTCGGTCCGCTCGTCCACGGCGTCGGCCAGCGCGCGGTGCGCGGCCTGCTTGCGGGCCAGGGTCTCCCGGCCGTACACCGCGGCCCGGATCAACGGGTGCGGGAAGCCCAGGCAGCCCTCGCTGAACAGCAGCAGCCCGGCCCGTTCCGCGGCCGCCAGGTCGCCGATCGACGCGCCGAGCCGCCCGGCGGCCGCCAGCACCAGCCCGGTGTCGCAGCTGCCGTCGGCCGCGGCCACCAGCAGCAGCGTCCGGGCAGGCGGCGGCAGCTCGGCGACCCGGGCGGCGAACTCGGCCTCCACCCGGCCGCCGGTCGGCGGGGCGCCGCCGCGCCCGGCGTCCGGCGGCCCCAGCGGGTAGTCGGTGAGCCGCCCGGCCCGGTGCGCCGCGGCCAGTTCGACCAGCGCCAGCGGGTTGCCGGCGGCCTCCCGGACCAGCTGGTCGCGCACCCGGCGCGGGAGGTCGTCGGCGTGCGCGCCGAGCACCCGGCGGGCGGTGTCGTCGTCCAGGCGGCGCAGCACCAGCCCCGGCAGTCCGGGCGCCGGGAAGCCGGGCCGGTCGCGGGCGGCGAAGACCATCGCGACCGACTCGGCGGCCAGCCGGCGGGCCACGAACACCAGCACCTCGGCGCTGGCCCGGTCGAACCAGTGCGCGTCGTCGACCAGGCACAGCACCGGCCGCTCCTCGGCCAGCTCGGCGAACAGGGTCAGCACGGCCAGTCCGACCAGGTATCGGTCGGCCGGTGGCTGCCCGGCCGCGCCGTGGCCGAGCGCCCCGCACAGCGCCTCGGCCTGCGCCGGCGGCAACGTCAGGGTCTGCGCGGCGACCTCCCGCAGCAGCAGGTGGAGCCCGGCGTAGGGCAGCGCGGACTCGCCCGGCACCCCGGTGGCGGCCAGCACGCGCATCCCGCCGGCCGCCGCGCGCGCCCGGTCCAGCAGGGCGGACTTGCCGATCCCGGCCTCCCCGCGCACGACCAGCGCGCCGCTCCCGCCGGCCCGGGCCCGGTCGAGCAGCTCCTCGACGGTGGCGGTCTCGGCGGCCCGGCCCAGCAGGACCGGCCCGCTCGCCACCGCCCGCAGGCCCCCCGCCCGCCGGCCGGTCACGGGGTGTCCCGGACCGCGCGGGCGGGCGGCACCAGCAGCACGGCCAGCCCGACCAGGGTCACCGCGCCCAGCACCAGGACCCCGGCCCGGAACCCGGCCACCCCGCCGCCGGCCAGCACCCAGCACAGCGCCACCACGCCGGGCGCCACGGTGGTCGCGATGGTCCGGGCGGTCATCGCGACGCCGCCGGCGGTGCCCTCCATCCCGGACGGCGCCGCGGCCAGCGTGGCCGCGTTGATGGCCGGGTTGAACAGCCCGGCGCCGATCCCGAGCACGGCCAGCCGCCAGGCCAGGTCGACCAGGCCGGCGTCGGCGGTCAGGGTCAGCATGGTCGCCAGCGCCGCGAGCGAGACGCCGATCCCGGTCAGCGCGACCATCCGGGTGCCGAACCGGTCGGCCAGCCACCCGGCCACCGGGGACACCGGGGCCACCGCGCCGACGAAGAACAGCAGCGCCACCCCGGTCATCTCCGGGCTGCCGCGCAGCACGTCGGAGACGAAGAACGGCAGCAGGAACGCGATCAGCCCGATGGTGAAGCTGGCGGCCAGCAGCGCGACCACCACCGTGCCGAACGCCCGGCTCCGGACCAGCTGCACCACCGGGCCGGACGCGGGCAGCCGAGCCCACCGCCAGCCGGCCACGACGGCCACGACCGCGAGGGCCGCCGCGGCCGGCGGCGCGTCGTCGACCAGCTCGACGACCAGCAGCAGCGCGCTCACCGCCCCGCCGAGCAGCAGCCCCTCGCGCACCAGTGTGCCGCTCGGGCGGGGCAGCCCGCGCTCGTCGCGGGGCAGCGACCGCAGCGCCACCCAGACCACCACGACCAGCAGCGGGAGCTTCATCAGGAACACCCCGCGCCAGCCCAGCCCGCCGGCCACCAGGCCGCCCACCGGGGCGCCGACCATCCCGCCCACGGTCATGATCGTGATGATCGCCCCGATGGCCCGGCCGCGCTGCTCGGGCCGCACGCTGACCATGACGATCGGCATGTAGGCCGCCACCACCAGGGCCGCGGCGAACCCCTGCAGCAGCCGGCCGACGATCACCACCCAGAACGCCGGGGCCAGCGCGGTGAGCACGCTCGCCACCGCGATCCCGGCCATCGACACCACCAGCGCGGCCCGGACGTCGGCGCCGTCGGCCCAGCGGCCGGCCGGGATGGCCGCGGCGGCCATCGGCAGCGCGTAGCCCAGCAGCACCCAGGCCGTCGCGGCCGGACCGACCCCGAACTCGGCGGCCAGCCCGGGCAGGGTCACCGCGGTGACCGTCATCTCGGCGGTGACCACCAGCATGGCCAGCCCGAGCGCGGCCACCGGCGCCCACCGGGTGCGCTGCGGGGCCACCGTCTCCTTCGTCATCGGTTCCATGGCCGGGACGCTACGAGCTGAAGTTGACTTGAGGTCAACACGGCGGACCGGCCGGTCAGGCCGCGTACGGGCGCTCGGCCCGCGCGGTGCGCAGCGCGGTCGCCCACCAGGTCAACTGGTCGAGCAGGCCCTTGGCCGCGGCGCCGCAGCCGTCGGCGTCCAGCGGACGGCCGTCGGAGCCGAACTGCGCCCAGGCCCCGTGGAAGCTCACGGTGTCGCGCACCGTCACCGCGTGGACCTCGGCGAACACCGCGCGCAGGTGCTCCACGGCGCGCAGCCCGCCGGACATCCCGCCGTAGGACACGAACGCCACCGGCTTGGCCCGCCAGCCGTCGTGCCAGTCGATCAGGGTCTTGAGCGGGGCCGGGTAGCTGTGGTTGTACTCGGGGGTGACCACCACGAACCCGTC
>JASLAP010000269.1 GCA_030147065.1 Pseudonocardia sp. | reverse complement strand
GCGCGAGCACCTGCTCGAGGCCGCCACCCGCGGCGCCTTCGACCCCGGCCGGCGCGGCCCGTGACCCAGCCGGCCGCCGGGCGGGACCGCCGGTGACCCGCCACCGCCGGGTGGCGGTGACCAGTCCGCAGACCCGGCTCGCGCTCACCGGCCGGCGCAGCGGCACTCCGGCCGCGCCCCCGCACCTGTCCCCGGCCGAGGCCGAGCGGGCCCGCCGGGTGCACCGTCGCCAGCTGCGGCACGCGCTGAGCGCACTGGTGCTGCTGGCGGTGCTGCTGCTCGGGCTGCCGCTGCTGCTGTTCGTGGCGCCCGCGCTGGGCACGGTGCGGCTGGGCGGCGTCCCGCTGGCCTGGCTGGCCGTCGCAGTGCTGCCCTACCCGCTGCTGGCCGCCCTGGCCGGCTGGCAGTTGCGCCGCGCCGAGCGGGCCGAGCGCGACGACACCGGTGATCCGGGCGACCGGGGCGACCCGGTCGAGCAGCGCCCGGCCGGCCCCGGCGGCCGGGTGCGGGCGCGGGTGCGGAGCCGGCAGGTGGGGCCGGCGCCGTGACGATCGTGCTGGCCGTCGTACCGGTCGTGCTGGTCACGCTGCTGATCGGGGTGCGCGGCGTGGCCGCGATGCGCACCACCTCGGACTTCCTGGTCGCCTCCCGGAAGATCTCGCCGACGGTCAACGCGGCCGCGGTGTCCGGGGAGTACCTCTCGGCGGCGTCCTTCCTCGGGGTGGCCGGCCTGGTGGTCAAGGACGGGATCGGCGCGCTGTGGTACCCGGTCGGCTTCGCCGCCGGCTACGTGGCCATGCTCGCGCTGGTCGCAGCCCCGATGCGGCGCACCGGGGCGCTGACGGTGCCCGACTTCGCCGAGGCCCGGCTGGGGTCGGCGGCGCTGCGGCAGCTGTCCGCGGTGGTCGTGCTGGTGATCGGCACCCTCTACCTGGTGCCGCAGTTCACCGCGGCCGGCCAGGTGCTCGGGGTGGTCAGCGGCAGCCCGTACTGGGTGGGGGTGGTGGTCGCCGGGGCGGCGGTGAGCGTCACCCTGACGCTGGGCGGCATGCGGGCGGCCACCTACGTGCAGGCCTTCCAGTTCGTGCTCAAGCTGGCCCTGTTCATCGTGCCGGCGATCTGGCTGCTGGTGCAGGTCGGCCCGGACGCCCGGGCGGCGGCGCTGGCCCCGGTGGAGTTCGACCGGTTCGCGGCGGCCACCCCGGTGGAGTTCCGGCTGGACACCACGCTGGTGCTGACCGAGCCGACCACGGTCGACATCGGCGCCGGGCCGCGCGCGCTGGCGCCCGGTCCGCACCCGGCCGCGGGCGGCACGACCTGGGTCTTCCCGGCCGGGGCCGCGGTGCCCGAGGTCGGCGGCGGGCACCCCGGCGGCGAGGAGTGGGCGCGCCCGCTGCTCGACCCGGCCGACGCCGGGTACCCGCTGCTGGCCACCTGGTCGGTGCTGGTGGCGACGGTGCTGGGGACGATGGGCCTGCCGCACATCCTGATCCGGTTCCACACCAGCCCGGACGGGCGCGGCGCGCGGCGCACAGCGGCGATCACCGTGGTGCTGCTCGGGCTGTTCTACCTGTTCCCGGGGGTGTACGGCCTGCTGGGCACGCTGCTGCTGCCCGAGCTGTACCTGTCCGGGGCGACCGACACCGTCGTCGTGCAACTGCCGGCCCGGGTCGACCCTGGCTGGGGCGGGGCACTGTTCACCGCGCTGCTCACCGCGGGCGCGTTCGCGGCCTTCCTGGCCACCTCGCTGGGGCTGCTGCTGGCGGTGTCCGGGGCGCTGTCGCACGACCTGGTGCCGGGCACCCTGCGCCGGTTGCGGTTCACCCCGCTGGCCGCGGCGGCGGCGATCGTGCTGCTGGCCCTGCCGGCCCGGAGCATCGACGTCGGGGTGCTGGTCACCTCGGCCTTCGCGGTCGCCGCGTCGACCTTCTGCCCGCTGCTGGTGCTGGGCATCTGGTGGCCGGGGCTGACCGCCCGCGGGGCCCTCGTGGGCGTCGTGGTGGGATTGATCTCCTCGGCCGGGGTGATCGCCGTGGACCTGTTCCTCGGCGCGCCCCCCGGCCTGGCCGCCATCCTGCTGGGGCAACCCGCGCTGTGGTCGGTGCCGCTGGCATTCGCCACCATGGTGCTGGTCTCGCTGCGCGGCACGCCGCCGGCGTGGGCGACCACCGCGATGCTGCGGCTGCACCTGGACGAGAGCGACCCCGGCGGACGCCGGTAGGGACGGAGGCACCATGGCGGACAGGGACGTGGACGGCGACCGCGACGTGGTCGAGGACGAGGGGCTGCTCGGGGCCGAGGACACCCTGGTCGACCGGGGCAGCGGTGATCCGCTCGACGAGGGCTACTCCCCGCCGGAGCGGCCGGAGGGGCTCGACAGCTGGGGCACCACCCCGGCCGAGGAGGCCACCGGCGAGCCGCTGGCGGCCCGGCTGCGCCGGGAGCTGCCCGACGGCGCCCCCGACCTCGGCGACGGGCTCGGCGACGCCTCCGACACCGACGGCGAACTGCTCGACCGCGAGGTCGGTGGCGCCCGCTCGGGCCGGCTCAGCCAGGACGGCGACGACCTGACCGCCGTCGACGTCGGCATCGACGGCGGCGCCGCGTCGGCCGAGGAGGCCGCGGTGCACCTGGTGGCCGACGACGATCCCGACAGCGACCAGGACGGCCCGGACGACAACGACGCGGCGGCGGAGTTCCTGCGCGGCCGCTGACCGCACCCCGGCGGCCCCCCGCGCACACGTCACGAATCGGCGCGGCGGCCGGGAGGTGTGCGTCGGGACCGGCCGATGACTTCCCCGCCCGGGCGCGGTCTCATCGGCATGCACTCCCACCGCACCCCGCCGGCGAGCCGGTGAGCGGCCCGGACGGGTCCGACGCCGACGGGTCCGACGCCGACGGGACCGGCCCCGACGGGACCGGCCCCGACGGGACCGGCCCCGACGGGACCGGCCCCGACGGGTCGGCGGCCGCAGCCGGGGACGCGGTGCCGGTCTCCTTCCTGCACCGCCGGTTGAGCTCGGCCTTCGCCCGGCGGGTGGTCACGCTCGAGCCCGGGGGATCGCGGCCCTACCGGGCCGCCGAATGGGCCGACGCGCTGGTCGTCGTGGAGGGCGGCGAGGTGGTGCTGGAGTGCCCCGAGGGCGGACGCCGGCGGTTCCCGGCCGGTGCCGTGCTGTGGCTGGACGGGGTGCCGCTGGTGGCCCTGCACAACGATGGCCCGGAGCCGGCGGTCCTGGTGGCGGTGTCGCGGCGGTCCCCGTCCCGGTGAGCGGGTGCCCGGTCAGGGGCTGGGCGATCAGGCCTGGACGGCGCTCAGCGTCCCGATCGACCCGGCCGAGAGCACCCGCTCGATGCCCAGCACCGCGGCCCCGGCCAGCCCGGCGTACTCGCCGAGGACGCTGTTGGTGAGCACCAGGTTGCGCGTGGCCAGGGGGAGGGCCCGCTGGTAGACGACGCTGCGCACGCCGGCCAGCAGCTCGTCGCTGGCGGCGGTCAGCGAACCGCCCAGGGTCACCCGGGCCGGGTTGTAGAAGTGCACCAGGGTGGCCACCAGCTCGCCGATCAGCCCGGCGGCCTCGCGGACCACGCCCAGCGCGTCCGGGTCGCCGCGGGCGATCAGCGCCCGGACGTCGGCGATGCTGGCCACCGGACCGCTCGGGTGCTCGGCGGTCAGCCGGCGGGCGATCGCGCCGGCCGAGGCGACGGCCTCGATGCAGCCGACGTTGCCGCACACGCACGCCACGTCGGGCCCGCCGCGCACGCGCACGTGCCCGATGTCGCCCGCGGCGCCGTCCGCGCCGTGGTGCAGCACCCCCTCCCGGGTGACCAGCCCGCCGCCGATGCCGGTGCCGACCTTGACGAACAGCAGCGGGGCCTGGTCGGCGGGCAGCGCCCGGGCCTCGCCCAGCGCCCGCAGGTTGACGTCGTTCTCCAGCACCGCGGGGCAGTCGAAGGTGCGGGCCAGCCGCGCCGACACCGGGTAGGCGTGCCAGCCCGGCATGATCGGCGGCCGGACCGGGATGCCCAGGTTGCCGTCGACCGGGCCGGGCAGCCCGATCACCACCGCGCGCACCGGCGCGCCACCGGCGCGGTCCTGCAGCGCGGCGGCGCGCAGGGTGGTCAGCCCGGCCTCCACCGCGGCCAGCACCGCGTCCGGGCCGTGCTGCACGTCGACGTCGATGTGGTCGCGGGCGAGCACCCGCTGGCTGAGGTCCACCACCGCCAGGTGCGCCCCGCGGGCCCCGACGTCGGCGAGCAGGACCTGCCCGCCACGCGGGGACATGGCCAGCCGGTCGGCCGGGCGGCCGCGGCCGGCGGTGGGGCGGGCGCCGTCGGGCCGCAGGACGCCCCTGGCCAGCAGCTCGTCCACCGCCGCGCTGACCGTGGTGCGGGCCAGCCCGGCCGCCGGGACCAGATCGGCCTTGCTCACCGCGGCTCCCGACGCGACCAGCCGCGCCACCGTGCTCAGGGTCACCGCGGTGTCCACCCGGCCGGCCAGCGCGGGCGTGCTCAGCCGCAGCGGCGGGAGCGGGGACGAGGGGTGCATAACGGCTCGATATCGTCGGAAAAATACCCGGAAGAGGCATTATTCCGACCTTGTACGGCACTGGTCAACCCTCCTACGGTCATGGCGCCGCTACGCCGCCGCCACACCCGTTCCGCGTCCGGGGATGCCCGGGCCCCACATCGAGGTGGAGATGACCGATACGCCGCTGCTCACGATGCGCGGGATCGTCAAGGAGTTCCCCGGCGTCCGCGCGCTGGACGGCGTCGACCTGGACGTCGAGGCCGGCGAGGTGCACTGCCTGCTCGGCCAGAACGGTGCCGGCAAGTCCACCCTGATCAAAGTGCTGGCCGGGGCGCACCGGCCGGACTCCGGCGAGATCACCTTCGCCGGCCGACCGGTGACCTTCGCCTCGCCGCAGGCCGCCGACGCCGCCGGCATCGCCACCATCTACCAGGAGCTCGACCTGGTCCCCGGGCTGTCGGTGGCCGACAACGTGGTGCTCGGCCACGAACCGTCCACCCTGGGCTTCACCCGCCCGGGCAGCGCCGACGACGTCACTGCGGCGCTGCTGCGCCGGCTGGGCCACCCGGAGATCCGCCCGCGCCGCGAGCTGGGCCGGCTCTCCGCCGCCGGGCAGCAGGTGGTGAGCATGGCCCGGGCGCTGGCCCGGGACGCCCGGCTGATCGTGATGGACGAACCCTCCGCGGTGCTCGACCCGGAGGAGGTGCGCAACCTGTTCCGGGTGATCCGCGAGCTGACCGAGGACGGGGTCGCGGTGGTCTACATCTCCCACCGGCTCGAGGAGATCCGCGAGATCGGCGACCGGGTCACCGTGCTCAAGGACGGCGCCACGGTGGCCCGCAACCTCCCCGCGCGTGACACCCCGACCGCCGAGGTCATCCGGATGATGACCGGGCGCAGCATCGAGTACGTCTTCCCCGAGCGGCCCGCGGCCGGCGACGACGGCGAGGTGGTCCTGGAGGTCGAAGGGCTGGGCCGGACCGGCGAGTTCACCGACGTGTCGTTCACCGTGCGGGCCGGCGAGATCGTCGGGCTGGCCGGGCTGGTCGGCTCGGGGCGCTCGGAGATCCTGGAGACCGTCTACGGCGCGCGCAAGCCCGCCGCCGGGACGGTCCGGGTGCGCGGGCGCAAGCTGCGCCCCGGATCGGTGCCGGCCGCCGTGCGCGCCGGCATGGGCCTGGCCCCCGAGGAGCGCAAGAGCCAGGCGCTGCTGCTGGGTGAGCCGGTGTCGCGCAACATCTCGCTGGCCTCCCTGACCCGCTTCGCCCGCGGCGGCTTCCTGCGCGCGGACGCGGAGCTGACCGCGGCCGAGGAGATCACCGCCCGGCTCGACGTGCGCCCGGCCGACGCCACCCGGGCCGCCCGCACGCTCTCCGGTGGCAACCAGCAGAAGGTGGTCCTGGCCCGCTGGCTGCTCAAGGGCTGCGACGTGCTGCTGCTCGACGAGCCGACCCGCGGGGTCGACGTCGGTGCGCGCAGCGAGATCTACGCGTTGATCCGCGACCTGGCCGCGGCCGGGGTCGCGGTGGTGATGGTGTCCAGCGAAGTGCCCGAGGTGCTCGGGCTCGCCGACCGCGTGCTGGTCGTGCGCGACGGGCGGGTGGTGCACACCGCACCCGCCGGCGAGCTCGACGAGGGCCGCGTGCTGGACCTGGTGATGGAGGGAGCTGCCCATGTCTGACCGCACACCGGTCTCCGAGCCGGCCCGACCCGACCTGAGCAAGGCCGGGGGGTCCACCGCGGCCGGGGCCCCGGCGGTCGACGAGCACGAGCGGGTGGAGCGGGCGGCCCGCGGGGCCGGCTCCGGGGAATCGACGCTGGGTCGGCTGCTCGACAGCGGGGCCGGGCGCAACCTGGGCCTGATCGCGGTCCTGCTGGTGCTCGGCGTGGTCGGCGTGGCCACCACCGACACGTTCCTGACCACGACGAACCTGCTGATCATCCTGACCTCGGCATCGATCATCGGCGTGATCACGGTCGGGGTCACCTTCGTGATCATCGGCGGCGGCATCGACCTGTCGGTGGGCAAGGTGATGGCGCTGTCCTCGGTGTGGGCCACCACGGTGGCCACCCAGTCCTACGGACCGCTGGTGATGGTGCTCTGCGCCCTGCTCGTGGGGGCCGGGGCCGGGCTGGTCAACGGGCTGCTGATCGCCTACGGGCGGATCGTGCCGTTCATCGTCACGCTGGCCATGCTCATCTCCGCGCAGGGCCTGGCCGAGCAGATCTCCGGGCGGCGCAGCCAGATCGTCACCGACCCGACCATCGCCGCGATCGCCACCACCCGCCCCCTGGGCATCCCGCTGCTGATCTACATCTTCGCGCTGGTGGTGGCGGTCGGGTGGATCGTGCTCAACCGCACCACCTTCGGCCGGCGCACGTTCGCCATCGGCGGCAACCCGGAGGCGGCCCGGCTGGCCGGGCTGAACGTCCGCCGGCACACCGCGTCGCTCTACGTGGTCTCCGGGCTCTGCGCGGGCATCGCCGCGATCATGATCGCGTCGCTGACCACCACCGGCTCCAGCACCCACGGCACCCTCTACGAGCTGGACGCGATCGCCGCGGTGATCATCGGTGGCACCCTGCTGTCCGGTGGCCGGGGCACGCTGATCGGCTCGATCCTGGGCGTGCTGGTGTTCACCACCATCACCAACCTGTTCGTGCTCAACAACCTCGCCGTCGAGGTCCAGAACATCGCCAAGGGCGTGATCATCGTGGCCGCCGTGCTCATCCAGGCCCGCGCCCGCCGCGCCGATCCGTAGCCCGACCCCGCCCACCCTCCCCCCGATCCAGGTCGACCTTTCATCGATGAAGGAGCGCACCACCATGTCCGACCC
>JASLAP010000195.1 GCA_030147065.1 Pseudonocardia sp. | reverse complement strand
CGACCTGATCCAGCCGCTGACCAACCTCGGCCTGTCGCTGATCTTCGAGTGGGGCATCACGCTCTACGACCTGGAGATCGACCGGGTGCAGGACGGCAGCAAGTCCAAGGCC
Organism: Pseudonocardia sp.; assembly: GCA_030147065.1. GTDB lineage: Bacteria > Actinomycetota > Actinomycetes > Mycobacteriales > Pseudonocardiaceae > Pseudonocardia. The sequence goes on along the minus strand of JASLAP010000195.1, from coordinate 4,931 downwards.
GAGCTCAAGGCCGAGCTGAAGGTCCTCTGGCGCAAGGTCCGCCGCCAGCTGGCCAAGGACTACGTGCTGTTCCCGGCGCTGTCCGGGCCCGGCTTCGTGCACACCGCGGCGGCCAACCTGACCGCCAACCTGGTCCGCAACGTCTGGTCGCACGCGGTGATCTTCTGCGGGCACTTCCCGGACGGCACCGAGACCTTCGAGGAGGACCGGCTGGAGGGCGAGACCAAGGGCGAGTGGTACGTCCGCCAGATGCTCGGGTCGGCCAACCTGACCGGCAGCAAGCTCATGCACATCATGACCGGCAACCTCAGCCACCAGATCGAGCACCACCTGTTCCCGGACGTGCCCAGCAACCGGTACGCCGAGATCGCCCCGAAGGTGCGCGAGATCTGCCAGCGCTACGGCCTGACCTACACCGCGGGCTCGCTGCCCCGCCAGTACGGCAAGGTGCTGCGCAAGATCACCCGGCTGGCCTTCCCCGGTGGCGGCCCGAAGAAGTCGGCCGCGGTCACCGCGCTGCCCGAGCGCCCGGCCCGCCCGGCCGCCGCCCGCCCGGTCCGCCTCGCCGGCTGACACCTCCGCCCAACGTCAGGAAAGCCACTTTCAGGACCGATTCCGTCCTGAACGTGGCTTTCCTGACGTGGGGGGCGGGGCGGGGCGGGGCGGGGTCAGGTGGCGGAGCGGCCGGCGCGCAGCGCGATCGCCAGTTCCAGGCGCCGGTCGGGGTCGTCCAGGGCGCCCTCGAGCACCTCGCGCATCCCGGCCAGCCGGTAGCGGACGGTCTGCGGGTGCACGTGCAGGGCGGCCGCGGCCGCGCTGACGTCGCCGTGCGCGTCCAGCCAGGCCCGCAGGGTCTCCTCGGCACGGGTGGCGGCGCCGTCGGGCAGCGTGCGCAGCGGGGCCAGCGCCCGGTTGCACAGGTCGGCGGCCAGTTCGGGCTCGGCCGCGAGCAGCAGGGTGAGCAGGTGCTCCTCGGCCCGGGCCAGCGTCTCGTCGCTGCCGGGCAGCAGCAGTCCGGCGACGTGCAGCGGCCAGGCCGCCCGCGCGCGGGCGATCGAGCGGTGCGCCTGGGCCGGCTCGACGACCGGCCCGAGCACGGCGGTCCGCCCGGCCAGCCCGGCCCGCACCCGGTCCAGCCATCCGGTCCGGTCCGGGGCGCTGACCAGGGCGACGCCCACCGGGTCCAGGTCGGCGGCGACCGCGCCGGGCAGCCGGGTGGCGACCGCGACCGCGTCCTCGACCACCAGCGCGGCGAGCCGTGGCGGCAGCGTCCACCCGGCCGCGACCGCGGCCCGGTCCAGCTCGGCCGCCGACGCCGGCGGGAACCGGGCCAGCACCTCGACCAGCGCGTGCCGCCGGGCCTGCAGCGACCCGGCCCGGCTGGACTCCTCGTCGGCCCAGCCGGCCACCGACGACGAGGACACCTGCTCGATGTAGCCGAACACCGCCTCGGCCAGGCTGAAGATCACCTCGGGCGGCAGTTCGTGGGCCGTCACGCTGGCCGCCATCCGGCGCCACAGCGTCCGGGTGCCCACCTGGTAGGCCGACTGGAGCGCGGTCAGCGTGCGGCCCTCGCGGTGCTCCAGCTGGCCCAGCGCGCGGTAGACCCGGTCGTCGCCGAGCGGCTCGTCGCGGCCGAGCAGGTCCAGGAACTGGGCCAGCGCCACCGAGACGCCCTCGGTGATCCGCAGGCCGAACCGGCCGGTCAGCGGCCGGGCGTACTCCGGGACCTCGGCCCGCACCGCGGCGATGATCTCGTCGGTGGTGCCCGCCAGCTCCGGGCGCAGGGTCTCGCCGACCCACCCGGGCACCCGGGCCCACGGGCGGTCCATCCCGGCTAACCGCCCAGCACCGTGGTGACGATGCCGGCCAGGTGGGTCAGCCGGGCCAGCTCCGAGGGCCGGAACGCGGGCCCGCCGGGCCGGCCGACGACCAGGGCGGCGTCGGCGCCGAACGGGGCGGCGGCCAGCTCGGTGTCCAGCGCGCTCCACGGCTCGGGCACGGCCTGCACCGCCGGGTCGATCACGATCGCCTTCTTCAGCGGCAGCCACGGCAGGTCACCGGCCCGGGTCTCGGGCGCGGCCGTGCTCTCGGCCAGCCGGTAGGCCCGCGAGCCCTCGCGGGCGGCGATCAGCGCCCAGCCGGCCCGGAAGATCCGCGGCACCTGCTCGGCCAGCAGCTGCACCCCGCGCTGCGGGTCGCCGGTGATCTCCTCGATCAGCTCCAGCTCGCGGTTGGTGTCCAGCCGGCCCGAGTGCGGGCGCACCGACTCGACCTCCACCCCGGGCACCGACTCGGCCGCGGTGATCAGCACGTCCGGTGGCCGGCCGGCCGGCAGCTCCACGGCCAGGTCGTCGACGGCCAGCCCGTGCGCGCGCTCGACGACGTCCACCCCGAGGATGTCCGCGCCGGCGTTGCCCAGCGCGGTCGCCACGGCTCCGAGACTGCCCGGCTTGTCCGGTAGCACGACCCGGAGCAGGAACGACACGCACAGCCTCCTCGACCGATCCGACACATCCCGGCCGTGCCCGCGCGGGCAGCCGACCCGGCTGCGCTGCCCGGAGGCGCCGCGGTGGCCGGGCCACCGCGGCGCCTCCGGACGGAGATTGTGTCAGCCCGGGCACCGGATGACGCAACATCGGCACTGTGGCGGGCGCGTCCGGCGTCCGGACACCCGCGCGGGCGCCCGGGGTGCGGGTCCTAGACTCGAGCGGCCGACATCTGCGTCCACCGCGGGACCGCCCCGTCGGCTCCACCACCCGGGGTACCGCCCGCACAGCCTGGAGGACTTCTTGAGTGCCACCGACGGGTCCGCCGCCACGGCGGGTCTGACCAGGGCCGAGGTCGCGCACCTCGCCCGGCTGGCCCGGCTCGCCGTCACCGACGCCGAGCTGGACGTGTTCGCGGGCCAGCTCGAGGTCATCCTCGGCGCGGTCGCCGGCGTCGGCGAGGTCGCCGCCGACGACATCCCGCCCATGTCGCACGCGGTGCCGCTGCAGAACGTCTTCCGCGACGACGTGCGCCGGCCCGGGCTGGACCAGGAGCAGGCGCTGGCCTGCGCGCCGGCCTCGGAGGACGGCCGGTTCCGGGTGCCGCGGATCCTCGGCGAGGAGGCGTGATGGACGAGCTCACCCGCCTCACCGCGGCCGAGCTGGCGGCCCGCATCCACGCCCGGGAGGTCTCGGCCGTCCAGGTCGCGCAGGCCCACCTGGACCGGATCGCCGCGGTCGACCCGACCGTGCACGCGTTCCTGCACGTGGCCACGGACGCCGCGCTGGAGTCCGCCTCGCTGGTCGACGCCTCGCTGGGCGCCGGCACCGCCCCGGCGTCCCCGCTGGCCGGGGTGCCGCTGGCGCTCAAGGACGTGTTCACCACCGTCGACATGCCCACCACCGCCGGATCGAAGATCCTCGAGGGCTACCGCCCGCCCTACGACGCCACCGTCACCGCGCGGCTGCGCGGGGCCGGCGTCACGATCCTGGGCAAGACCAACATGGACGAGTTCGCGATGGGCTCGTCCACCGAGCACTCGGCCTACGGCCCCACCCGCAACCCGTGGGACACCAGCCGGATCCCCGGCGGGTCCGGCGGCGGGTCGGCGGCGGCGCTGGCCGCGTTCGAGGCCCCACTGGCCATCGGCACCGACACCGGCGGCTCGATCCGCCAGCCGGCCGCGATGACCGGCACCGTGGGCGTCAAGCCGACCTACGGCGGGGTGTCGCGCTACGGGCTGATCGCCTGCGCGTCCTCGCTCGACCAGGCCGGCCCGTGCGCCCGGACCGTGCTGGACGCGGCGCTGCTGCACGAGGTCATCGGCGGCTACGACCCGATGGACTCCACCTCGATCGACAGCCCGGTGCCGTCGGTGGTCGACGCGGCCCGGCTGGGCGCGACCGGCGACCTGTCCGGCGTCCGCGTCGGGGTGGTCCGGGAGCTGACCGGCGAGGGCTACCAGCCCGGCGTCCAGGCCAGCTTCGACGCCGCGCTGCGCCAGCTGGAGAAGCTGGGCGCGGAGCTGGTCGAGGTCGGCTGCCCGCACTTCACCTACGGCCTGGCCGCGTACTACCTGATCCTGCCCAGCGAGGTCTCGTCCAACCTGGCCCGGTTCGACGCCATGCGCTACGGGCTGCGCGTCGACAAGGGCGCCGGGGCCGAGGAGGTCATGGCCGCCACCCGCGAGGCCGGGTTCGGTCCCGAGGTCAAGCGCCGGATCATCCTGGGCACCTACGCGCTGTCCGCCGGGTACTACGACGCCTACTACGGGCAGGCGCAGAAGGTGCGCACGCTGATCGCCCGGGACTTCGCCGCGGCCTACGAGAAGGCCGACGTGCTGGTCTCGCCGACCACGCCGACCACGGCGTTCCCGATCGGGGAGAAGGTCGACGACCCGCTGGCCATGTACCTCAACGACCTGGCCACCATCCCCACCAACCTGGCCGGCACCGCCGGTCTGTCGGTGCCCTCGGGGCTGGCCGACGGGCTCCCGGTCGGCCTGCAGGTGATGGCCCCGGCGCTCGGCGAGGCCGTGATGTACCGGGTGGGCGCCGCCTACGAGGCCGCCCGCGACGCCGAGGACGGCGGCCCCCTGATCCACCGCGTTCCGGAGGTGTCCCGATGACCGCCCCCACGCTCGTGGACTTCGACGAGGTCGTCGCGCGCTTCGACCCGACCCTCGGGCTCGAGGTGCACGTCGAGCTGAACACGAACACGAAGATGTTCTGCGGCTGCCCGACCGGGTTCGGCGCCGAGCCCAACACCCAGGTCTGCCCGGTCTGCCTGGGGCTGCCCGGCGCGCTGCCGGTGGTCAACCGGGTCGCGGTGGAGTCGGCGATCCGGATCGGCCTGGCGCTGAACTGCACCATCGCCCCGTGGGGCCGGTTCGCCCGGAAGAACTACTTCTACCCGGACATGCCGAAGAACTTCCAGACCTC
>JASLAP010000188.1 GCA_030147065.1 Pseudonocardia sp. | reverse complement strand
CGCACCGGCAGGTCGAACTTGCGGACCAGCCGGTCGGCGAAGGGCTGGCCGTCCAGCCGGACCATCCGGACCGGCACCGCGCCGCGGGTCAGCTCCACCCGGGCCCCGGGCGGCAGTTCGACGGTGCGCCGGCCGTCGCAGTCCAGCAGCGCGGTCGGCCCGGTCGGGTCGACCTCGATCGCCACCTGGCTGTTCGGTGAGATCACCATCGGCCGGGCGAACAGCGCGTGCGCGTTGCTGGGCACCAGCAGCAGGGCCTCGACCTGCGGCCAGACCAGCGGGCCGCCGGCGGAGAAGGCGTAGGCGGTGGACCCGGTGGGGGTCGCGCAGAGCACCCCGTCGCAGCCGAACCCGGACACCGGGCGGCCGTCGACCTCCAGCACCACCTCCAGGATCCGCTCCCGGCTGCCCTTCTCCACAGCGACCTCGTTGAGCGCCCAGGAGCGGGCCAGCACCCGGCCGTCGACCCGGGCCACCGCGTCGATGGTCATCCGCTCCTCGACCGCGTAGGTGCCGTCGATGATCGCATCCAGGGCGGCGTCCAGGGACTCCTCCTCGGCCTCGGCCAGGAACCCGACCCGGCCCAGGTTCACCCCGAGCAGCGGCACCCCGACCGGGCGGGCCATCTCGGCGGCCCGCAGCAGCGTGCCGTCCCCGCCCAGCACCAGCACGACCTCGGCGCCGTCGGCGCAGCCGGGCAGCCCGTCGACCGCGCGCGGGGCCAGCTCCTCGGGCAGGCCGTCGCACTCCACCTCGGCCCACTCGTCGGCCAGCACCCGCAGCCGGATGCCCGACCCGGCCAACCGCCGGGCCACCGTCGCCGCGGTGCGCAGGTTGGTCCCCCGTCCCGCGTGCAGCACGACCAGCACCTCGCGAGCCATGTCGCTCCCCTCCCGGATGCTGGGCCGCCACAACCCGTGCATGCACGGGCTCCCGGTGAGCGGGGCCACCGACCCGGCCGGTGGGCTGCTGACGATCTCGGTCACTGCGGACCCTCCTCGACGGCCGCGGCCAGCGTGGCGTCCCCGACGTCGGCGCCGGTGCCGACGGGGTGGCTGCCGGCATCACCGCCGTGCGCCAGCCGCAGGAAGTACTCGACATTGCCCGACGGGCCCGGCAGCGGGCTCGCCACGGCCCCGCGCAGCACCAGGCCCAGGGCCCGGGCCGCCGCGGTGACCCCGGTGAGCGCGGCCAGCCGCAGCGCCGGGTCGCGCACGACGCCCCCGGCCCCGAGCCGCTCGCGACCCACCTCGAACTGCGGTTTGACCATCGGCAGCAGCTCGCCGCCGGGTGCGGTGCAGGCGACCAGCGCCGGCAGCACGGTGCGCAGGGAGATGAACGACAGGTCGGCGACGGTCAGCCCGACCGGCCCGCCGATCGCGGCGGGCTCCAGCGCGCGGACGTTGGTCCGGTCCAGCACCCGGACCCGCTCGTCGCTGCGCAGCCGCCAGACGAGCTGGCCGTAGCCGACGTCGGCGGCGACCACCTCGGCGGCCCCGCGGTCGAGCAGCACGTCGGTGAACCCGCCGGTCGAGGCACCCGCGTCGAGGCAGCGCCGGCCCCGCACCGGCACGTCGAGCGCGTCCAGCGCGCCGACCAGCTTGTGCGCGCCGCGCGAGGCCCACTCCCGCTGCCCGGTCTCCCGGACCACGACGGGGGTGTCCCGGTCGACCACCGTGGCCGGCTTGCCGGCGACCATCCCGCGCACGTCGACGAGCCCGGCCGCGATGAGCTCGGCGGCCTGCTGGCGGGACCGGGCCAGCCCGCGGCGGACCAGCTCGGCGTCCAACCGGGCCCGGGTGGCCACCGCCGTCACGCGGTGCGGGCCGGGACGCCGTCGGACGCCGTCGGGGCGGCCAGCGCGTCGCCCAGCGCGGCGTGCACCCGCTCGAACGCCTCGACGTGCTCGGCGAGCGGGCGCCCGGCCAGCCCGTCGAGGGCGGCCATGGCGCGCGCGACGGCCTGCTGGGGGTCGGCCGGGCGGGGTGGTGGGCCCGGCGTGGGGACGGTCATCGGTGCGCTCCCGGGGGACTGGCGGCGTCCCCCACGGTAACCGAGCCGGCACCGTCCCCGTCGAGACCGAGATCGCCCAGCGCCCGGGCGGCGGCGTCCCCGTCGCTGGTCACCCCGACCGGACCGCCGCCCGCCGCCCAGTGCGCGCCACACAGCGCACGCAGCGCGTCCAGCGCGTCACCGGCTCCGGACAGCACCAGCCCCCCGTCCCCGTTCACCGTGACGTCCCAGGTCGGACTGGGTCCGATCGCCAGCTCGTCGGGCGTCGCGGTCAGCCCGCCCAGGTCCGCGGCCAGGTAGTCCGGGCGCCGGGCGGGCGGCGCGGCGAGCAGTTCGGCGGCGTCGGAGACCCCGGTGAGCACCAGCAGCGAGGCCATGCCGGCGGCCCGGCCGCCCTCGATGTCGGTGTCCAGCCGGTCGCCGATCATCAGCGGTGACCGCGCCCCGGTCTGCCGGGCGGCCACCTCCAGCAGCGCCGGGCCCGGCTTGCCGGCCACCTGCGGCTCCCGGCCGGACGCGATCCGCAGCACCGCCACCATCGAGCCGTTGCCGGGCAGCGGGCCGCGCTCGGTCGGCAGGGTCGGGTCCAGGTTGCAGGCCACCCACACCGCTCCGGCGCGCAGGGCCACGGTCGCCTCGGCCAGGATCCGCCACCCGGTGTCCGGGCTGTGGCCCTGGACCACCGCGACCGCGCCGGCGGCCTCCCGGGTGGTGCCCAGGCCGACCGCGGTCAGCTCGGCAGCCAGCGCGTCGGTGCCGACGACGAGCACGGGCGCCCCGGGCGGGAGCTGCTCGGCGAGCAGCCGGGCCGCGGCCTGCGAGCTGGTGACGACGTCGTCGGGCGCCGCCGGGAAACCCATGTCGGCCAGGTGCCCGGCGACGTCGCCCGGGCTGCGGGAGGCGTTGTTGGTGACGTAGACGGTGCGGACCCCGCGCCCGGCCGCGAGCTGGACGGCCTCGACCGCCCC
>JASLAP010000173.1 GCA_030147065.1 Pseudonocardia sp. | reverse complement strand
CGGTCGGAGCTGCGGATGATCCCGGCGCTGCCGGTGGCCGAGCTGCGCCGGCAGGCCGACGACCTCGCCCGCCAGCTCCGCGAGGTCGACACCGCCATCCAGCGGACGAACTGGGAGGCCGACCTGGTCGACTGAGCGGGGCGCGGAGCAGGTAGCCGTCGTGGAGGCGTGCACAACCCGACGGGTCGGCGGGCAACCGGCCCACAGTGGCGCGCCGAGGGCAGGCGCCGGGGTTCGATTCCCCGACACACATCGCATGCCCCGCACACCGCACAGGTGACGGCGCACGCGGCACGGCACACCACCACGTGCAGATCCACGACGGCGAGGGCGGGTCAGGGGCATCCGCACCCCCGCAGGTCCGGCGGCGCCACCCGACGGTGGCGCCGCCGGACCGTCCCAGGCCCCGGGCGTCGCGGTCGCGGCGGGATCCGCGGATGCCTGGCCGTGCGATCAGACCGGACCGGACCGGGCCGGCGGCGCGAGAGCGGCCAGCGCGAGGTCGACGACGGCGTCGGCGTACTGCTCGGTGAGCGGCCCGGTCCGCAGCATCCACCGGTGGTAGGGCGGCCCGATGAGCAGCTCCACCGCCTGGTCGAGGTCGACATCGGTGCGCAGCTGGCCGGCCCGCTGCGCCGACCGCAGCCGGTCCTTGATCGCGTCGAGGTGCGGGCGGAGCAGCCGTTCGCGCACCTGCTCGGCCAGCGCGTCGTGGGCGAGGGTCTCGATGGTGAGGGCGCGGGAGACCGCGGACAGCTGCGGGTCGGCCAGCTCGGCGATGGTGGACCGGATCACCGAGGACAGGTCGGCCCGGATGTCGCCGGTGTCCGGCAGGGCGGCGTCCCGGATCACCGCGGGGTCGGCCATCGCGTCGAGGATGATCGCGCCCTTGCCCGGCCACCACCGGTAGATCGTCTGCTTGCCCACCCCGGCCCGGGCCGCGATCGCCTCGATCGTCAGGTCCGCGTAGCCGGTCTCGGCCAGCAGCTCCATCGCCGCGGCGAGGATGGCGTGCCGCGAGCGCTCGTTGCGGCGGGTGGGGTCGGGGCCGCTGCGCGGGCTCATCCGCCGACCCTACCGGCTGCGAGACGGATCGTCTCGTCTTGACGAACGGACGATCGGGTGCCAGAGTCGCCGAACGAGACGAACCGTCTCGTCTACGACGAAAGGCAGGACCCGGTGCGCACCGCCCACATCGCGATGGTCAGCATCCCCGCCCACGGGCACGTCAACCCGTCCCTCGAGGTGATCCGGACACTGGTCGAGCGGGGCCACCGGGTCACCTACGCCAACGCGCCGTCGTTCGGCGACGTCGTGCGCGGTGTCGGTGCCGAGCTCAAGCCCTACCGCTCGACGCTCCCCGGTCCGGGCGAGTCGTGGACCGCCGACCAGATCGACGCGCTGACGCTCTTCCTCGACGACGCGATCGCCATGCTGCCCCAGCTGGAGGCCGCCTACGCCGACGATCGGCCCGACCTGTTCCTCTACGACATCGCCGGCGCGCCCGCCCGGCTGCTCGCGCAGCGGTGGGGGGTGCCCGCCGTCCAGCTCTCGCCGACCTTCGTCGGCTGGGACGGCTACGAGCAGGAGATGGCGCCGGCCATCGAGGCGATGCGCCGCGATCCGCGCGGCGCCGACTACTACCGCCGCTACACCGAGTGGCTGACCGAGCAGGGCTCGGCCGTGACCGACAGCATCGCGTTCCAGGGGCGCCCGGACCGGTGCCTGGCGCTCATCCCGCGCGCCATGCAGCCGCACTCCGATCGCACCGACCCGGACGTCGTCAGCTTCGTCGGCCCCGTTCTGGGCGATCGTTCCGACCAGGGCGCCTGGACCAGGCCCGAGCACGCGGAGAAGGTGCTGCTGGTGTCCCTGGGCTCGGAGTTCACCGACCACCCCGAGTTCTACCGGCGCTGCGTCGCCGCCTTCGGGGAACTGCCGGGGTGGCACACCGTGCTGCAGGTCGGCCGGCACGTCGACCCGGCCGCGCTCGGCGGGCTGCCGGCCACCATCGAGGTCCACCCGTGGGTGCCCCAGCTCGCGGTCCTGGAGCAGGCCGACGCCTTCCTGACCCACGCCGGCATGGGCGGCAGCAGCGAGGGCCTCTACTGCGGCACGCCGATGATCGCCGCACCGCAGGCGGCCGACCAGTTCGACAACGCCGACCGGCTCGTCGCGCTCGGGGTGGCGCGCCGGATCGACAGCGACACGGTCACCGCCGCGGAGCTGCGGACCGCGCTGCTCGACCTGGTCGGGGACCCGCGGGTCGGTCGGCGTGCGGTCGAGCTCCGTCAGGAGCTGCGGGAGCAGGCCGGGGCCGACCGGGCCGCGGACCTCATCGAAGCCGAGCTGAGCCGCTCGCCGGCCGAGGTGTGATCCCCGGGGAGTCGGTGGCCGCGGCCGCCGCCCGGCCGAGGTGGGCGAGCAGGGCGGCGGTCGGCGGCGGGTCGGGCGGAGAGCCGTGGACGGCGGCGTGCACGGTACGGCGGTCGCCGTCGAGGGCGACGCACCGGACGTCGGGGCGGCGGGTCGCGGCGAGCGCCAGCCCGGGCAGGGTGGCGACCCCGAGACCGGCCGCCACCAGCGCCTGGACGGCGACGTAGTCGTCGGTGGTGAAGGCGACGTCCGGCGCGAAACCGGCGGCGGCGCAGGACCGCAGGAGGTGGGCCCGGCACCGCTCGCAACCGGTGATCCAGCGGCTCCCGGCGTGGTCGCGCAGGGTGTCGCCGGGCGTGTCCGGGGGTGTGACGAGGTGCATCTGCTCCTCGAGCAGGGGGATGCGGCGCAGGCCGTCGTCGATCGGGTCGCCCTCCGAGTAGCCGAAGGTCACGGCCACGTCGACCTCGCCGGCCCGCAGCAGCGCAGCGGCGTCGGGCGGCTCGGCCTCGGTCAGGCGCAGCTCGACGTCGGGGTGCGCGGCGGTGAACCCGGCCGCGGCCACCGGCACGAAGGTTCCCAGCGCGGACGGGAACGCGGCCAGCCGGACCCGCCCCGCGCTCAGCCCGGTGTGCGCGTCGAGCTCGGCCTCGGCGGCGTCCAGCCGGGCCAGGATCTCCTCGGCCCGCGCCGCCAGCACCAGCCCGGCGTCGGTGAGCCGGACACCGCGGCCGACCCGCTGCACCAGCCGGCTGCCGGTCTCGGCCTCCAGCCGGGCCAGGTGGTGGCTGATCGAGGGCTGGGTGTAGCGCAGGGCGCGCGCGGCGGCGGTCATCGAGCCGTGCCGGGTCACGGCGACCAGGACCCGCAGCCGGTTCACGTCCAGCACAGCCGCAACGTATCAATGCCGTCGATGGGTTTCCACAGAACTTGGCATTGGACTGATGGCAGCGTCCCGGCGAGGGTGGAAGCATGGAGCCCACGCCCGACTTCGCCGACATCCTCCGCGCCCGTGACCTGCTGGCCGGGCACCTGCCGCCGACCCCGATGTGGTCCTACCCGGCGCTGGACGCCGTCGTCGGGGCCACGGTGTTCGTCAAGCACGAGAACGTGCAGCCGGTCGGGGCGTTCAAGGTCCGGGGCGGGCTGACCCTGCTGGCCGGGATGGGCCCGGCGGACCGCAGCCGCGGGCTGGTCACCTACTCCACCGGCAACCACGCCCAGTCGCTGGCCTACGCCTGCGCCGCGGTCGGCGCGTCCTGCACCGTGGTCATGCCGGCCGGGGCCAGCGCGGTCAAGGTCCGGGCGGTTCGGGCGCTGGGCGCGACCGTCGTCCTGCACGGCGCCGACCTGGCCGCGACGCAGGCCCGGGCCGAGCAGGAGGCGGCGGCCACCGGATCGCTGCTGGTCGGACCGGCGGACACCCCGGCGCTGATCGCCGGGGTCGGGACCACCTACCTGGAGGTCTTCGCCGCCCGGCCCAAGCTGGACGCGGTGGTCGTCCCGGTCGGCAGCGGGACCGGGGCCGCCGCGGCCGGGCTGGTGGCGGCCGAGCTCGCCCCGCGCTGCCGGGTCATCGGCGTCCAGTCCTCGGCGTCGCCTGCGGCGCACGACTCCTGGCGGTCCGGTACCTGCGTGCACCGCCCCGACCGCACCGCGGCCGCGGGCCTGGCCACCGGGCGCGGCTTCGAGCTGCCGCAGCGCCTGCTGCGCACCGGGCTCGCCGACTTCCACCTCGTCAGCGACGCGCAGATCGCCGAGGCCCAGCGGCTGCTGGCCAGCCACGCGCACACCCTCGCCGAGGGTGCCGGGGCCGCCGCGCTGGCGGCGCTGCTCGCCCGGCCGGCGGACTTCGCCGGTCAGCGGGTCGCGGTCGTCTGCTCCGGGGGCAACGCGTCGGCCGCCGAGATCGCCGCGCTGGGCGCGACCGAGCCGGTGCCGTCGCCGGTCTAGCGCTCCGCGGATCGTCCCGTAAGGTATCGATAGCATTGCGAAGGAGATTGGCCGGAGGGAGCGCTGGTGGTCGAGGTGGACGGCCGCCGTGCCGGGGTGGCTACGCCCGAACGACTCCCGCGCCAGATCTGGATCCTGGTCGTCGCCGCGTTCCTGATCGCGATCGGCTTCGGCCTGGTCGCCCCGACGCTGCCGGTGTTCGTCCGCAGCTTCGACGTCGGGGTCACCGCGGTCTCGCTGGCGGTGAGCATCTTCGCCCTGTCCCGGCTGGTGTTCGCCCCGCTCAGCGGCCGGTTCGTGACCCGCGTCGGCGAGCTGAAGGTGTACCTGACCGGGCTCGGCGTGCTGTCGGTGTCCACCGCGGCCTGCGGGTTCGCCGCGGAGTACTGGCAACTGCTGGTGCTGCGGGTGCTGGCCGGGATCGGCTCGACGATGTTCACCGTGTCGGCGCTGTCGATGCTGCTGCGGTTCGCCCCGCCGACCATGCGCGGACGGGCCTCGGGCCTGTGGGCGACCGGCTTCCTGCTGGGCAACATCATCGGCCCGCTGGTCGGCGGCGCGCTGCTGACGATCAGCCTGCGGGCCCCGTTCCTGGTCTACGCCGGGGTGCTGCTGGTCGTGGTGGGCGGCACCGGGATCGCGCTGCGGCCGGCCCGGGGCACCGTGCACCTGGTCGAGGAGAACCCGCCGGCCCGGTTCCGCGACGCCTTCGGCCACTCCGCCTACCGGGCCGCGCTGGTGGCCAGCTTCGCCAACGGCTGGGCCGTGTTCGGCGTGCGGATCGCCCTGGTCCCGCTGCTGGTGGTGGAGACCCTCGGCCGCTCCGAGGCCTGGGCCGGGATCGCCCTGGCGGTCTTCGCGGTCGGCAACGCGGCGACCCTGATCGTCACCGGCCGGATCACCGACCGGGTCGGCCGGCGCCCACCGATGCTGATCGGGCTGGCGGTCTCCGGGGTGTCGACGGCGTTCCTCGGCACGATCGACTCCGCGCCGGTGTTCCTGGCCGTGTCGCTGGTCGCCGGGGCGGGCAGCGGGCTGGTCAACCCGCCGATGAACGCCGCGGTCGCCGACGTCATCGGGTCCGGGGCGCGGGGTGGGACGGTGCTCGCCGGGTTCCAGATGGCCGCCGACACCGGCGCCATCATCGGGCCGGTGGTGGCCGGGGCGCTGGCCGAGACCGCCGGCTACTCGACCGCGTTCGCGGTGACCGGAGCGGTCGCGCTGGTCGCGCTGGTGTTCTGGATCCGGGCGCCGGAGACGCTGGTGCGCCAGACCGCCGAGGAAGCCGACCCGGTGGCGTCCGCCGGCTGCCGGGATCGGCCGGCTGGGAGCTGAGGGCTCACCCGGTGCCCCACGGGTTGTCGATCACGTAGCGCCAGGTCCCGTCCGGGCCGCGGCGCGCGACGTCGGTGGCGGTGCCCTCGACGTGCACCGGCGCGCCGTCGGGACCGGTGCCGGCGATCACCCAGTCCACGATGAGCAGGGCGATGTCGTCGGCGACGTAGACGTGCCGGGGCCGGACCTCGATCGGCACGCCGAGTCGCTGCAGGCGGGTGTTCGCCGCGCCGCGTGCCGGTCCGGTCACCGGCCGGCCGGGTTCGGCGACGAGCACCCCGAGATCCTCGTAGACCCGCTCGACGAGCGCCGGGTCGCCGGAGTTGAACGCCGCCGCGAACACCGACGGGTGCTGCGCGGGGTCGGTGGTGGGGGCGATGCTGGTGCGGTGGACGTCGACGTTGTGCGGCATGGGACCAGCGAATCCGCTGCCCGCGTGGCTCACCAAATCGAAAGTGCCGCGATCGGAGGTACCGCAGCGGAGCCCGAACTGGTGCCCACCCCGGCCGGCCGCACCCGCCGACCGGAGCCGGAATGCCCGGTCGAGGTCGCGCTGGCGGCGGTCGGCGGGCGGTGGACCACCCTGGTGCTCCGCGACCTGATGGCCGGTCCGCGGTCGTTCGGCCAGCTCGCCGCGGGCCTCCCCGAGCTGAGCGACAAGGTCCTCACCGAGCGGCTGGCGCAGCTGCGCCGGCACGGCCTGGTGCACCGCGAGGTCCGTCCCGGCTTCCCGAGCCGGGTCAGCTACGCCCTCACCGAGGCGGGCCGCGGGCTGCGCCCCCTGCTCGTCGAGCTGTACCGGGCCGGGGAGCGGCTGCGGGATCAGAACGCGGTGACCCCGATCAGCCACCCGACCAGGTAGGTGGCGGTGGCCGCGATGGCGCCGAAGCCGAGCTGTCGCAGGGCGCTCGCCCACCACGTCCGGGTGGTGAACCGCGAGGTCATGGCACCCGCGACCAGCAGCCCGACGGCGCCGACGGCGAGCCCGGCGACCAGCGAGTCGAACCCGAGCAGGTACGGCACCAGCGGCAGGGCCCCGCCCACCACGAAGCACAGGAACGACGACACCGCCGCGGTCCACGGCGAGGGCTGCTCGTCCGGGTCCACGCCCAGCTCCTGGGTGACGTGCACGCGCAGCGCCAGTTCGGCGTCGGCGTGCACCTCGCGCGCGACGGCCCGCGCGGTCTCCGCGGACAGCCCCATCCGCCGGTACATGCCCACCAGCTCGGCCTGCTCGGCGTCGGGGTGGCGGCGGATCTCGTCGCGCTCGACGGCCACCTCCGCGGCGACGGCGTCGTTCTGCGCGCCGACCGAGGCGAACTCGCCCAGCGCCATGGAGAACGCGCCGGCCACCACCCCGGCGACGCCGGTCAGGATGATCACCTCGCGGCTCGCGCCACCCCCGCCGACGCCCGCCACCAGCGCGATCGTGGTGACCAACCCGTCCATCGCGCCGAACACGGCCGCGCGCAGCCAGCCGCCGGACACGTCCCGGTGGTGGTGTGCGCCGGCCGCGTGCGGACCGGCCGCCGGGTTCGTCGAGGTCACGACGCCAGGATACGCCCCATATCCGTCCACTCTGGACGCAAGCGAGGCTGTGCTCAGGTCGCGCGAGGCTGACCTCAGCCCGAGACTGGGGCGGTGAGCAGGAAGAACGACGTCGACGACGCCCCGCTCTGGGTGTTCGGCGACCAGCTCGGGCCGCACGTGCACAGCACCGACGAGCACGCGCACCGCGAGGTCGTGCTGGTCGAGTCGGCGCGGGCGCTGCGCCGGCGCCGCTTCCACCGCCAGAAGCTGCACATCGTGCTGTCCGGGATGCGGCACCTCGCCGCCGAGCTCGGCGACCGGGCCACCCACCTGCGGGTGGACGGCTACCGCGAGGCGCTGGAGCGGGTCGGCAGGCCGGTCGTGGTGCACGAGCCGACCTCGCACGCCGCCGCGGACCTGGTCGAACGGCTCCGCGAGGAGGGTCTGGTCGCCGAGGTGCTGCCCACCCCGACGTTCGCGCTGCCGCGCGCGGAGTTCGACGCCTGGGCCGGCGACCGCGAGACCTTCCGGATGGAGGACTTCTACCGCTCCCAGCGCCGCCGCTTCGACGTGCTGATGGAGGGCGGCGAGCCGGTCGGCGGGCGGTGGAACTACGACCAGGAGAACCGCGAGCCGCCGCCGAAGGGGCAGGCCCGGCTGGACGTGCCGGGCCCCTGGCAGCCGTCCGAGGACGAGATCGACGAGCGGGTGCGGGCCGACCTGGACGCCATGGACCTGACCACGACCGGCCGGGACGGCCCGCGCTGGTTCGCCGTGACCGCGGCCGAGGCCCGCCGCGCGCTCGCCCACTTCGTCACCCACCGGCTGCCGTCCTTCGGCCCGCCCGAGGACGCGATGCTGACCGAGGACTGGGCGATGGCGCACTCGTTGCTGTCCGTGCCGCTGAACCTGGGCCTGCTGCACCCGCTCGACGTCGTCGGCGAGGCCGAGGCCGCCTACCGCACCGGCGACGTCCCGCTGCCCAGCGCGGAGGGCTTCGTCCGACAGGTGCTCGGCTGGCGGGAGTACATCTGGCAGCTGTACTGGCGGTTCGGCCGCGACTACCCGCGGCGCAACGCGCTGGGCGCGCACGCCCCGCTGCCGGACTGGTGGCGCGACCTGGACTCCGACGCCGTGACCGCGGCCTGCCTGCGCTCGGCGCTGGAGGGCGTCCGCGACCGCGGCTGGACCCACCACATCCAGCGGCTGATGGTGCTGGGCAACCACGCCCTGCAGCGCGGCTACCAGCCCCGCGAGCTGTCGGACTGGTTCCGCGAGGCGTTCGTCGACGGGTTCGAATGGGTGATGCCACCGAACGTGATCGGGATGAGCCAGCACGCCGACGGCGGGCTCTTGGCCACCAAGCCGTACTCGTCGGGCGGCGCCTACATCAACAAGATGTCCGACCACTGCCGCGGCTGCGCCTTCGACCCGCGCAAGCGCCTCGGCGAGGACGCCTGCCCGTTCACCGCCGGGTACTGGGCGTGGGTGCACCGGCACCAGGACCTGCTGGCGGCCAACAACCGCACGGCCCGGGCGGTCGCCTCGATGCGGCGGCTGCCCGACCTGGAGGCCGTGCTGGAGCAGGAGTCGGCCCGGGAGAGCTTCTGAGCTGCCGATCGCTAGGCTGAACGTGTGAAGTCCAGCCGTGCGCTCGATGCCGTCGGCACCGTGGCGCGGCTCGGCCTGGCGGCGGTCTGGCTGATCTCCGGCGTGTCCAAGGCGCTCGACCCGGACCAGACCTACGTCGCCGTCCGCGCCTACGACGTGCTCCCCACCGCCGGTGTCGAGGTGGTCGCGGCGCTGCTGCCGTGGGTGGAGATCGCGTTCGGGGTGCTGCTGCTGGTCGGGGTGGGCACCCGGGTGGTCGCGGTGGGGTCGCTGGCCCTGCTGGTGGTGTTCATGGCCGGGGTCACGCAGGCTTGGGCCCGCGGGTTGTCGATCGACTGCGGGTGCTTCGGCGGCGGCGGAGCGGTCGCCCCCGGTGAGACGGCGTACGTGCAGGAACTGCTGCGCGACACCGGGTTCGCGCTGCTGGCCTGCTGGCTGATCGCCCGGCCGCGCACCATCGCGTCGCTGGACTCGCGGCTCGTCGAATCGGGGAGGACCTGACCATGGGTGGAGCAGAGCGCAACGAGCGGCGTCGAAAGCAGCAGGAGGCCGCCGACAAGCTGGCCGCGGCCGGCATCGACACCGGCAAGCGGCCGTCCGGCCCGAACCGGACGGCCCTGATCGTGGTGGCTGCGGTCGTGGCGGTCGCGCTGGTGGTCGGCGGCGTCGTGTGGTGGTCGTCGCAGAGCGCGGAGGAGCCGGTCGCCGCCGACTACCCGGTCTCGGTCGACGGGGCGGTGGTGACCGCCGGCACCGGCCCGGTGACCGTGGACGTCTACGAGGACTTCCTCTGCCCGCAGTGCGAGCGGTTCGAGGAGCGCTACGGCGACGAGATCACCACCGCGCTGAACGAGGGCCGGATCACCGTGCAGTACCACGGGATCGCCATCCTCGACCGGCTCACCGACCCGGAGGGCTACTCGACGCGGGCGGCCAACGCCGCCCTCTGCTCGGCCACCGCCGGCATCTTCCCGGCCTACCACGACAAGCTGTTCGACGAGCAGCCCGCCGAGGGCAGCTCGGGGCTGACCGACGAGCAGCTGATCGCGTTCGGCAGTGAGCTGGGCGCCGGCCCGGACTTCGCGACCTGCGTCACCGGGGGCACGAACACCGAGCGCATCGCCGCCGAGACCGAGGCCGCAGTGGCCGACCCCGACCTGCAGACCGACGGCACCTTCGGCACCCCGACCGTCGCCGTCGGCGGCCAGAAGATCGACCTGAACAACACGAACTGGCTGCAGGACGCCATCGCCGGCTGAGTCCGCCCCGCCCGCTCCCGCCCGACGGCCGTCGCAGCACGTCGGGCGTCGCGCAGCTCGTCGGGTGCCGTCGCAGCACGTCGGCGGGCTGCGAGGACACACCGCGGTCTGCGCGACCCGCGACGGTCTGCGAGACGGCACGGCGCGGTTGCTGCCGTGGGCCTCGCGACCGCAGTCGTCGGAGCCCGCCGGCGAGCCGCCTCAGCTCGGGGGACGCGAGGGGTGGTCCCAGGTGATGGTCGGTCGGCTGCCGCCGAGGTGCCGGCCGAACCAGTCCAGGATGATCTCCGCCCGCTGCACCCGGTGGCGCGGCGAGCCGCTGCGGGAGAGCTCGTGGCCCTCCTCGGGGAACCGCCAGTACTCCACCGGCCGGCCGAGCAGGCGCAGCGCCACGAACAGCTGGTCGGCCTGCTCGACCGTGCAGCGCAGGTCGTTCTCCGAGTGCAGGACCAGCACCGGGGTGTGGATGTCGGCGACCTTGTGGATGGGCGAGAGCCGCCGGTAGACCTCGGGCGCCTCGACGTGGCTGACGCCGAGCTCGTGGCGGAAGAACCCGGCGAAGTCCGACGCCCACTCCAGCGACTCCAGGTTGTTCGCCGCCCGCTCGCTGCACGCGGCCGCGAACCGGTCGGTGTTGGCGATCAACCAGGTGGTCAGGTAGCCGCCGTAGGAGCCGCCGAGCACGCCCACCCGCTCCGGGTCGAGGTCGCCGCCGCGCTCCAGGGCCGCGTCCAGCACCGCCAGCACGTCCTGGGCGTCGATCCCGCCCCACCCGGTGCCCGGGTGCTCCGCGGCCTCCGGCGGCCGGACCGCGCGGGCCCAGGCGTCGGTCTGCCCGGTGGAGCCGTGCGGGTTGCAGTAGACGACGGCGTAGCCGGCGCCCACCCACAGCTGGAACTCGTCGAACCAGCCGTTGGTGTACTGCGACATCGGGCCGCCGTGGATGGACAGCAGCACCGGCAGCCGCCGGCCCTCGGGCACGTCGGCCGGGCGCACCAGCCAGGCGTCGATCTCGTCGTCGCCGGCCGGTGAGGGCACCCGGAAGTGCTCCGGCGCGACCGTCGGCACCGCCCGGTGGAAGGTCTCGCCGAGGGTCGTCAGCCGCCGCTCGGTGCCGTCCGGGTCGAGCACGAACAGCTCCGGCAGCTCCGTCGGCGTGCCCGCGACGAACGCCAGCACCCCGCCGGCCAGGTCGAACCCGCCGATCGCGCGGGTGCCGCCGAGCACCCGCCGCGCCGGCCCGGAGCCGTCCGCGGGGACCCGGTAGACGTGCACGTCGCCGCGGTCCTCGATGGGGAACAGCAGGTCGTCGCCGTCCCAGAGCGGGGCGCGGGCCCCCGGCAGCGGCGCGCACTGCCGGTCCAGCTCCGCGGTGAGCACCCGCTGCTCGCCGGTGCCGACGTCGGTCACCGCGACCTGGGAGTGCGAGGGCAGCACCCGGACGTCCGCGGCGAGCGAGGCGATCGCCGTGCCGTCCGGGCTCCAGGCCGGGCGGGAGTGCGACAGACCGCGGTCGGTGAGCGGGCGCGGCTCGCCGTCGACGCTGAGGTCGACCAGGTGCAGGTCCTCGACCAGGTCGAGGTCCCAGTCCTTCCCCCGGGCGACGCCGACCGCGAGCCGGCGGCTGTCTGGGGCCCAGGACGGGCCGCCGTGCTCGAACGGCCCACCCGCCACCAGCCGCGGCGGGGCGGAGCCGTCGGTCGGGACCACGAACACCGAGCGCGGCCGGTCGATCGTCCAGCCGACGCCGTCGACCCGGGAGAACAACCGGTCGACCCGCCGCGGCGGCCGGGCCCGCTCGTCGTCGCCGTCGGCGTAGCGGCCGGCGCGCTCGCGGGAGGCGAAGGCGATGTACCGCCCGTCCGGCGACCACACCGGCTCCTCCACCCCCTCCGGCCGCTCGCACAGCGTCAGCGTCTCGCCCGGCCCGCCGACCGCCATGACGTGCAGCGTCCCGGCGCTGGAGTCGGCCGAGCGACGGCTGGTGAACGCGAGCCGCCGCCCGTCGGGCGACCACACCGGCTGCGCGTCGCCGTGCGCTCCGGACGTGAGCTGGTAGGGCGGCGCGGACCCGTCGGTCGCGGCCAGCCAGACGGCGCTGCGGTATCGGTTGGCGTCCAGGTCGACGCGGGTGACCACGAAGGCGACCAGGGAGCCGTCGGGGGAGACCCTCGGATCGGCGAGGGCGTGGAGGCGTCCGATGTCAGCGGGTTGCACGATCGTCACGCTAGAGCACCGGCCCGACGGTCCCGGCCCGGTTTCCGGCCGGGGTGCCCCCGGGCGGCGCGGGGCGGAGGGCGTCGTGTAACTTCTTCCTCGCAAGGGGCTGTGGCGCAGCTGGTAGCGCACTTGACTGGCAGTCAAGGGGTCAGGGGTTCGAATCCCCTCAGCTCCACCCTTCCTGTTCGCTCGATTCGGGCGTCGAACACCCCTTCTGACCTGCGTGGTCACTCCTGGACATGATCGCAGATGTCGATCTTCATCGTGGCTTCGGGCGTGCTTCAGATGCTGGCTTGGGGACCATTTGGGGACCGCGCGGCTCTCAGGTACGAGCTGAGTGCCGTTCCGGCCGCGGTGATGTTGCGGCGATCGGGGTGCAGGTACCGCTGGGTGGTGGTCAGGGACTGATGCCCGGCGATGATCCGCAACACGTGGACGGGCACGCCGGCGTCGGCCATCCAGGTCAGTCCGGTGTGGCGCAGGCTGTGGCGGCGAAGGTGTTCCAGTCCGAGGCTGGTGACGACCTCGTCCCAGTGGGTGGCGTCGCGGAGGACTGCGGTGGTGATGCGTCCGCCGCGGGGGCCGGTGAACAAGCGTGTTGTGGGCTGGCCGTCGCCGGCGGCGATTCGGCGCTCGACGAGGCTTCGGACTTCTTGGATCAGTGGAACAGGTCGCGCTCGCTTGCCTTTGGTGGCCTTGTCTGCGAGGCCGCC
Organism: Pseudonocardia sp.; assembly: GCA_030147065.1. Taxonomy (GTDB): domain Bacteria; phylum Actinomycetota; class Actinomycetes; order Mycobacteriales; family Pseudonocardiaceae; genus Pseudonocardia. The sequence continues at coordinate 887 of JASLAP010000173.1, read as the reverse complement.
GGGGGACGGGGTCGTCTGCCGGCGGACGGTCCACTGCCAGGTGCGGGTGTCGATGTCGCCGACTCGGCAGCCCGAGACCTCTCCGATCCGAGCTGCGGTGCAGGCAGCGAAGATCGTGACGTCGCCCCAGCCTTGGTAGCGGTCCTTGGACCTGGCCACCAGCGCGTCGGCGAGCTGTGTGAGCGTGTCCCAGTCGGGTAGCGCGAGTACGCGTGGGTTATCGAGTTCGTCCTCGGCCTTGCGGAGCTCGTGCTGCCATCCGGTTACCCGGGAAGGGTTCCTGTCGATGAGTCCGTCGCGGACGGCTTGATCGAGGACGCGCACTAGGACGGCGAGGCTGTTCTTGATGGTGGAGGCGCTGTTGCCGTCGGCGATCCAGCCGTGCACGGCGCGGTCGACCGCGCCGTGGCTGATCATGCTCGGCGGGAGGTGGCCGAGTGTGGGGACGACGCGGCGACGCCAGCCGGCCAGGTAGGGATCGAGAGTCTTGGGTTCCAGACCCCGCATGGCCAGCGGTATGACGGAGTCGCCGTAGTCGGTGAGGGTCATGGTGGCGGTGTTGGGGTGGACGCCCGAGCGTGCCAGACGCTGCATGGTGTCGATCCACGCTTGCGCTGCGTCTCGGTCGCCGAATGACTCTGATTTGGACGGGCGCCCGCCAGTGCGCGGGTCTGACCAGCGGACCCGGGCCTTGTAGGGCTGTGGTCGGTCTGGCCGCTCTTCGATGTCGCCGCGGAGCTCGATACCGACCGGGGGGTCGGGTGTCGGCGTCATGGGCTCGGCTGAGGGCTGACGCGGCGGGTGCGGAGCCAGGTCTCGACGTCGCGGGCGTTGTAGAGGATTCGCCGGGCGGACACCTTCACGAACGGCGGGCCCTGCGGCGGACG
>JASLAP010000167.1 GCA_030147065.1 Pseudonocardia sp. | reverse complement strand
GACGTCGATGTCGACGCCGGAGACGGCCTCGACGGCCGGGCCCCGGCGGGGGTGGAAGGTGCGGGCGAGCCCGCGTGCGGAGATCACGGCGCCCACCCTGGACCCCGCGACCTCGACTAGTCAAGCTTTACTAGTGGTGCTCTCGCCGAGGGCGAACGTGCCGTCCCGGATGCGTCCGGCCAGGTCGAGCGACCAGTCGATGTCGGCCCGCAGCTGCGCCGCCACCAGCTGCATCAGCGCCGCCACCTGCGGTGGTTTGCCGGGATCGAGGCCGACCGGGGGGCCGTCGGGGTGCTGACCGGCGGCCGTCGGCGGCTCGACGGCCACCAGCCGGCCCCACAGCGCGCGCACCCGGTGGTCGAACAGCTCGGCGGTCTCCCGGCGCGGCAGCAGGTGCAGGAAACCGAAGGCCGCGCTCAGCTCGTCGAGGGTGTCGCGGGGGTCGCTCACCGCCGTCCGGACCAGGTGGAAGAACTCGGTCTCGCCGTCCGGGGTCAGCCGGTAGACCGTGCGCTCCGGGCCGCCGCCGGACTCGGTGCCGACCTCCTCCAGCAGCCCGTGCTTGGTCAGCGTGCGCAGCGCCTGGTAGATCGACGCCGGCGCGACGTGCGCCCACGCGTCGGCCCGCCAGCGCAGCAGCTCCCGGCGCACCTGGTAGCCGTGCCCCTGGCCGAGGTCGCGGACGACCCCGAGCACCAGCATGCGGACCGCGGACACCGCCGCTCAGCCGGCCAGGTCGGCCAGCAGCAGCGCCTCGGCCAGCACCGCGCGCCGGAACATCGCCAGGTCCAGCGACTCGTCGATGCCGTGCCACCGGCTCGCCGGGTCGCCCACCCCGGTGACCAGCACTGTCGCCCCCGGGAAGGACCTGGCGAACTCGGCGATGAACGGGATCGACCCGCCGATGCCCACCTCGACCGCGGCGTTGCCGTAGGCGTCGGAGAACGCCCGGCGGGCGGTGTCGTAGACCGACCCGGTGGCCTCCAGGCTGAACGGCTCGGCGGTGCCGTGCCCGGGGGTGATGGTCACCCGCGCGCCCCACGGGACGTGCGCGCGCAGGTGGTCGGCCAGCGCGTCCTGCGCCTTGGGCGCGGAGTCGCCGGGGGCCAGCCGCAGGCTCACCGACGCCCGCGCGCGGGGCAGCAGGACGTTGGAGACCTGGTCGACCCGCGGGGCGTCGATCCCCAGCACCGCGACGGCCGGCTTGTGCCAGGCCCGCTCGGCGATGCTGCCGGTGCCGATCAGCTCGACCCCGTCGAGCAGGCCGACGTCGGAGCGGTAGGTGGCCTCGTCCGGGTCGGGCGCGGCCGAGGTGCCGTGCACCAGCCCGGCCACGGCCACCTCGCCGTGCTCGTCGTGCAGGCTGGCCAGGGTGCGGCAGAGCGCGGTCAGGGCGTCGCCGACCGGGCCGCCGTACACCCCGGAGTGCACCGGGCGCTCCAGCATCTCGACCTCGATGGTGAGGTCGACCAGCCCGCGCAGGCTGGTGGTCAGCGCCGGCACGTCGACCGCCGGGTTGGCCGCGTCGGCGATCACGATGACGTCGCAGTCCAGCAGGTCGCGGTGCTCGGCGAGCAGCGCGGACAGGGTGGGCGAGCCGGACTCCTCCTCGCCCTCCAGGAACAGCGTCACCCCGACCGGCGGCGCTCCGCCCAGCTCGCGGAAGGCCCGCAGCACCGCGATGTGGGTCATCACCCCGGCCTTGTCGTCGGCGGCACCGCGACCGTAGAGCCGGCCGTCGCGCTCGGTCGGCTCGAACGGCGGGGTGGTCCAGTGCTCGTCGCCACCGGTGGGCTGGACGTCGTGGTGGGCGTAGAGCAGGACGGTCGGCGCGCCCTCGGGGGCGGGCCAGCGGGCTACCACCGCGGGCGCGCCGCCGTCCGCGGAGATCACCCGGACGTCGGCCGCGCCGGCCTGCTCGGCCAGCCGGGCCACCGCCTGCGCGCTGCGCAGGGTGTCCTCGGCGTGCTCCGGATCGGCCCAGATGCTCGGGATCCGGACCAGCGACTCGAGGTCGGTCCGGGCCGCGGGCAGCACGGCGTCGACGGCGGCGGGCAGGGATTCGCGCAGTTCCGGCACGGCGGTCGATGCTACGCGCCGCGGGCACCGACGACCGGCCGCGCGGCGTCCACCTCGATCGTCTCCCGGTGCCAGCCCAGGAAGGCGGTGCCGGCCAGGGCGGCGGCGACGGCTCCACCGATCACCCGCACCCAGTGCGCGGCCTCGAACTCCGCGGCGACCTGACGCAGGTACTCCGGCGAGTGCGTGCCGACCGGGTCGACGAACATGATCTCGTTGCGCGGCCAGAAGAACCACACCGAGAACAGCAGTTCGCAGCACAGGTAGACGATCCCGGCCGCGACCAGCCACCACCGCAGGTGCGGTCGGCGCCAGGTCAGCCCGATCGCGACGGCCCCGAAGACCATGATCGTCAGCCCGAGCGGGGGGAAGAAGTCCGACGGGCTACCGGCCACCATGAACTCCCGGGCCAGGACCAACGAGTCCGGCGGGTCGCGGAAGATGTTGGGGTAGAGCATGACGGTCTCGCCGGCGATGGCGCCGAAGTTGACGGTGGTGGCCGCGGCCAGCACGAGCAGCACGACAGTGGTGAGGGTTCGCATGGCGGCGACGCTAGGTCGGCGGCGGCGCCCGGTCGTCGGCCCGCGATCGCGACCTGGTGTCGCTCCTCGACGTCATCCGCCGGACCCGGTTGACGTCGGTGGACGGCGGTGCCGACGGGGCCCGGCTGCCTACCCTGCCGTCATGCGTGGACGGGATCTCGCGGTCGACGTGCTGCTCGGCGCGGCCGTGGCGGCGGTCGTCGCCGGGGCGGTCGCCGCGGACGTCGGCGGCACCGCACCCGCGGCCCGGCCGCTGGGCTACCTGTTCGCCGCCGCGCTGGGCGCGTCGATGCTGGTGCGCCGACGGTTCCCGGTACCGCTGTTGCTCGGCACGGCCGCCGGCTTGATCGCCTACTACGCGGCCGGGTTGCCGCCGATCGGGCTGGCGGTGCCGGCGGCCGCGGCGCTGTACTCCGCGGCCGAGGCCGGTCACCTGCGCTGGGCCGCCGGCACGGCCGCGGTGCTCGTGCTGGTCGGGACGGCCGCCCGGATCGCCGAGGGCGACGATCCGGCACTGGTGTTCGGTCTCGAACTGGGCTCCACCGCGCTGTCGATGCTGGCCGTGGTGGCCCTCGGCGACGGGGTGCGCAGCCGCCGGATGCTGCGCGCGGCGCGGCGCCGGGAGGCCGAGCGGGCCGCCGAGGACCGGGAGCGCGAGGCCGACCGCCGGGTGCAGGACGAGCGGCTGCGGATCGCCCGCGAACTGCACGACTCGCTCGCGCACAGCATCACGGTGATCTCGGTGCAGGCGTCGGTGGCCGCCGAGGCGCTCCCCGGCGAGCCGGACGCGGCCGGCGCCGCCCTGGACGCCATCCGGACCGCCGGCTCGGCCGCGCTCGCCGACCTGCGCGGCACCCTCGACCTGCTGCGTTCCGGCGCCGACCCGGCCGAGCACGGCCCGGCCGGGGGCGTCGCCCAGCTCGACGAGCTGGCCCGCAGCACGTCCGCGAGCGGGCTGCCGGTGACCGTGCGGGTCGACGGCGAGCCGGTGCGCCTGCCGTCCACAGTGGATATCGCGGTCTACCGGATCGTGCAGGAGGCGCTGACCAACGCGCTGCGGCACGCCGGTGCCGGGCGGGCCGAGGTGCGGCTGCGCTACGACGACCGGCTGCGGGTCAGCGTGGTCGACGACGGGCAGGGCGCCGACAGCGCCGGGCGCGGGCTGGGCCTGCTGGGGATGGGGGAGCGGGCCGAACTGCTCGGCGGCACCCTGCACGCCGGCCCGGACCCCGCCGGCGGGTTCCGGGTGGAGGCGGTGCTGCCGCTGGCCCGGGGCGGCGCGCGGTGACCGGGCGGCCGGTCCGGGTGGTGGTCGTCGACGACCAGCACCTGATCCGGTCCGGGCTGCGCGCGCTGCTGGACCGGGCCGAGGACATCGACGTGGTCGGCGAGGCCGCGGACGGCGCCACCGCGCTGGGCGTCGTCCGCACGACGCGCCCCGACGTCGTGCTGATGGACATCCGGATGCCCGGCACCGACGGGATCGAGGCGACCCGCCGGATCGTCGCCGACGAGCGGCTGCGGGCGGTCGCGGTGGTCGTGCTGACCACGTTCGACACCGACGAGAACCTGTTCGCCGCGATCCGCGCGGGCGCGGCCGGGTTCCTGCTCAAGGACGCCCCGCCCGACCAGCTCCGGGCCGCCGTCCGCACGGTGGCCGCCGGGGACGCGCTGCTCTCCCCCGGGGTGACCCGCCGCGTGCTGGACGCCGTCGCCACCGCGCCCGGTGCCCCGCAGGCCGACCGGGTGCGCGGGCTGACCGACCGGGAGCGCGAGGTGCTCGCCGAGATCGCCACCGGCCGGTCGAACGCCGAGATCGGCGCCGTGCTCTCGATCAGCCCGGCCACCGCGCGGACCTACGTCAGCCGGTTGCTGGCCAAGCTGCACGCCCGCGACCGCGCCCAACTGGTGATGATCGCCTACGAGAGCGGGGTGGCCCGCCCCGGCGGGCGTGGCTGAACCGCGGCTGAACGGCGCCCGGACCGCGGCCGGACCGGATGCACCGCGCGCTGCCGGCCGGATACGGTGCGGTGTGCGCACGGACCGACCCGCGGTGGACGAGCGACGGTTTCCCGACCCCGCCGGCGTCGACACCAGCCGTCCCCATCCGGCCCGCGTCTACGACTACCTGCTCGGCGGCAAGGACAACTTCGCCGCCGACCGGCAGGCCGCCGACGCGATGACCGCCCAGCTGCCGACGCTGCCGGACATGATCAGGGCGAACCGCGCGTTCCTGCACCGCGCCGTCCGCCACCTGGTCGTCGACCTGGGCCTGCGGCAGTTCCTCGACGTCGGGTCCGGCATCCCCACCGCGTGGAACGTGCACCAGGTCGCGCAGGCCGCCGACCCCGGCGCCCGGGTGGTCTACGTGGACAACGACCCGGTGGTCGCCGCGCACTCGCGGGCCCTGCTGACCGGCGTCACCGACGGGCCCACCGCGTTCATCGCCGCGGACGCCCGCGACCCGGCCACGATCCTGGCCGATCCGGCGCTGGCCGCCACCCTCGACCTGGACCGGCCGGTCGCGCTGATGCTGGTCTCGGTCCTGATGTACTTCCCCGACGACATCGCCCGCGACATCGTCGACACGCTGCTCGCCGCGCTGCCCCGGGGCAGCGTGATCACCGTCAGCCACCCGACCGCCGACTTCGACCCCGGCGCCGCCGAGCAGGCGGTCGCCGCCGCCCGCGCCGGCGGGCTGACCTACCTGACCCGCAGCCGGGACGAGGTCGCGGCGTTGTTCCGCGGCCTGGAGCCGATCGAGCCGGGTGTCGTGCCGCTGCTGGCCTGGCGCCCCGAACCGGGCGCCGACCCGGGCGACGTGCGCAGCGTCTACTACTGGGGCGGGATGGCCCGCAAACCGTGATGATCTCGGGTCCCGGTGGCCCGGCCGGGTGCGCCGGCGGACCTTAGGCTGATCGGCATGTCCCGGTTCCTGGCGACGCTGCTGGACTCCGCCCGCCGCTCCGAGCGCGGCATGACCACCGGTGCCCCGGCTGCGCCGGTGCGCCGGACCTGGCCCGAGGTGCACGCCACCGCGCGCCGGATGGCCGCCGCGCTGCGCGCCGGTGACGGCACCGCGCCCGCGGTCGGGAGGGGCACCGCGGTCGGCGTGCTGGCCGGTGAGCCGGTGGTGATCGCCCCGGCCGCGCAGGCGGTGTGGTTGTGCGGCGGCAGCGTGACGATGCTGCACCAGCCGACCCCGCGCACCGACCTGGCCGCCTGGGCCGAGGACACCGTCACCGTGCTGGGTATGATCGACGCCGGGCTGGTGCTGCTCGGTGCCCCGTTCGACGCGCTGGGCCCGGTGCTGGCCGAGCGCGGCATCCCGTTCCGCACCACGGAGTCGCTCGACCGCGACGGGGCCGGCCCCGGCGTCGAGCCGGACCCGGACGTCGCCGCCGAGGACGACACCGTCCTGCTCCAGCTGACCAGCGGCTCCACCGCAGAGCCCAAGGCCGTCCGGATCACCCACCGCAACCTGCACGCCAACATCGGCGGCATGGTCGTCGCGTCGAAGCTCGACCTGGAGCGGGACACGATGGTGTCCTGGCTGCCGCTGTTCCACGACATGGGCATGGTCGGGTTCCTGACCCTGCCGATGGCGGTCGGCCTGGAGCTGGTCTCGGTGACCCCGGCCGACTTCCTGTCCCGCCCGCTGCTGTGGGCGGAGCTGATCTCGGCCCACCACGGCACCGTGACCGCGGCGCCGAACTTCGCCTACGCCGTGCTGAGCCGCCAGCTGGCCCGCGCCGAGGACGGCTCGCTGGACCTGTCCTCGCTGCGCATCGCGCTGAACGGGGCCGAGCCGGTCGACCCGGCCGCGGTGGCGGCGTTCACCGCGGCCGGGGCCCGGTTCGGGCTGCGCCCGGAGTCGGTGCTGGCCGCGTACGGGATGGCGGAGACCGCGCTGGGGGTGTCGTTCGCGCCGGTGGAGACCGGGCTGGCGGTCGACGAGATCGACGCCGAGCAGCTGGAGGCGCACCGGCGCGCGGTGCCGGCCGGGGACGGGCCCGCCCGCCGGTTCCCCAAGCTGGGCCCGCCGCTGCCCGGGATCGAGGTCCGGGTGGTCGGCGAGGGCGGGGTGGTGCTCGGCGAGCGCGAGGTCGGCGTGCTGCAGCTGCGCGGCGACTCGGCGACCCCGGGCTACCTGACCGTCGACGGCCCGGTCGCCACCCAGGACGCCGACGGCTGGCTGGACACCGGCGACGAGGGCTACCTGGTCGACGGGCAGGTCGTGGTGTGCGGCCGGCGCAAGGACGTGATCATCATGGCCGGCCGCAACATCTACCCGACCGACATCGAGCGGGCCGCGGCCCAGGCCCGGGACGTGCGGGCGGGCAACGTCGTGGCGGTCCGGCTGTCCGCCGGCTCCGACCGGCACCGCGAGTCGTTCCTGGTCGCGGTGGAGTCGCGCCGCGCGGGCGACCCGGAGGCGGAGAAGGCCATCGCCAAGGACGTGACCAGCCAGGTCGTCTCGGCGGTGGGGGTGCGCCCGGCGAAGGTCGTGGTCCTCGGCCCCGGCACGCTGCCCAAGACCCCGTCCGGCAAGCTGCGCCGCGCCGCCACCGGCGACCTCCTCGCTCCCCACCCCTGACGGGGTCGTGCGAGGGAGTTCACGCCGGGCGTGAACTCCTGCGCACGACCGGTCAGCCGGACAGGGCGTGGTAGCGGTTCTGGGCCGGCTCCAGGCCGTCGGCCAGCAGCGCCTCGGCGGCGTCCGCGGCCAGGTCGACGGCCAGGTCCAGCTCCTTGGCCTCCACCGCGGAGAACCGCTTGAGCACGTAGTCGGCCGGGTCCTGGCGGCCGGGCGGGCGGCCGATCCCGAACCGCACCCGCAGGTAGTCCTTGGTGCCCAGGGACTGGCTGAGCGAGCGCAGCCCGTTGTGGCCGCCCTCGCCGCCGCCGCGCTTGAGCCGGACGACCCCGAAGCCCAGGTCGAGCTCGTCGTGCACGACGACCAGGTCCTCCGGGGGCACCGAGAAGTACCGGACCAGCCCGGCGACCGGGCCGCCGGACACGTTCATGTACGTGCGCGGCTTGGCCAGCACCACCCTGCGCCCGGCCAGCCGGCCCTCCAGGACGTCGGCGTTGGTCCGGTGCTTGGAGAACCGGCCACCGCCGGCCCGCGCCGCCAGCAGTTCGACGACGCGGAAACCGACGTTGTGCCGGGTGGCGGCGTAGTCCGGACCCGGGTTGCCGAGCCCGACCACCAGAGCGGGACCCGGCGCCACGATCAGCTGTCCGAGGAGTCGGCCTCGGCGCGCTCCGCGGCCTCCTCCGGGGTGTCCGGGGCGTCCTGGACCACGCCGGCACCCTCGGTGTCCAGCTCGGCCTCGAGCTGCTCGGCGGTCGGCGCGGCCACCACGTTGACGACCAGGATCTCCGGGTCGGTCAGCAGGGTGGTGCCCT
>JASLAP010000147.1 GCA_030147065.1 Pseudonocardia sp. | reverse complement strand
TCGCCACCCGCGACTACCTGCGCGGCGAGCTGGACAAGCTGGGCGCGCGGCTGGAGGCGGGCGGCGAGCCGGCGCCCCGGACGCGGCTCAGTCAGCCAGTCGACGACTGATCCGCTCCAGCGGGGCCAGGTCGTCGCCCAGGGGCTCCACGAAGTGCCGCATCACGCCGCTCAGGTGCGTGCGCGAGGCCGTCCGCAGCCGGTTGAGCCCGGCCTCGGTGAGTTCCGCGGCCACCCCGCGCCCGTCCCCGGCGACCGGGCAGCGCGACACCAGCCCGGCCTTCTCCAGCCGGTCGACCAGCCGGGTCACCCCCGACCGGGACAGCAGCACGGCGTCGGCCAGCTCGGTCATCCGCAGCCGCCGCCCGGGGGCCTCCACCAGCTGCACGAGCACGTCGTAGGCGGCCAGCGACAGCTGCTGCTCGGCCAGCAGCTCGGCTTCCAGGGCCCGGGTGATGGTGGCGTGGGCGCGCAGGAAGGACCGCCACGAGTCGAGCTGGGCCCGGGACGGCACCGCCCGGCGGAGGGGGGAGCCGGTCGCGTCCGCGGGCGCGGCGGTGTGCGTCACATCATCGGATGCTACGGAGCCGGGTGCTGTGGAACGAGTCCGGACCGGGCGCGGACGTAGCATGGCGACGGGACCAGCCCCCGGTTCGCCCGCTGGCCGCACGCCGGCCTCGACCCGGCCGCTCCGCCGGCCCGCCGCACCCGAAGGCCCCAGGAAGGCACTGATGTCCACCACCGGTCACACCACCACCGTCGAGCAGGCCGTGCGCGCCGCGCTGGCCACCGTCGAGGACCCGGAGATCCACAAGCCGATCACCGACCTGGGGATGGTCAAGAGCGTCGAGATCTCCCCGGACGGCCGCGCGGAGGTGGCCGTCTACCTGACCGTCGCCGGCTGCCCGATGCGCGAGACGATCACCAACCGGGTCACCGCGGCGGTCTCGGCGGTGCCCGGGATCAGCTCGGTCGGGGTCACCCTGGACGTGATGAGCGACGAGCAGCGCACCGAGCTGCGCCGCAGCCTGCGCGGCGACGCCGCCGAACCGGTCATCCCGTTCGCCCAGCCCGGCTCGCTGACCAGGGTGTACTGCGTGGCCTCCGGCAAGGGCGGGGTCGGCAAGTCCTCGGTGACGGTCAACCTGGCCGCGGCCATGGCGGCCAAGGGGCTCTCGGTCGGCGTGGTCGACGCCGACATCTACGGCCACTCGGTGCCCCGCATGCTCGGCACCTCGGCCCGGCCCACCAAGGTCGACGACATGATCATGCCGCCGCAGGCGCACGGCGTGAAGGTCATCTCGATCGGCATGTTCACCCCGGGCAACGAGGCGGTGGTGTGGCGCGGGCCGATGCTGCACCGGGCGCTGCAGCAGTTCCTGGCCGACGTGTTCTGGGGCGACCTGGACGTCCTGCTGCTGGACCTGCCGCCGGGCACCGGCGACATCGCGATCTCCACCGCCCAGCTGGTGCCCAACGCCGAGCTGCTGGTGGTGACCACCCCGCAGGCGGCCGCGGCCGAGGTCGCGGAGCGGGCCGGCTCGATCGCCCTGCAGACCCGCCAGCGGCTGGCCGGGGTGGTGGAGAACATGTCCTGGATGGAGCTGCCCGACGGCACCCGGATGGAGGTGTTCGGGTCCGGCGGCGGGCAGAGCGTGGCCGACTCGCTGACCCGCTCGCTGGGTGCCCCGGTGCCGCTGCTCGGGCAGGTCCCGCTGGAGACCCGGCTGCGCGAGTGCGGCGACGCCGGCACCCCGATCGTGCTGGCCGACCCGACCTGCGCCAGCGCCGTCGCGCTGAACGCGGTGGCCGACCGGCTCACCACCCGGGCCCGCGGGCTGGCCGGGATGAGCCTGAACATCACCCCCGTCCGCCGCTGACCGCCGGACCGGCGCCGGGCTTCCCGGCGCCGGTCCGACCGGTCATCCGGCGCGCAGCGCGTCGGCCCAGATACCCACGGCCTGGTCGACCTGCTCGGCGGTGACGATCAGCGGCGGGATCATCCGCACGACGTTGCCGTGCGGGCCGCAGGTGAGCAGCAGCAGGCCGCGCTCGGTCGCGGCCGCGTGCGCCCGGGTGGCCGCGGCGAGGTCCGGGGCGCCGTCGGGGGTGCAGAACTCCGCGCCCACCATCAGCCCCAGCCCGCGGACGTCGGCGATGCCCGGGTGGTCGACGGCCACCTTGCGCATCCCCTCCAGCAGCCGCAGGCCCTGCTCGGCGGCGTTGGCGACCAGCCCCTCGTCGGCGATGACGTCCAGGGTGGCCAGCGCGGCCGCGCAGGCCACCGCGTTGCCGCCGTAGGTGCCGCCCTGCGAGCCGGGCCGGGCCCGGGCCATCAGCGCCTCCGGCGCGGCGATGCCCGACAGCGGGAAGCCGCTGGCCAGTCCCTTGGCCGTGATCAGGACGTCGGGGGTGAGCCCGGCGGCGTGCTGGTGGCCCCAGAACCGCCCGGTGCGCCCGAACCCGGTCTGCACCTCGTCGACGACCAGCAGGATGCCGTGCGCGTCGGCCCGCTCGCGCAGCCCGGTCAGGAACGCCGGTGGGGTGGGCACGTAGCCGCCCTCGCCGAGCACCGGCTCGATCAGCAGCGCCGCCACGTCGGCCGCCGGAGCCGTGGTGACCAGCAGGCGGTCCAGCTCGCGCAGGCAGAACGCGACGGTTTCGTCCTCGCTCCAGCCGTAGCGGAAGGCGTAGGGGAACGGGGCGAACGCGGTGCCGCCCATCATCGGCCCGATCCCGGAGCGGATCTTGGCTCCGGACGTGGTCAGCGCGGCCGCGCCCATCGTCCGGCCGTGGAAGCCGCCGTCGAACGCGACGACCAGCGGCCGGCCGGTGGCGTGCCGGGCCAGCCGCACCGCGGCCTCGACCGCCTCGCTGCCGGAGTTGAGGAAGAACACGCTGTCCAGCTCCGGCGGCAGCACCTCGCCGAGCCGGTCGACCAGCCGCAGCAGCGGCTCGTGCATGACCGTCGTGTACTGCCCGTGGATCAGCGTGGCCACCTGTTCCTGGGCCGCGGCGACCACCCGGGGGTGGCAGTGCCCGGTGCTGGTCACCCCGATCCCGGCGGTGAAGTCGAGGTAGCGGCGGCCGTCGGTGTCGACGAGGTGGACCCCCTCGCCGCGGGCCACCCGCACCGGGGTGGCCTGCTTCAGGACCGGGGACAGCTGGGCCATGGGCACTCCTCGATCATTGTCCGATTGTCGACAATCACAGGGAACCACGTCGCGCCCGTCCGAACAACCGCCGAGAACGACGTCGCGGTCGATGTGAGCGCTCACAACCTGCGGCAACGTCGTTCTCGACGGCCCGGAGGTCAGGCCGGGACGGCGGGGGCGCCGGACCGGGGTGGGGTCAGGATGCGCTGCACCGCGTCGGCCATGTGCGCCTCCAGCACCGCGGTCAGCCGCTCGGGGTCGCCGTCGCGCACCGCGTCGCGCAGCGCGCGGTGCTCGGCGATCAGGTCCGCGGCCGGCGGGGCGTTCTCCTGCAGCGCGGCCAGGCACATCCGGGTCTCGACCAGCAGCGCGTCGGCCATCCGGCGCAGCCGCGGGCTGCCCGACGCGGCCACCAGCTCGGCGTGGAAGGCCTGGTCGGCGTCGGCCAGCGCGACCGGATCGTCCGCGGCCTCCATGGCCGCCAGGGCCGCGCTGAGCCGTCGGGCGCCCTGCTCCCGCTCCCCGGCCATCACCAGCAGCCCGGCCGCCCGCTCCACCGCCGCCCGGGCGGTGTAGACGTCGCGCACGTCGGCCTCGTCGAGGTCGCGGACGAACAGCCCGCGGTGGCGTTCACTGCGCAGCAGGCCCTCGGCGACCAGCCGCTGCATGGCCTCGCGCAGCGGGCCCCGGCTCACCCCCAGCCGGGACGCCAACTCCACCTCGCCGAGCTGGGTGCCCGGCGGGAACGTGCCGCGCATGATCGCTTCCCGGATCCGGTCGGCGACGATGGCCGCGGTGGACCGCCGCTCGACCGGCTGCAGGCCCTCCAGCCCGGCGGGGTCCATCAGCGCGCCGCCCCGGCGAACAACCCGCCCAGACCGGGCCGCGGCCGGTCCGCGCCGGCCAGTCGCAACCCCTGCCACACGCTGACCTGGTTGGCGGTCAGCACCGGCTTGCCGACGCGGCGGTCGAGCGCGTCGAGCAGGCCGATCGTGTGCAGGGCGGTGTCGGGCAGCAGCACCGCCTGCGCCCCGGGCCGGTCCGCGGCAGCGGCGAGGTCGAGCACCGCGGCGGGCTCCAGCGTGCCGACCTCGGCGGCGGTGACGATCCCGCGCGCGGACAGGGCCAGCACCTCGATCCCGGCCGCGGCGAGGAACGCCACGAACCGCTCGGCGACGTCGTCGGGGTAGGTGGCGCCGACCGCGACCCGGGTGACCCCGAGCGCCCGGCAGGCGTCGACGAAGGCGAACGACGTGCTCGACGCCGGCACCCCGGCCACCCGGCCCAGGGCCCCGACCTGCGCCTGCGCACCGTCCCAGCCGAAGACGAAGCTGCCGCTGGTGCACGCCCAGACCACCGCGTCGAGCCGGTCCGGCAGCCCGCGCAGGCCGGCGGCCAGCACGTCGTCGGCGCCGATGTCGAGCAGGGCGTCGACCCGGTGGGCGTCCTCGCGCATCTCGGTGTGCACCAGCGGGAGCCGAGGTGCCCCGCCCGCGCCGCCGAGCAGCCGCTCGGCCAGCGGGTAGTCGTCCTCGGCGGAGTACCCCGGGTAGAGGAATCCGACGGTCGTGGTCATGCCGCTCCCGGTCGTCGGGCGGGCGCACCGGTCGTCGGCACCCGCGTCGGGTCCAGCAGCCTGCCACCCCCGCAGGCCGTCCGGTCCATCGCCCGCAGCGCGGCCCACATGGTGACCTGGTTCGCGGTCAGCACCGGCTTGCCGAGCGCCTGCTCCAGCGGCTCGATCAGGTCGAAGGTGGGCAGGTTGGTGCAGCTGATGAACAGCGCGTCGGCCGCGTCGGTGTCCACCGCCCGGACCACGTCCACGACCTGGGCGTAGGTGACCCGCCAGATGTTGCCGAGCAGCCCGAGGCCCTGGCAGGAGACGGTCTGCACGCCGTGCTCGGCCAGGTAGCCGACCAGCCGCCGGGTGACCGGCTCGACGTACGGGGTGGCCACCGCGAGCCGGCGCACGCCGAGCAGGCCGAGCGCCTCGATCAGGGCCCCGGACGTGGTGCACGCGGCCGGCGCCCCGGCGTCGACCATGGTGCGCCGCAGCACCAGCTCCCCGGACGCCCCGTCGACGAAGCTGCCCGAGGTGCACGCGTAGGCGACCACCGACGGCTCCGGGGCCAGCACGTCCAGCGTGGCCCGGCGCAGCGCGCGGCGGTCGCCGCAGGCCACGGCCATCTCCAGGGTCATCGGCGTGGTGAAGAACGGCAGCCGGGTGAGGTAGAGCGAGACGTCCTCGGGTACCCAGCGCCACAGCTCGCGGTCCAGGGCGAAGTCGAACGGCGCCACCACCCCGATCCCCTGCTGCGGGGCGGGCTCGGCGAGGCCGACGGAGAGCTCGGTGGGCACGGCCGGCTACCGGGCGGCAGACGCGTCGAGCCGCTCGTAGACGAGCTGCTCCCCGACGCTGCCCGAACGCCACACGTCGTGGCAGGCCTCGGCCATCGCGGCCAGACCGTCCACGATCGTCGCGTAGACGTTGCCGGGCACCCACCCGACGTCGCCGTTGATCAGCAGGTTGTTCCGGCCGTAGAAGATCGCCAGGTCGATCGCGCCCTCGTCGGGGTCGATGCCCTGGTCGGCCTTGAACCCCGCGTCCAGCATCCCGCCGGCGAAGTCGAACAGCACCACGTCGCCGGGGATCGGGGTGACCGTCGGGTTCTCCCGGCCGATCGGGGCGAACCGCCGGACCATCGTGTACACCTCGTTGCGGGCGTACTTGGCGTGCTGGGCGGGACCGGCCAGGGGCAACGCGTCCCACACCGCCGCGCAAGTTCGGGGGGCCTGCTTCTCCAGGAGCTCGGCGACGCACGAGACGCCGCGCCGGGGCAGGCTGATGCGGAGCAGCTTGGACATTTGAGGGCTCCGTCCGACGGGGGACCGCCGCACCGCGGATTGTTGACAATCATACGAGCGGTTCCTAGCGTGTCAACGTCGACATGGCCCTCCGGAAGGCGCACAGTTGTCCGTTTCCGCTGGTGGGGCCGCGCCGCCCCGCATCACCGTGCTGCACGGCGGCGCACCACCGGCCGGACTGGGCCACGACGTCCGGTTCGCCACCGACGAGACGCTGACCGCGGCGCTGCCCGGCGCCGAGGTGCTGCTGGTCTGGGACTTCACCTCCGACGCCGTGCAGCGCTCCTGGCCGGCGGCCGACGCGCTGCGCTGGGTGCACGCGGCCAGCGCCGGGGTCGACCGGCTGGTCTTCCCCGACCTGGTCGAGTCCCCGGTGACGCTGACCAACTCGCGCGGCGTGTTCGACGGCGCGATGGCCGAGTACGTGCTGGGGCTGGTGCTGGCCATGGCCAAGGACCTGCCGGGCACCCTGGCCGCCCAGGCCGAACGGCGCTGGCAGCACCGGGAGAGCGAGCAGATCGCCGGCCGCGGCGCGGTCGTGGTCGGCGGTGGACCGATCGGGCGGGCGATCGCCGGACTGCTGCGGGCGGTCGGGATGCGCGTCGACCTGGTCGGCCGGCGCGGCGGACCCGGCGTCCACGCCGCATCGGCGCTGGCCGGGCTGCTGCCGCGGGCGGAGTGGCTGGTCCTCGCGGCGCCGCTGACCGAGGCCACCCGCGGCCTGCTCGGCCCGACGGCGCTGGCTGCCCTCCCCCCGGCCGCCCGGGTGATCAACGTGGGCCGGGGCGAGCTGGTGGTGGACGACGCCCTGGCCGACGCGCTGCGGTCGGGCCGGCTGGCGGGCGCGGCCCTGGACGTCTTCGCCGACGAGCCGCTGCCCGCCGACTCGCCGCTGTGGGGCCTGCCCGGCCTGATCGTCTCCCCGCACATGTCCGGTGACGTGGTGGGCTGGCAGGACCGGCTGGTCGAGTTGTTCACCGACAACCTGGACCGGTACCGCACCGGTCGCCCGCTGCGCAACGTGGTGGACAAGGCCCGCGGCTACGTCCCCACCCCCACCGACGACCACGGAGGCGTCCGCCGATGACCGTTCCCGTCAGCGGCCCCGGCACCGGCGCGCCGGCTCCCGGGCTGGCCGACCCGGCCGAC
Organism: Pseudonocardia sp.; assembly: GCA_030147065.1. Lineage (GTDB taxonomy): Bacteria > Actinomycetota > Actinomycetes > Mycobacteriales > Pseudonocardiaceae > Pseudonocardia. The sequence continues at coordinate 9,313 of JASLAP010000147.1, read as the reverse complement.
CTGACCGCGACCGACCTGCTGGCCGGCTACCGCCGCGGCGACCTGTCGCCGGTCGAAGCCCTGCGGGCGGTGCTCGACCGGGTGCGCAGGCGCGATCCCGAGCTGAACGCGTACTGCCTGGTCGACGAGGAGGGCGCGACCGCGGCGGCGGTCGCGTCCGAGCAGCGCTGGCGGCGCGGCGAACCGCGGGGCCCGCTGGACGGGGTCCCGGTCTCGATCAAGGACCTGCTGCCGACCGCCGGCTGGCCGACCCGGCGCGGCTCGCGCACCACCGACCGGAACGCCGCCGACGTCGATGCGCCGGCGGTCGCCCGGGTCCGGGAGGCCGGCGCCGTGCTGGTCGGCAAGACCACCACCCCGGAGTACGGCTGGAAGGGCGTCACCGACTCGCCGCTGACCGGGACCACCCGCAACCCGTGGGACCCCGCCCGCACCCCCGGCGGGTCGTCCGGGGGCAGCGCGGCGGCCGTCGCGGCCGGGATGGGGCCGCTCAGCCTGGGCACCGACGGCGGCGGCTCGGTGCGCATCCCGGCGTCGTTCAGCGGCATCACCACGATCAAGCCGACCTACGGCCGGGTGCCGCTGCACCCGGCCAGCCCGTTCGGCACGCTCGCGCACATCGGCCCGATGACCCGGACCGCGGCCGACGCCGCGCTGCTGCTGGACGTCCTGGGCGGGGCCGACCCGCGCGACCCGTGGGCGCTGGCCCCGGCCGGGCCGACCACCCCCCGGCTCGACGACGGCGTCGCCGGCCTGCGGATCGCGTTCAGCCCGGCGCTGGGGTACGCCGCGGTGGACCCGGAGGTGGCGGCCGCGGTGGCCACCGCGGTGGCGGTGTTCGCCGATCTCGGCGCGGTCGTCGAGCAGGCGGAGCCCGGCTTCGCCGACCCGCTGGAGGCGTTCCAGGTGCTGTGGTTCGCCGGGGCGGCCGCGGTGCTGGCACCGCTGCTGGGCCGCCGCGACGAGATGGACCCCGGCCTGGTCCAGGTGGCCGAGCAGGGCGCCCGCCACAGCGCCGTCGAGTACCTGGCCGCCGGCGCGGTGCGCAACGACCTGGGCACCCTGATGGGCGCCTTCCACCGCCGCTTCGACCTGCTGCTCACCCCGACCATGCCGATCCCGGCGTTCGCGGCGGGCACCGAGGCCCCGGAGGGGTGGGAGGGGAGCCGCTGGACGACGTGGACGCCGTTCACCTACCCGTTCAACATGACCCAGCAGCCCGCGGCCAGCGTTCCGTGCGGGTTCACCTCGGCGGGCCTGCCGATCGGCCTGCAGATCGTCGGGCCCCGGCACGCCGACGCCCTGGTGCTGACCGCCGCGCACGCCTTCCAGCGGGCCACCACCCACCACACCGCGCGTGCGTGAGTTTCATGCCCAGGGGCATGAAACTCACGCACGAGGGGGTCAGGTGGCGTCGGGGTCGATCGGGGGGCGCTCGTTCTTGGTCAGCGGGGTCGGGGCGGGCGCGGCCGGGGGCGGCGGGCCGGCGGTGCTGCCGGTGGGCTTGGTCAGGCTCGGCCCGGGGGCGTAGCCGTTGGGCTTGACCGCGGGGCCGTCGTCCAACAGCGCGCGGGTGGCCGCCGTGCGCGGGTTGAAGTTGCGCAGGCCGCGCAGCTCGTCCAGCGGTTTGCGCAGCTCGTCGAACTCCGGACCGAGCTCGCCGCGCAGCTGGTCGCGGGCGCCGGTGGCGTACTCGCGGACCTGGCGGATCGAGCGGCCCAGCCAGGCCGCCGCGGACGGCAGCCGCTCCGGACCGAGGATGAACAGACCGGCCACGATCAGGACGACGAGTTCGCCCCACCCCACACTGTCGAACACCGGGGCAAGCCTACGGCAGTCGGGTGTGCGGTCCCTGTGCGTCGGTGCTCAGCCGGTGCTCAGTCCGAGGTCAGCACGACCGACACGGTCAGCGGGCGGCCCTCGCGGATGAGCTCGACCGGCACCGTGTCGCCCGGCTCGCCCTCGCGCACCGCGACCACCAGCTCGTCGGCCCCGGCGATGGACCGCTCGCCGACCCGGACGATCACGTCGCCCTCGACGATCCCGGCCAGCGCCGCCGCCCCGCCCTGCACCACGTTCTGCACCTGGGCGCCGTCGGTGGTGCCGTCGCTGACCGAGCGGGCGTTGACGCCCATCTCGGCGTGCGTGACCGCGCCGGTGCGGATCAGCTCCTCGGCGATCTCCCGGGCGTCGTCGATGGGGATGGCGAAGCCGAGCCCGATCGAGCCGCCCTCCCCCTCGCCCAGGCTGCGGATCGCGGTGTTGATGCCCACCACCGCGCCGGTGGAGTCGACCAGCGGACCGCCGGAGTTGCCGGGGTTGATCGCCGCGTCGGTCTGGATCGCGTCGATCACCGCGTTGGAGTCGGTGCCGGCCGCGTCCAGCCGGACCGGGCGGTTGAGCGCGCTGATGATGCCGTCGGTGACCGTGCCGACCAGCCCCAGCGGCGAGCCGATGGCCAGCACGCCGTCGCCCACCGCGAGGTCGGCCGTGGAGCCGATGGTGGCCACCACCGGGTTGGCCACCTCGACCTTGACCACGGCCAGGTCGGTCTTGGGGTCGCGGCCGACGATCTGCGCGGCGCTGCGGGTGCCGTCGTGGAAGATCGCCTCCACCTGGGACCCGCTGGACTCCGCGGCCGGGGCGATCACGTGGTTGTTGGTCAGCACGTAGCCGGCCGGGTCGATGACCACCCCGGAGCCGGTCCCGCCCTCCTCGCCGACCCGGATCTCGATCGAGACGACCGCGGGGACGGTGCGCGCGGCGATGTCGGCCACCGAGCCGGGCGGGCGCTCCTTGGCCGCGACCGCCTGGGCGATCGCCGGGTCCGGGGTGGTGAGGCTGGCCGCGCCCTCCGCGCTCAGCCGGCCGACCAGCCCGCCGGCCGCGCCGACCAGCAGCGCGAGGACCCCGAGCAGGGCCAGCGCGCGCGGCTCGACGCGGCGGCCGAACAGCAGTTCGCGCAGGCTCAGCCGGGCACCCTCGCGGCGCGGCGCGGGCTCGGCGGTGTCGTCGCCGACCGCGGGCGGGCCGAGGCCGACCGGGCTCTCCGGGTCGCGCCAGGGATTGGCCTCCTCGGCGTCCCAGAACGGATCGGGCTCGTCCGCGCGCGGGCCGGGGGAACCGTTCGGCGGCCGCTGCAGGGTCGGCACCGCACCGGGGGGACGCCCGAACGCGCTGGTCAGGGCCGGCGGCGGGGGCGCGGCGGTGGGGACCGGGCGGGAGGGCCGGCCGGCCGGGGCGACGAAGCCGCCGGCCACCCCGGGGGGACGGCCGAACACCGACGCGCTCTGCGGGTCGACCTCGGGTCGCTCCAGCGGACGGGGGGCGAGCCGGGGCGGCTCACCGGACTCCCGCTCCGTCATGATCCCAGCCTGCCGCACGCGCGGTGAAGTCCGCGTAGCCGCTGCTACCAGAGGCCGCGCAGGGCTCCCCGGTCGACGACGCCCGGCGTCGGGTCGGGGCGCCCGGAGGTGCCCAGCCGCAGCCGGGCGTCGGCCAGGCCGGCCGGACCGCCGCCCGGACCGCCCAGGACGGCACCGCCGAGCACGCCGCGCTCGACCGAGGGCGCCGGGATCGAGGGCGCGGCCGCGGTGACCCCGAAGGCCAGCGCTCCGAGGGCGAGCCCGGACACGGCCATGCCGGTGCCCACCCGGATCCGCCCGGGGCGGTGGCCGTGCTCGGGAGGGGCCGCGGCCAGGCCGGCCGGGCGGTCGGCCGGGTCGAGGTCGGCACCACGGTCCGGTGCCTGCGGTTCGCGGGGCCGCACGCCCAGGGCCGCCGCGGCCGTCGCCGGGCGGGGCATCGACGAGAGCGTCGGCGACGCTGACGGGGACACCGGTGAGGACGCCGAGGAGGACCCGGCCGGACGACGGCGGCGCGGGGCGGGTTCGGGCCGGGACCGGCAGACGATCTGGCCGTCCTGGTTCACCGCGAGGTCGGCCGGCGCGGCGGGCAGGTCGGTCTGCTGCGGGATGGAGCGCAGCGAGCTCAGCAGCGAGGACGGCAGCCGGGGGCCGGCGGCGGTGCGCAGCGCCACCCGGGCCTGGGTCTGGGCGACCACCTGGGCGGCGCACTCCCGGCAACGGGCGGCGTGCCGGGTGGCCCGGGCGCGGGGGCCGGCGTCGAGCTCGTCGTCGACGAAGGCGACCACGGCCTCCGGGCTCAGGTGGTCCTCGCCCCAGTCCGGGGCGGTCACCGAGATCCGCCAGCGCCCCTCGCTCACCCGGAAACCTCCTCCAGCGCCGTCGCCTCCGCGGCCGGCGCCGCGGCTGCCCGGTGTCGCTCCAGGGCACCGCGCAGCGCCGCCCGGCCGCGGTGGATCCTGCTCCGCACCGTACCCAGCTTCACCCCGAGCGTCGCCCCGATCTCCTCGTAGGACAAACCCTCCACGTCGCACAGCACGACCGCGGCGCGGAACTCCGGCGGCAGCTCGTCGAGCGCGGCCTGCAGGGCCGGGTCCAGGTGGGTGTCGGAGAAGACCTGCTCGGGCTCCGGGCCCAGCCCGGGGATGCGGTCGGAGTCGTCCGGCAGCGCCTCCATCCGGATCCGGGAGCGGCGGCGGACCATGTCCAGGAACAGGTTGGTGGTGATCCGGTGCAGCCAGCCCTCGAAGGTGCCGGGCCGGTAGGAGGCCAGCGAGCGGAACACCCGGACGAACGTCTCCTGGGTGAGGTCCTCGGCGTCGTGCGGGTTGCCGGTCAGCCGGTAGGCGAGCCGGTAGACCCGGTCGGCGTGCTCCCGGACGACCTCGTCCCAGCTCGGCGGCGTCCATTCGGCGTCGTCGCCGGGCAGCACGGCACCGCTCGGCGCCGTGACGGGGCCCTCGATCATCTGGGGTCGCACCTCCTGCAGCGGGTCGTGCCAACCGCCGAACGAAGGGCCGGCCCGGGATGTTCCCGCCCCCACCGGTCGACGACCCCGACCGATGCGTACCACGGTGCCGCATCCCGGTGAAGGACGGGTGAGAACGGTCTGAGAGGAAGCTGTGAACCGCGGCCCGGCAGGTTGCCCGGGCCGCGGGCGGGTCGCGCAGTAGCCTCTCGACCATGACCGGCCACCCGGACGGGCCCGTGGACCCGTGGTCGCTGCGCGCGCACGCCGACGACTACCTCGTCGAGGACGAGGTGCTCGCCGACGCGCGGGCCGCCGCGGCCGCGCTGGGCTGCGTGCCGGTCGACCCCGGCGCCGGCGCCGGCCTGCGGTTCCTGGCCGCCACGATCAGTGCCAGGGCGGTGGTCGAGATCGGCACCGGGACCGGGGTGAGCGGGCTCTGGCTGCTCCGCGGGATGAGCCCGGACGGGGTGCTGACCTCGATCGACGTCGACCCGGAGAACCAGCGCACCGCGCGCACCGCGTTCACCGCGGCCGGGCACGGGCCGTCCCGGCTGCGGCTGATCAACGGGATGGGCCTGGAGGTCCTCCCCCGGCTCACCGACGGCGGCTACGACCTGGTGTTCGTCGACGCCGAGCCGGGCGACCACCCGCGCTACCTGGAGGAGGCGGTCCGGCTGCTGCGGGTGGGCGGCATCGTCGTGCTCGACGACGCGGTGGCCGCCGGCCCGGGCGAGCCGGACGGCCCGGGACCGGTCGTGCTGCGCGAGGCAGCCGGCCAGGCGCGCGCCGACGAGCGGTTGGTGCCGGTGCTGCTGCCGCTGGGCAACGGCCTGCTGGCCGCGGTCAAGACCGCCGCCTGAGGCTCCGCCGCCCGGGCACAGCCCGCCGGGACCGTCAGAGGGCCGTGACGCCCTTGCCGAGCACCACGACGCCGCCCTGGCTGACCGTGTAGCGGGCGCGGTCGAGCCCGAGGTCCACACCCACCAGCGCCCCGTCGGGCACCACGACGTTCTTGTCCAGGATCGCGCCGCGCACGACCGCGCCCCGGCCGACCCGCACGCCGGGCAGCACCACCGAGTCCGACACCTCGGCGCCGGCCTCGATCCGCACGTTCGGGCTGATCACCGACCGGCGCACGATGGCCCCGGAGATGATGGTGCCGGCGCCGACGATGGAGTCCTGGGCGATGCCGCCCTCGACGAACTTGGCCGGCGGCAGCGGCGCCGAGGCGGTGCGGATCGGCCACCGGTCGTTGTACAGGTTGAAGATCGGGTGCACCGAGACCAGGTCGGTGTGCGCCTCGTAGTAGGCGTCCAGGGTGCCGACGTCGCGCCAGTAGCCGGCGTCGCGGTCGGTCGCCCCGGGCACCACGTTGTCGGCGAAGTCGTAGACGTACGCGTCGCCCTGGCGGACCAGCCGCGGGATGATGTCGCCGCCCATGTCGTGGTCGGAGTCGTCGTCCTCGGCGTCCGCGCGCAGCGCGTCGAGCAGCGTCTCGGTGGTGAAGACGTAGTTGCCCATCGAGGCGAACGTCACGTCCGGGTCGTCCGGGGTGCCGGGCGGGTCCGACGGCTTCTCCAGGAAGTCGACGATGTGCCCGGTCTCGTCGGAGTTGATCACTCCGAACGCCTTGGCCTCGGCGCGCGGCACCCGGATCCCGGCCACCGTGACCCCGGCCCCGCTCTCGATGTGCCGGTCCAGCATCTGCCCCGGGTCCATCCGGTAGACGTGGTCGGCACCGAACACCACGATGTAGTCCGGGCGCTCGTCGTACACCAGGTTCAGGCTCTGGAAGATCGCATCGGCACTGCCGGTGTACCAGCGGCGGCCGAGCCGCTGCTGGGCCGGCACCGTGGTGATGTACTGACCCAGCACGCTGGACAGCCGCCAGGTGGTGGAGATGTGCCGGTCCAGCGAGTGCGACTTGTACTGGGTCAGCACGCAGATCCGGTGCAGCCCGGCGTTGACCAGGTTGGACAGCACGAAGTCGATGAGCCGGTAGTTGCCGCCGAAGGGCACCGCGGGCTTGGCCCGGTCACCGGTCATCGGCCACAGCCGCTTGCCCTCGCCGCCCGCCAGCACGATGCCCAGGACGTTGGCGGAGAAGCCGCGCGACGCGGGCGTGATCCGGGCGCTCGTCACGAGGACCGTCCGATCGTGGCCGCTCCGGTGGTCGTGGAGCCCTGGCCGGTCGGCGGAGTCATCACCCGGCCGACCCTAGTGCGCCGAGCAGCCGCGCGGCCACACGGAACCGGTGGCCGATCGGCGAACTCCGGCTGGGAACCACCCCGATGACGGCCCTCCGGACGCGACCGAGGGGTTACCGTCCCGGGGTGCGCATCGGCCTGCTCACCCGAGAGTTCCCCCCGGACGTCTACGGCGGGGCGGGGGTGCACGTCGAGCACCTGGTCCCAGCCCTGGCCGAGCTGACCGGGGTGGAGGTGCACTGCTTCGGCGAGCCGCGCCCCGACGTCGGCGGGGCCGCGGTGCACGCCCACCGCACGCCGGGCGGGCTGGACGGGACCAACGCGGCCCTGCAGACCCTCGGCGTGGACCTGTCCATGGTGGCCGCGCTGGGCGGGGTGGACCTGGCGCACTCGCACACCTGGTACGCCAACATGGCCGGGCACCTGGCCAAGATCCTGCACGGCGTCCCGCACGTCGTCACCGCGCACTCCTTGGAGCCGCGCCGGCCGTGGAAGGCCGAGCAGCTCGGCGGCGGCTACCGGCTGTCCTCCTGGGTGGAGCGCACCGCCTACGAGCACGCCGACGCGGTGATCGCGGTGAGCGAGGGCATGCGCCGCGACGTGCTGGACTGCTACCCGGCACTGGACCCGGCCCGGGTGCACGTGGTGCACAACGGCATCGACACCGGCTTCTACCACCCCGACCCCGACCGGGACGCGGTCCGCGCGGCCGGGGTCGACCCGGACCGGCCCAGCGTGGTGTTCGTCGGCCGGATCACCCGGCAGAAGGGCCTGGGCCACCTGGTGGCCGCGGCGCACGCCATCGACCCGGCGGCGCAGATCGTGCTGTGCGCGGGTGCCCCGGACACCCCGGAGATCGCCGAGGAGACCGAGAAGGCGGTGGCCGAGCTGAGCGTGGCCCGGCCCGGGGTGGTGTGGGTTCGCCGGATGCTGCCGACCGCGGAGGTCCGCCAGCTGCTCTCCGCGGCCACGGTGTTCGTCTGCCCGTCGGTGTACGAGCCGCTGGGCATCGTCAACCTGGAGGCCATGGCCTGCGGTACCGCGGTGGTCGCCTCGGACGTCGGCGGCATCCCGGAGGTGGTGACCGACGGGGAGACCGGCCTGCTGGTGCACTACGACGCGCACGCCGAGGACGACTTCCGGTCCGGCCTCGCCGACGCGGTCAACGCCCTGCTCGCCGACCCGGCCCGGGCCGCGGCGATGGGCACGGCCGGGCGGGCGCGCGCCGAACGAGACTTCGCCTGGGCGCAGGCCGCCGCCCGCACCGTGGAGATCTACCGGTCGTGCGTGGAGGTCCGCGCCGGGGCGTGAGCTCTCACGCCCGCTCCTTGGCGCGGGCGCGGTGGGCGGCGACGGCCGACCGGTTCGCGCACGGGCTGGAGCAGTAGCGGCGGGCCGCGTTGCGCGAGGTGTCGGCGAACACCCGCTCGCAGCCCTCGGCCGCGCACCGGCCGTGCCGGTCGGTGCCGTACTCGGAGACCAGCATCGCCAGCGCGAACGCCGTGGTGGAGCGCACCCGCTCGACCAGCCCGGCCTCCGGCGGGGAGTAGTGCAGGTGCCAGGGCTGGCCGTCGTGCCCGGACAGGTGCGGCTCCACCCGGACGTCGGCCAGCAGCGCGTTGACCGCGGCCGCGGCGGCGTCCGGTTCGGTGGCGTCGAACACCGTGCGCAGCCGGCGCGCCCAGGCCCGCAGCGGCGATTCCACCGCGTCCGGCTCGCGCTCGGCGAGGTAGCCGTGGGCCTGCAGCGCGGCGCGCATCCGGTCCGGGTCGGCGGACGCCCCGGCGGCGGTGCCGCGCGCCGGGGTGATCGCGTTCACCAACTCGACGGCCGCCCCGAGGGCGTCGCTGCGGTAACCGATGAAGTCCATTGGGGCATTACTCCCAGGCGTCCGGGGTGTAAGATGTGAAGCGTGAACACAGCTTACCGGGAGGAGAGCGCGCGACCGCGGTGCGCGCGCTGCGGGTGGCCCATCGACGAGGCGCGGGTGCTGTCCACGCACCACACGTCCGAGGGGTGGGTGCGCTACCGCCGCTGCCCGTGCGGGTCGGTCGCGATCGAACTCGTACACCTCGACAGCCGCGAGCCCGTGCACGCCGAGGCCTTCGCCTGAGCCGAGCCCGATCCGAGCCCGAACCGAGCTCCCGACGCCCCACCCGCCCGTCCCCGGAAAACACGAACGGGACCTCCGGGCGGTGCGTGCTGCAGGGGGGGCCTGTGAGGGGTGCGGACCCCCGGGGCCGCGGGGGGGGGGGAGAGTGGGGCAGGCG